>CADAMO010000035.1 GCA_902788995.1 Oscillospiraceae bacterium
AGCAGCTGTAAATCGACATCAGATTGTTGATGCCGTCCTTGCCGTCCGCATAGCGCACACAGCCCTCACTGTCGGTGACGGCGCTCTTGATCTTTTTCACCATCACGTCCGTGGGGTCGGTGAGGGAGATGAAGGCCTTCTGGTTGGCGTCGGATTTGCTCATCTTCTTTTCCGGCTCCTGTAAAGACAGGATCTTTGCGCCCTTCTTGCCGATATAGGGCTCCGGGATTTTGAACACCTCGCCGTACAGGCCGTTGAAGCGCTCGGCGATATCCCGCGCCAGCTCCAGGTGCTGCTTCTGGTCGTCGCCCACGGGCACCTGATCCGCGCCGTAGAGGAGGATATCCGCCGCCATCAGGATGGGGTAGGTGAACAGGCCCACGTTCACGTTGTCCGCGTGGCGCTGGGATTTATCCTTGAACTGGGTCATGCGGCTGGCCTCGCCGAACTGGGTGTAGCAGTTCAGCACCCACGCCAGCTGGGAATGCTCTGGCACGTGGCTCTGTAAAAAGACGATGTTCTTTTCGGGGTCCAGCCCCAGCGCCAGCAGCATGGCGTACATCTCCACCGAGCGGCGGCGCAGGTCCTTCGGCTCGCTGCGCACGGTAATGGCGTGCAGATCGGCCACGCCGAAGATGCAGTCGTTTTCGGCGGCCATGTCGTGCCAGTTCTTGAAGGCCCCGAGATAATTGCCCAGCGTCGGCGTGCCGGAGGCCTGCACGAAGCTGAGAACGGTTTTTCTGGTTTCAGTTGCGTTGTTTCCCATGGTCATTCTCCGTCAGTTGGTAAACAGGGTGGTGATAAAGATGGTCTGGCCGGTCTTCTTCAGGCCGGAAAGCTCACGCTTTTCCGAGGGCACGGTATTGGTGACCTCCGTGAAGTCGATCCGGTAGACGCTGCCGTCGCGGGCGTTTTCAAGGCTGATCAGCTTTTTGCCGTACATGGTCACGTTGATGGAGCCGCTGGCGGCTTCAAACACGTATTTCACGTAGCTGCCGACCCGCTCGCTGCGGGTGGCTTCCTCCAGCGGGGGGAAGAAGCTGAAATCAAAAGAGCCGGTGCTGGCAAACTCGTTCACGTCCATGTTCAGCGCCTTCATTTCCGCTTTCATGACGGGCGTATTCAGGTCCAGATACCGTTTCTCCTTGGGGTTGACCAGATAGACTTTGCCGTCTTTGTCGTCATTGACGTTGTCATCAATGGTCAGCACCGCGATTTTGATGTCGTTGAATTTTGCGCCGAGGTAGAGGGAATTGGGCGTCTTGGCGATCTCCAGATCGCTGCTGCCGCTGCCGTCCACCGTTTTGCCGGTGAAGGAATAGGTGCCGCTGCGCAGGATTTCGTATTCATTGTCCTTTTCGGGCGGAATGAAATCGGGGAGGTCGGGCTGAGTGGGCGTTTCCGGCTCCGTGGTGGTCTCGGGGTCGGGCGTTACAGGCGTCGTGGTCTCAGGGTCAGGCGTTACAGGCGTCGTGGTCTCAGGGTCAGGCGTTACGGACGTCGTGGTTTCGGGATCGGGCGTTGCGGGCTCCGTGGTGGTTTCGGGGACCGGCGCAACGGGTTCCGTGGTCTCGTCCGCCTCCACGTACACGTCGTCCAACGTTTCCAGCTTGACGGAGGCGCGAAGGATCAGCCGGGCGTCGGCGGAAGTAACAAACCCGTCGCCGTCCACGTTGGCGGCCAGTTCTTCTTCTTTCGACAGGTTCTCCAGCTTGACGGAGGCCCGCAGGGCGATCCGCGCGTCGGCGGATGTGATAAACCCGTCGCCGTCCACGTCGCCCAGCTTGCGGCGGGCGAAGGAGGGAACCGCAAAGTTTGACAGAATCACCGCCATCACGAGAACGGCGGCAAGTACAGCGTAAAAACCTTTCTTTTTCATGATCTGACTCCTGTCTGATAGGTTGATGAGGATAGTTTTATCATACACAAAAAGGGCTCAAAACTCAAGTCCCATTTTTCTCTTTTTTCTCTGTGATGACCCACAGCGCCGCGCCGGCCGCGCAGAGCGCAGCAGCCGCGAGGCTGATGATGAAAAAGGCGCGCCGCAGCCCCGGGGACAGGGCGGCTTCGTATTGAAAGGAGACGAACCGCAGGACGCAGACCGCGGCGGCGCAGAGGATCACCAGCGCTTTGAGGGCGTTCTTCACGGCGTTTCCCTCTGCATGACGCACAGCAGCGGCGTGTCGCCGTTGGAGACGATGCGGATATCGGTATAGCCCAGCGCCTCATATTTTTCCCGGTATTCTGCATAGTTGTAGCGCATATCGAGGATCACGAAATCCGCGTCCTCGGTCTCATCTGTCTGATGGTACCAGTCTTCGTAGATCTCGTCCCGCTCACACAGGTGGGGCAGCAGATAGGTGGAGCAGATCACCGTCGCGTCGTCGGGGATCTCCGCCAGCGCCTCGTTCATGACGGCGTAGTCGTCCCGGTTGGAGAAATATTTTGAGAAATAATAGGTGCTCCGGGGGAAGGCCGCCACGGCGAACAGCACCGCGGTGACCGCCGCGCTGATCCCGAGAAATTTTTTGGCGGTGGGCGGGGACATCTCCCCCAGGTTCACCACTGACAGATACACGAGGAAGGCCAGCACCCCGAAGTGGTACTGGAAGCCGATATCGTACTGGTAGGGGTAGACCGTCATCAGGTTGACCAGCACCATGGGCAGCAGCAATAACAGCCGTGAGACCTTCTTTACCGCAAAGGGCAGAAAGCCCAGCGGCGCAAAGAGCTGCAGGGCGAACAGCAGCTTGGCGGCGTAACCGCCGTCGTTGTCCACGAAAAGCTGTGTGAACACATAGCCGGGGTTGACCAGCACGTTTTTGACGACCTCCACCAGCGAGCCGCCCTCGGGCAGGAAATTTTCATACCGGCCGGACATGACGCCGTTGCCGTATTTCGTCAGCAGGTAGATGGCGATAAAGAAGTAAGCCAGCGCCCCGCAGGCCATCGCTCCGGCGGTTCTGGGTCTGCCGCGGCTGAGCAGCGCGTAGAGGGCGAAGAAGATCAGGTAGATCGCCGCGTCCTCCTTGACGGCCAGCGTCAGCAGGGAAAAGACCGCCATCAGCGCGTAGCGGTTCGTCTCAAAGAAGTAAAAGACCCACAGCAGCAGCGGAAAGAGGAAGCAGTTTTCGTGCAGGTCGTAGTTGGTGCCGCTGACCAGCGCCGGGTGGAACAGGGTCAGAAAGCACACCAGCACCGTCCGCAGGTTGGAAAGGCGATAGTGCTTGGCCAGCAGCATGGCGGGCAGCACGGCGCTGCCGAGGATCAGCGGCTGCACCAGCTCCAGCGTGACGGGGGAGGGGAACAGCGCGTAGAGGGGCAGGATCACGTAAAAAATAGGGGAGATGTGGATGGCGAAGTGGGACAGCAGCATATCCCGCTCGGAGGTGGTCACCGGCGCAAGGGTCCGGCGCATGTTATAGAACATCTGGCAGAAGATGCCGAAGTCGTAGTTGGGCGCGGTGAAGCTTTTGTACCGGGCGATGGCGGTGCCGCCCACCAGCAGCACGAAGACGGCGAACATGACCGCCATGGCGACCCACTTGCCCACGCTGCTGACGAAGCTCTTCAGGCAGAGCCAGCCCTTATGATAGGCGTAAAAGGCGAGAATCGCCGCCAGCGCCGCCATGCCGAGGCCGTAATACCAGGATTCCGCCTCCCGGATGGTGATCAGCGCGTAGAGGGTAAAGGCAAACGTCAGAATGCCGATATCCGCCCGCTCTTTATGCTTCCGGCGCAGCGCCATGGCGATCAGCGAAACGATGAGAAACTGCAGGGCGAAAACCAGCGCAAAGGTCACAATGCTGGTCTGGGCCGCGGCGGCGATCGCCAGCGTCGCGCCGCCGGCGAGATTGAAGAAGAACGCGCTCAGGCACCACGCGGCAAACAGCCGCATGACGTATTTCTCAAAATCGATCTTTTCCGGCAACCGTTTTTTCAGCATAGGCATTCCCCTTTTTTGTTCACGCCGTCTTATTATTTCAAAACTGATATTGTTACTATACCCCATTTTTCTGTATTTGTCAAATTCCCTTTTTTTTGATAAAAAAGGCGCGGAAAGTTGACATCTTTCGCAAAATACGCTAAACTGTACGGGATATGAAAAAGGCAGGAGGGGTGCTTTACGGAACAGTTTGTGGCGTTCGATCTGGAAATGCCCAACCGGTTCGGCGACCGGATCAGCGCGATCGGGATTTCCGTGATCGAAAACCGTCGCATCGTCAGACGGTACTATTCCCTCGTCAACCCCGAATGCCGCTTTGACCCCTACGCGGCGGAGCTCACCGGCATCAACGCGGCGCTGGTGGCGGATAAGCCCACCTTCCCGGAGATCTGGGACGATATCAGGGATTTGCTGACCAACCGTATCCTGGTGGCCCACAGCGCCCAGGGGGATCTGCACGTGCTCTCCAACTGCCTCAGCTCTTACGGCATCGAGTGGACGCCCACGGTGAAGTGCCTTTGCACGCTGACCATGGGCAATCTCTGCTATCCCGACCTTGAAAATCACCGGCTGGACACCATGTGCGAGGCGCTGGGAATTTCGCTGGACCACCACAACGCGGGCAGCGATTCCGACGGCGCGGCCATGCTGCTGATCAACTACCTGGAGCAGGGCATGGACCCTGCCGAGCATATCAAAATTTACGATACCGTCAAGGCGAAAATGGCCCACGTGCCGAAAAAGCCCTTCCCCCTGCAGGTGGAACGGGAGATCCGGGAGCATCTGACGGCCTGCGCCGACCCCTCCTGCCGCGCGGTGCGGTATGCCTGCTTCGGCCATACGGAGGAGGACGCGGTGCTGGGCGTGCCGCGGGCGGAGATCCGTCAGTACGCGCAGACGCTGGCGGGCACCGCCAAAATGACGGAGTACCTGCGCCTGCTGCCCCACGGGACCGCGGAGGAAAACGACCTTCACGCCTATCTCATCAACACCAAGAAAAAATATTCCTCCGCCCTGGAGCTGACGGAGGCCTTTCTGCCCTATATCGACAACGCGGAGACCTGCGACCTGCTGGCCCCCAAGGCCTTTGCCCGCCATTCCGGCGAGCTGCTGAAGGAAATCAGCCTGTGGCTGATCTCTTACCGCTCCTTCACCGTGCGCTTCGGCATTAACATGCTGACCCGCAGCTTTCTTGACGAGGGCTTTACCCCCAAGGTGCTGGATATGGTCTATTCCGTCCGGGACCTGACGCCGGATATCGCAACCGCCCTGCCCGGTTTTTACGCCGCGGCGCTGGAAAAGCAGTATGAGGCCGCGCTGCCCTATTTTGAAAACCATCTGCTGGAGACGGAGATCCACAACCGCGCCATCAGAAAATGTCTGGATAATCAGAATTTCCCCAAGAACCGCAAGCTGCACCTGAAGGAACTGCTGGTGTAGCGCGGGCCGACCGGATACCGCCGGGCTGCCGCGCAGGCGACCCGATCCTTTTTTACGCCTGCCGAAATTGCCCTTCCGGGCGGCAGGGCGAAGCCGAAAGCGCGCCGCGACGCGGCGCTTTCCCGAAAAGGAGGAGAAAACATGTTCAGAGAAATCGTCCGCAAAAAACAGGCGCTGACGCGCGAAGAGTGCCTCGACATCCTGAAACGCGAAAAGCGCGGCGTGCTGGCGCTGCTGGGGGATGAGGACTACCCCTACGCCGTGCCCCACAACCATTATTACTGTGAAGAGGACGGCAAGCTGTATTTCCACAGCGGCAATTCCGGCCACAAGATCGACGCCATTAAGGCCCACGACAAGGCCTCTTACTGCGTCTACGGCGAGGGGGAGCCCTCCGACACCTGGGCGCTGAATTTCAAAAGCGTGATCGTTTTCGGTCGGATCGAGGTGGTGGAGGACCGGGAGACGGTCGTGGAGATGACCCGCCGCCTCAGCCGGAAATTCACCTCCGACGAGGCGTATATTCAGGAGGAGATCGACAGGCACCTCCACCGCACCCTGCTCTTTTCCCTCACGCCGGAGCATATCACCGGCAAGCGGGTCAATGAATCTTAAAATAACCGTTGTTGCGCGGCACGGGACCCCGGACGATCGTCCGGGGTCCCGTGTATTTTTGTATGCCCCTTCACGAATAATTGTGGGATAGAGGTGCTTCGCGCTTAAGGAAGACCCTCAGAAACATAGTCGCACTGTCGCCTTGGAGCGGCGCCATTGCTCCTTGTTTCTTCACTCAAATCCCTCGCTTGCTCCGCCACCGGCGGCGCATCGCTGCGCTTTAAAAGCGCAGGGATTTCGCCCGCTGCGGCGGGCGACTCAGGGCTCCGCCCCGAGACCTTGCCAGCCTTTTGAAAAAGGCTGGACCTAAAACTGTTCATCCTTTTCCATTCCACAGAATCCGTGATGAACCTTTTGTATCAATCCTGTGAAATCGGCGAAAGTGCGGGTTCAGCGGAACCCCATCCGCCGGTAAAACCGTTTCATGGGCTTTTCGCAATACAGCGCCGGGGTCAGGCCTTGCCGCCGCGCGTGGGCGACGCAGGCCTCCGTCAGGCGGGTGGCGTATCCCTGAAAACGGAATGCGAAAACGGTGTAAACGTCGCCGATCAGCGCGGCGACGGCGTTGGATGCGACGACAGAGGCGGTGGAAGCAAGGCTTTCGTTCTCGTAGACGGCGAAGGTCTCCGCCAGCCCGGCGTTGACGCTCCGCGCCCGGAATACGTAGCGTTTTTCTGTGTTTTCGCTGCGCGCGCCCGGCTCTCTGATCGCCTCATACATGGCCAGCAGCGCGCCGCCCCGCAGCGGTTCAACGCCTTCGGGAACCGCTGCCGCCTTTCCCCGGTAGACCATCCGGCAGAGCCGGTAACGGAGTTTGGGGCGGGCGAACAGGTCAGGCCCCTCTTCGTCCTCCGGCGGTTTTGCGGCAATGCAGCGGCGGGCCGTCAGATACGTGATATACGCCCCGTTGTCGCAGATCACCAGCCGCAGACGTTTTTTTTCGTCCGAGCCCATCCAGAGACTGCCGATGGCCGGCTGCGCCTCGCAGAGCGTTGCGGTCGTGTAGATTTCCGCGCCCCAGGGGTGGTTCCGGCTGAAATCCAGCAGGGCGGGCACGTCCCCTTCCGTCGGCTGACGGAAGGTCAGCTTACGCCATCGCAAAGGCTTCACCGATCTTTTCCGCCAGCTGCCGCGCCTCCAGCACGTCGTTTTTGTCACACACGCAGGAGGCGGAATGGATGTACCGGCAGGGCACGTTCACCGTGATGGTGCGCACGCCCGCGCGGCTCTTGTGGACGCTGCCCGCGTCGTTGCCGCCCGCCACCATGGTCTTGGGCTGGATTTTAATGTCGTTTTCCGCCGCGACGGCAAAAGCTTTTTTGAACAGGGCCGGGTCGTAGACCGTGGCGTTGTCCATAAAGGAGACCGCCGCGCCCCTGCCCAGCACGCAGACCTGCTTTTCCTCCGGCGAACCGATGATATCCGCCGCGGTGGTGGCCTCCAGCACGACGGCGTAGTCGGGGTCCACGGAGAAGGCCGACACGCCGGAGCCCCGCAGGCCCACTTCCTCCTGGGTGTTGAAGCAGAAGACCGTGTCGTATGTCACGCCCTGCCGGATCATATCCAGCATAATGGCGCAGCCGGCCCGGTCGTCGATGGCCTTGGAGAGGAGTTTATCGCCCATTTCGGTATATTCGCTGGTGAACACGGCGGTGTCGCCGACGGAAATCAGCTTCTCCGCCTCCTCGCGGCTGTCCGCGCCCAGATCAATGTGCATCTCCGGCACGCCCGGCAGCGCGTTTTTCTCTTCCTCGCCGCACAGGTGGACGGGCTTGACGCCGATGACGCCCACCGCGCCGCTTTCAAACCGCACCTGCCGCCCCAGCAGCACGGCGGGGTTGATGCCGCCCACGGTGGTGAATTTCACGGTACCGTCGCCCTTGATGAAGGTGGCGATCACGCCCACCTCGTCCATGTGGGCGCAGAGCATGACTTTGTTTTTCGCGGGCTGTTTCCCCTTGACCTCCACGATCAGGTTGCCCATGGCGTCCACCCGGTAAGGCGCGCCGTTCAGCTTTGAAATAATGAAGTCCCGCACGGCGGCCTCCCGCCCGGAGGTGCCGTCCAGTTCGCATAATTGTTTCAACAGATCAAGCATATTGTGCCTCTTTTCAGTTGTGTTCGTTCCAGTAATCTTCGGCGTCGTAGTAGTCGAAGAAATCATCGTAATGTTCGTCGTAAAAGTCCTCTGCGTTGCCGAAATCCGCCGCGTTGTATTCGTCGTCCCGGCTGCTGCCGCCGGATTTCTTCGGCGTATAACCGCCGGAAGAGGACCCGGAGGACGCGCTTCCCGATTTTGAACCGCCGGAGGAGCGCTGTGAAGAGTAGCTGTGGGAGGGGTAGAGGGCTTCTCGATACCGCCGCTTCGCCGCTTGTTTATCCTTTTCCACTTCGACGATGGCGCCGATGATCACCCATCCGAAGAACAGAATGATCGCCAGCAGCACAGCGGGCCGGCAAGGCAGCCGAAATCCGGCCGTGAATGCGCCCGCCGGGACGCAGCCGCCGTCTTTTTCGCGGTTTCGTCCTGTTCTTTTGCAGTTCCGTCCGCAGCGGCAATTTCTTCGTTGTCTGCGACGGCGTCGTCCGTCGGAAACAGTTCGCTGTCAGTTCCGTGATCCGTGTCCATTGCAGCGCCTCCTGTCATTATTTGATGGAAATGCGCTTTATCTGCCCATGACATAGGCCGCCATCAGGTCGGCCACGGCCTCGATGTCGCTGATCTTCACCAGCTCGGCGGCGGTGTGCATGTTTTTCAGCGGAATGGAGAGCAGCCCCGTCCGCACCCCCGCGCCGGTGATCACCGCCACGTCCGCGTCGGTGCCGGTGGAACGCCCCAGCACCTCCACGGTGTAGGGGATTCCTTCCTTTTTTGCCAGCGCCTTCAGCGTATCGGTCATGTCCTTCTGCAAAATGGGAGAGCAGCCGATCATCGCGCCGCTGCCCTGCCTGGCGCTGCTTTCCTCCGGCACGCCGGGGGCGGCGGCAAAGCTCACGTCTGTCACCAGCGCCTCATCCGGGGCAAGGCCGAAGAGGGCGGTTCTGGCCCCCTGCTTGCCCACCTCCTCGCGGGTGGCGAACACCGCGTGGACCGTACAGGGGCAGTCCTGCCCGGCGATTTTTTCAATTGCCTTCAGCACCGCCGTGCAGCCTGCGGAATTGTCCATGAAGGGGGAGGTCGCCTTGCCGTTCGCCAGTTCCGTAAAGGGCAGGCGCAGCTCCATGCGGTCGCCCACGGAGACGAGCTCTTTGATCTCTTCAAAAGGCAGGCCGCAGTCCACCGCCAGTTTGTCGATGGGCGTGACCTTGTTGACGCTGCTCTTGTCCGCCAAGTGCGGGGGCGTGCTGATGACGACGCCATCCAGCGTCTTTTTGCCGTAGACCCTCACCCGGGCCGCCGCCATCACCCGCAGGTCCGTGCCGCCCACCCGGGCAATGCGCAGAAAGCCGCTCTTTTCGTCAATACCCGTCACCGCCAGACCGATCTTGTCCATGTGGGCGGTGAGGACGACGCTCTTTTCTTTGCCGGGGTTGAGGGTGGCGATCAGGTTGCCCAGCGCGTCCGTCCGCACGTCGCCGGTATAGGGTTTCAGAAATGAGGCGATCACCGCGGCGGCGTCCCCTTCCGCGCCGGAAACGCCGGGCGCGCCGCAGACGGCCTTCAGAATGTCAATGGTGTTCATGTTTTATCCTCCTGGGTCAGAACAGAATCCAGCACCAGATCGAAGCTGCCCAGAAACTCTTTGACGAAGATCTCCGCCTCGGGACAGTTCATCTCCGCCAGCGCGCGCAGCGTGGCCTGTTCCGCTTTTTCAAATTCCCGGTTGCCGCTTTGGGCTTCCTCCTTGCACTTGATGAGCGCAGAGATCTTGTCCGCCGCCTTCACCAGCTTCCACAGGTCCGCGGTCTCGTCTGGCGCCAGCAGGGGGCGATAATCCTCCCGCAGGTCCTCCGGCAGGGTCTCCAGCAGCGCGTCCCGGGCGGCGTTTTCGATCTCGCCGTAGCAGTCCCGGATCTTCCGGTTGTAGTATTTGACGGGGGTGGGCATGTCGCCGGTGATGATCTCCGGCATATCGTGGTACATGCCGATCAGCGCCGCCCGGTCGGCGTTGTATGACTTGCCGAGGCGGCGGTTGCCGATGAGCGCCAGCGCGTGGGCGGTGGCGGCCACCTCTAAACTGTGCTGGCTCAGGGATTCGCTGCGCGTGTTGCGCATCAGCGCCCAGCGGTTGATATTCTTCATGCGCGAAAACAGCGCGAAAAATTGTCCGGGCATGGTTATCTCCTTTGAAAAACAGCGCGACCGGAGGGTCGTCCGATCGCGTTTTATTTGGTAACACGGCGCATTGCGCCGTCAGGTGGTTCCCCATGGTACTCAGTTTTCCCTGGAATGGTTTTCACAGGGAAAAGGACATCTGACACCATTGGGGGATTGTTTCCGAACGCGTCAGACGGCGCAATGCGCCGTGCTACGGTGTGTCAAAAATCAGCAGACGGGGCCGAAATCCAGATAGCCCTTGGCGCCGAACAGGCTGTAGGTCAAATCGTTGCCCTTCTTCATCGCGTCGGTGAAGAAGTCCGCCAGCTTGTCGTCCTTTTGCTGCGGGGCTTCATAAAGGCCCAGGTCCACCAGCATCTGATAGAATTCCTCCATCAGGGCGTTGTCGGCGTCAAAATCGTTCACGGTGCTGTTCACCATGGCCACGGTCCTGTCATACAGCGCCTGCTGGTCCGCCGTCAGGGTGTTGCCCTTGGCAAGATAGCTTTCCAGCGCGGGGATGTAGGTATCCGTCAGCTCCCTGACGTATCTGGCGCCGTTGAACTGCGGGAAGTAATACGCGCCATCGGGGTCGGCGCAGTCGTCCACCGTTTTGATGTTGCCCAGCGCCAGGTTGATGGCCAGACGAATGGCGGTGTTGTTGTATTCCAGCTCGTGCTTCTGTCCGTAGAAGAACCAGGAGGAATCCCTGTTCCAGGTGGTGGAAACGTCGATGGATTTGTCGGGGGAGAGGGCTCTGCCCGCCTCGTCCTCAAACTGCTGATCGTAGGGAACGTAGGAGGTGCCGGGGGCGGTGGAGTCCACGTCGATGATCTCGTCCGAATTGGTACGGGCGGCGTGATACATAAAGCCGAAAGCCTTGTAGTCGTTGGTGATGGCGCCGAAGGGCAGACCGTAGCCGGACAGGAAGGAGAAGGTGACCCCCTGGGCTTTCAGCGCTTCGATGCGGTTTTGCAGCGTCACCTGGGCGTCGTGGTACATATCCGTTTCAGCCCTGACCTTGTCGGAGGCGATCAGACCGCTCACTTCGTCGTAGGTATCCGGGGGTACCAGCGCGGCCAGCGAGGGGGCGCTGAGAATGATATTTTCGGAAATGGACTGCAGCGCCATATCCACCAGACCTCTGAGACCCGCCTTGGGGAAGAGGCGCAGCAGGGAATTGACGAGGTAGCCCCAGGGGGCGCCCACCAGATCGGCGATGATGCCGTTGTAGAACAGGTCTGCGGAGTTGTCGGCGTATTGCTGGGTCAGCAAATCGTAAATAATGTCGCTGCCCTGCCAGCAGCCCACGATGCTAACGACCCGGCGCACGTGGTTGTCCGCCACGTCCGGATATTTGTACAGATATGCGCTGACCACGGAAGCGCCCATGCTCATGGGCACCAGCACCACCTTTTCGGCCCCTACCTTATTGTCGGCCAGAATGGTCTCGATGAAGTCGTGCAGCCCCTCCACGTTCTGAGAGGTGTAAGAAAACGCGCAGTAGTTGTAGCAGTAGAGGTAGTCCTCAAAGTTTTCACCCAACTGCTCACGGCAGATCTCTTCACAGGGAATGGAACGGAAGAAGCGGTCCTTCGCCTCGCTCTCAAATTCTCCCTGTTCGTTGATCACGCCGGGGTATTCCGACACGGGCATGGTGTAGCGGGGCGTGATCACGTGGGGGTCGCACTTGCCGTTTTCATCCACCAGATTGTACTTGAACAGCTGGCGCACCAGCGCGTCTACGTCCGCCTTTTTTACGGTGTTTTTCCGGGTGACGATGGAGGCCAGCAGATTGAGGATGATCTTTGCCGCCGCCTTGATGGCCTCGGGCGCTTTGATATTGTCGCCGATGTTGTTGTTGAACAGGTTCCAGCTGGCGGAATACTTGTCCTCCGCAATCAGCGGGGCGTAGTTCTCAAAGTCGTGCAGGTCGCCGTTTTCAAAGGCGTCCTCCGCCAGATAGCTGTCGTCGAACAGGTAGGACCAGGACTGGCCGATGCCCGTGACGAACACGATCAGGCTGTTTTCGCCGTCGGCAAAGGCCGGGTTGACTTCCGGCTCCGCCGCCGCGGCGGAAAGGGCCCCGAACGGTACCAGCAGCGCCGCGCAGAGCAGCAACGCGATAAACTTTTTCATGTCTTCTCCCTCCGAAAAAACAATTCTGATGTCATCTTAACATACTTTTCTTTATAATGCAAGCAGAAAAAGACCGGACGGCGTCCGGAGAAATCACGGCGGAATCGTCTTTTTGAGGGGACGGACGGGAGAACCGCCGGATTCCGGTCGCCAATTTCTATGACAGAGAAAAAATCGAAATAGGCGCCCGGCGCGGCAGACAAGAGGATTTCCGGAAAAGAATCCGAAAAAACAGTTTACTTTTTAATCATAATGTATTATAATAAAATGAAATTTTCTATCATGGAGAATGATCTCCGAAAGGAAACCGGATTATGAACAATATCAGAACGAGATTCGCCCCTAGCCCCACGGGCTATATGCACGTGGGCAACCTGCGGACGGCGCTCTATACCTTCCTCACCGCCAAGCACGGCGGCGGCACCTTCATCCTGCGCATCGAGGATACCGATCAGGGCCGGAAAGTCGAAGGCGCGGTGGACGTGATCTACAAGACCCTCACCGAGACGGGCCTTTTGTGGGACGAAGGGCCGGACAAGCCCGGGGACGTGGGTCCCTACGTGCAGAGCGAACGCATGGGCATTTTCAAGGAATGGGCGGAAAAGCTGGTGGCCGAGGGAAAGGCCTACTACTGCTTCTGCACCGAGGAGCGCCTTGAAAAAATGAGAGAAGAGCAGATCGCCGCGGGGCAGACCGTGGGCAGCTACGACCGCCACTGCCGTAATCTCTCCAAAGAGGAGATCGAGGAAAACCTGAAAAACGGCGTGCCCTACGTGATCCGCCAGAAGATGCCGCTGGAGGGAAAGACCTCCTTCGACGACCTGATCTACGGCCATATCGAGGTGGACAACAAGGAGCTGGAGGATCAGGTGCTGCTGAAATCCGACGGCATGCCCACCTACAACTTCGCCAACGTCATCGACGACCACCTGATGGGCATTACCCACGTGCTGCGGGGCAACGAGTACCTGTCCAGCACGCCGAAATACAACCTGCTGTACGAGGCCTTCGGTTGGCAGCCGCCGGTGTATATCCACTGCCCGCCCGTCATGAAGGACGCTCACCAGAAGCTGAGCAAGCGCAACGGCGACGCCAGCTATCAGGACCTTGTCGCAAAAGGATATCTCAGCGAAGCGGTGCTCAACTACCTGCTGCTGCTGGGCTGGAGCCCGGAAGGCGAGAAGGAGATCTTCTCTTTGCAGGAGATGATCGAGGATTGGGACCCTGCCCGGATCAGCAAATCCCCCGCCATCTTCGACCCGCTGAAGCTCCGCCACATCAACTTTGAATATATCAAGGCCCTCGCGCCGGAGAAGTTCCTCGAACTGGCCAAGCCCGTCATCGGCGACGAGCTGCTGGCAAAGATCAGGGATCTGCCGCTGCTGTGCAAGAACCTGCAGCCCCGCACCGAGGTGCTGGGGGAGATCCCGGAGCAGATCGCCTTTATCGCCGGCGTGCCGGAGTACGATAACGATCTGTACTGCAACAAGAAGATGAAGACCGACCCGCAGAGCGCGCTGGAGGCGCTGCAAACGCTGCTGCCGGTGCTGGAAGCCGTGACCGACTGGACGCCGGAAACCATCTTCGCCGCCTGCGCCGAAAAGGCCGCCGAACTGGAAGTGAAGAACGGCAAGCTGCTGTACCCGCTGGGTATCGCCCTGGCGGGCACCAGAAGCACCCCCGGCGGCGGCACGGACCTGGCCGTGATCCTCGGGAAAGAGGAGACGATCGCCCGAGTGAAAGCGGCGATTGAAAAGCTGGGATAACCCCGTAGCGCGGCTCCTCAGTGCCGCTGTTGACGATTGTATCTTTTATTCATCCTTGACAAATAACCTTTTTTCGGCTATATTATAAAAAGTAGCCGACTGTAGGGTTAAGCCTCCATTGGAGTGAACACCCCTTGACCAGGAGGCTGCTTTTTTTCATACCCGGATAGATTCTTTTTCAAACATCGGATCAATGCCATTTCCGGTATCTGAAAAAGGGAAGGCAGCCTGAATACAAATCTTTTTGATAATTGTTTACGCCGAAAGCGGCACTGAGGTGCCGCGCTACCGGAAAACCATAAACGGGAGACAACATATGGACGAACAGAACGCTCTCAATTCCAATTTTATCCACGATTTCATCGACGAGGATCTGGCCGCGGGGGTGAATACCCGCGTGCAGACCCGCTTCCCGCCGGAGCCCAACGGCTACCTCCACATCGGCCACGCCAAGGCCATCTGCATCGACTTTGCCACCGCGGAAAAATACGGCGGTATCTGCAACCTGCGGCTGGACGACACCAACCCCTCCAAGGAGGACGTGGAGTACGTGGAATCCATCAAGGAGGATATCGCGTGGCTGGGCTTCAAATGGGCCAACGTGTACTACGCCTCCGAATACTTCGATTTCATCTACGAGTGCGCGATCAAGCTTATCAAAGACGGCAAGGCCTACGTGGACGACCTGACGCCGGAGCAGATGCGCGAATACCGGGGCACCCTGACCGAGCCCGGCAAGAACAGCCCCTACCGGGACCGCAGCGTGGAGGAGAACCTGGACCTCTTCGCCCGGATGACCGCCGGGGAGTTCGCCGACGGCGAAAAGGTGCTGCGCGCCAAGATCGACATGGCCAGCCCCAACATGAACATGCGCGACCCGGCCATCTACCGCATCATGCACGTGCACCATCACCACACCGGCGACAAGTGGTGCGTCTACCCCATGTACGATTTCGCCCACCCGCTTTCCGACGCGAAGGAGGGCGTGACCTATTCGCTGTGCTCGCTGGAATTTGAAAACCACCGGCCGCTGTACGACTGGTTCATCCAGCAGATCGGCTTTGAAGAGCCGCCCCGTCAGATCGAGTTCGCCCGGCTGAACATCAACTACTGCATCACCAGCAAGCGCAAGAACATCCGTCTGGTGAAGGACGGCATGGTCTCCGGCTGGGACGATCCCCGTATGGCCACCATCTGCGGTATGAGAAGACGCGGCTACCCCGCCAAGGCGCTGCGGGCCTTCATCGAAAAGGTGGGCGTGTCCAAGGCCTTCTCCGTGGTGGATTACGGCCTGCTGGAGGCCTGCGTGCGGGATGAGCTGAACGCCAACGCTCCCCGGGCCATGGCGGTGCTGGATCCCCTGAAGGTGATTATCGACAACTATCCCGAGGGACAGACCGAGACGCTGGAACTGGACCGCCACCCGGACCATCCGGAATTCGGCAGATCCAAGGTGACCTTCGCCAAAGAGATCTACATCGAAAAGTCCGACTTCATGGTCGACCCGCCGAAGAAATACTTCCGCATGTACCCCGGCAATGAGGTGCGGCTCAAAGGCGCCTATTTCCTCACCTGCACCTCCTATGAGACGGATGAGAACGGCGAGGTGACCTGCCTCCACTGCACCTACGACCCGGCCACCAAGGGCGGCGACGCCCCCGACGGCCGCAAGGTACGGGGCACCATCCACTGGGCAGGCCCGGACTTCGTGAAGTCCGAAGTGCGCCTCTACGACCGCCTGTTCAACGCGGAGGACCCCGCCTCCCTCTCCGACGAGGAGTTTGAAAACGCCATCAACCCGGAATCCCTGGTGATCTGCAAGGACTGTCTGGTGGAGCCGGACGCGGCGAACGCCGAGACCGGCAGCGCCTTCCAGTTCATGCGCACCGGCTACTTCTGCGTCGACCCCGATTCCCAACCCGGCGCGCCGGTCTTCAACCGCACCGTCCCGCTGAATTCCTCATGGAAGTAACCCCTGACACGGAAAAGGAGGAAACTGTTATGGAACAAAACTCGTCGATCAACGCGTCGGTCTGCGCCTACTGCGGCGGGACGATGGATCCGCTGCGGCACGTCTGTTCCGCCTGCGGAAAACAGGAGGACCCCACCGGTCTCGGCGGCGCGGTGAAATGGTACGACCTGAAAGCATACAGTTTTTTCTCGGCTGCCGCTTATCTTGTTTTTGGCGCTCTGACCGGTCGGGTCGGGTTTTCCCTGCTGCGGACGCACTGGCGTCTGGCGGAGCAGGTATCGGTGTGGGGCGTCGTCTTAAGCGTGGTCGGGCTCCTTCTCGCCGTACTGGCGGCGATAACCTTTTTCTCCGCGCGTCGCAGCTACGTGGCCGTCATGCAGCACGGCGTCAAGGCGGCGCTGGTTTCCTTCCCCGGCAGATTGCAGCGTTTTCAATTCCTGTTCCGCGATGTCACGGAAATCACCTTCGTGCCCCGCAGCTTCCGTAACGCAGCGTATCTGCGCGTTACGACGGAGGAAAAAACCTTCCGGATCAGACAGTTGGACGAAAGAAAACTGAAAGAAATCCACGCGTTCCTGTTGTCCGACAAGCTCCCAGCCGACACATCTGAATAAAAAAACAGTTCCACAAATAAATATCGGTAATTTCCCTTTGAAAGGATCCTGAAATATGAAAACCATCTACCGCATTATCGCCCCCATTCTCTCCATCGCCATCTTCCCGGTGCTGTATTTCCTGCCGCTGATCCGGGCGATGGTGTCCAGCGGCCTGCTGGGCGCTCTCACCGGCAATACCTCCGGCACGAAAACGAACCTGCTGACAAGCACCCTGGGGCTGGGCGAATATACCAGCATCAAGGACATTGTCAAACTGTCGCAGGGCGACACCTCCAGTCTGCAGGCATGGAAAAGCGTCTTTGACAATCTGGGCGACGACTTCAAAAACAAGCTGACGAAGGACTACGCGGTGGATAAATTCCTGATCGCCGCGCTGGTGTTCTTCGTGCTGCTGGTGCTGCTGGTGCTGGTGTTCACGGTGCTCAGCGCCGTCATGAGCAAGCATATCGTGCCGCTGTGTCTCTCCGCGGCGGCTTTCGTTTCGGCCCTGATTATGAACGCCTGCTTCAACGGTTTCGCCAAGCCCTTCGTATCCGGCGCCATCAATCTGTCCACGATCCTCGGAAACAAGGCCGGTGACAACGCCGTGCTGGGGGCGCTGCTGGGCAACGCCGTGACGGTGGACTACCTGCAACTGAGCGTCGCCTATTCCGTTACGCTCTTTATTCTCGTCGTCATTATGATCCTCACCGTCTGCGCGCTGGTGGAGGAAAAGTTATCCAAATAAAGCGACTGCGAAATCGCGAAAGGAACGACCTATGAAAAAAGTATTATCCGTACTGTTATCTGTGATGCTGGTCTTCGGCATGCTGCCCTTTGCGCTGGCGGCGGGCGAAATCGTCGCGGCGGGCGAGTGCGGCGATCAGGGCGACAACGTCACGTGGACGCTGGACGCCGACGGCGTTCTTACCCTCGGCGGAACCGGCGCCATGAAGGATTACATCTGGAACGGTTCTCCCTGGTATCAGAACGCCTCCGTGACCGCTCTTGTCGTGGAGGAGGGCGTTGCCGCCCTCGGCAATTACGCCTTTTACGGCTGCATGGCGCTGGAGGAGGTCTCCCTGCCGGAGACGCTGACCGCCGTGGGCCGTTATGCCTTCTGCGGCTGCACCGCGCTGAAAGCGCTGACCCTGCCGGAAAGCGTTGAAACCATCGGCGCAGGCGCCTTCTACGGCTGCGCCGCTCTCACCGACGTGAACGTTCCGCAGCAGGTGACGGTCATCGACAACTATACCTTCTGCGGATGTGTTTCGCTGCCTTTGATGCTGTTTCCGCAGTCGCTGGAGACCATCGGCGGCTCCGCCTTTTCCGGCTGCACCTCCCTTGTGGAGGCGGATCTGCCGGAAACGCTGACCACCGTGGGCAACGCGGCCTTCTTTGACTGCACTTCGCTGAAAGAGATCCGCCTGCCGGACAGCGTGACGTCCGTCGGCCGCCGGGCCTTCTCCAACTGTACCGGCATTCAGACCGCAACGCTGAGCGCCGGCGCTTCCGCCGTGGCGGAGGAGCAGTTCCTCGGCTGTTCCGCGCTGACCTCCATCGATGTGCCGGAGGGATATATCGCCGTTGAGAACGGCGCCTTTTCCGGCTGTTCTTCTCTGACCTCTCTGACCCTGCCCGCCGGACTGGAAACCATCGGCGACGAGGCCTTCTCCGGCTGCTCCCTGACGGAGCTGGCGCTGCCCGACAGCGTGACTGCCGTGGGCGACGCCGCGTTTGCCGGCAACACCGCGATCGCCGACCTGCCCCTGCCGGAGGCGCTGGCCTCCGTCGGCAAAGACGCCTTCAAGGACTGTCAATGGGTTTCCGCTATCGCCGTGCCCGCCGCTTTGACGGAGATCGGCGAGAACGCGTTCCCCGCTCAGGCCGTCGTCTATGGCGAGGCAGATTCCGCCGCGCAGCAGTGGGCGGCGGATAACAACCGGGCCTTTTCCGCGCCCGCGGCCGCAAAGCTGACCCTGACGGGCACCACGGTCGTCTGCGTCCCCACGGCTGACGTCTGCGGCTTTACCGTGCCCGGCGGCAGCGTCGTCCTCACGGTGAACGATTCGGAAGAGACGGTGACGGTGAAAGCCGCCGCCGACGGTAAATGGAACGCATCGCTTCCGCTGGGTGAAGTGAACGACGGCGATACCGTTACGGTCAAGGCTGCCGCCGAGGCCGCCGGAAAGACCCTGACCCGCGAACTGACCGTGCTTTACAGCGAGACGGCCCCTGCGTTCCGCAGCCTGACGCTGGAACACAATTTCTATACGGTAACGGTGAACGCCGACGATCTGAACGCGGTGAAAAGCATCGTGACCCTGTCTGAGGACAAGCCCCTGTCCTTCTGTGTGAAGGTGGAAAACAGCGACCTGATCGACCGTCTGTACGTGGTCAGCACGAAGAATGACGACGTCAGAAAGATCGCGCTGCACTACGACGCGTCCTCCGGCTGCTGGCTGGGCGACGGCTATTTCAACAGCGCCGATCATAAATATCTCCCCGGCGCGCTTTCCGTTGCCGGCGTGGATACGGAGGGCAATGACTTTGACGCCGGCGTCTCCGTGAAAATCAACTTCCTGATCAATCCCGCCGGATTCGCCTATGAGGCGGTCCGCTCCAACAAGCTGGAGGGCGTTACCGCCGCGGTGTATTATAAGGACGAAGCCGGGCGCGAGCTGCTTTGGAACGCAACCTCCACCGAGCAGAGCAACCCCGTCCTCACTCTGCCGGACGGCGCGTTCTCCTGGGCGGTGACCAGAGGCTCCTGGCAGATCCGCCTGATGAAGGACGGCTATGAGACGGCGGCCACCAAATGGATGACCGTTCCGCCCGCGCCGGATCAGGTCTTCCTGCCCATGATGACGACGCAGGCCCCTGTGGTGGAAAGCCTGAACGTCTATGAACGCGGCGCGGAGATCGTCTTCAGCCAGTATATGGAGATCGATTCCGTGAATGAAGAAGGCGTCGTTTTCGTCGGCTGCCCGGGCAAGATCACCCCTATTGACGCGGAAGATACCGGGGAGGGCAACGGCGTCCGGTACGCCAGATCCTTCCTCTTCACGCCGGACGTACCCTTCGGCGAGATGCTCATCGTGACCGTCTCCGGCGCGAAGAACTATGCCGGCATCCCCATGGAGGCCGATTATTCCGCCGATTTCATGCTGGAGGAGGAGCCCACGGTCTTTACCGCCACCGACGCGGTCGCGGTTCCCTACGGCGATACCGCCGAAATCAGCCTTTCCGCCGACAACGCCGCCGGCAGAACGGTCTCCGTCTCCTGCGACGGCAGCCTGCTCACGCTGCCCGAGGAAGAAATCAAGCTGGATGAGAACGGTCAGGCGACGGTTACCGTCTTCGGACGGATGACCGGAAAGGAAACGCTCACCTTCCGTCTGGCGGGCACGCAGCTGACGCAGAAAACCGTGGCGACGGTGGCCATGTCCGGAGTTATCATCCCCGGCGACGTGGACGGCGACGGCTCCGTCACTGCCGGCGACGCGCGCCTGGCGCTGCGGATCTCCGTCAATCTGGATCCCTGTGAGGAGGGCAGCGCCGCCTTTATCGCCGCGGACGTGAACCGCGACGGCAAGATCGGCTCTGACGACGCGCGGATGATCCTGCGCGCTTCGGTCCATCTGGAAGAGCTGGAATGACAGTCGGTTTTCGTTTGACTCCATAACAACCAACGCCCCTTGCCGATTGGCAAGGGGCGTTTTCCGTGATGGCCGCAGGCGGGCTTTTTTCAGTAAGCGGTCCTTTTTTTATCTCGGATTGTTGCGGGATACCGCAATAATGTTTGCCGGGATCTCGACAGACGCACCATCCCGTAGGGGGCGGCAAAATGCCGCCTCTTCGGGTTACCGGCGAACGCTTTGAAAAAAACGATTTCGTACTTTGATCCCACAATGATCCGTGATGAACCCTTTTTTTGACGCTGATTTGCTCATTTTGTTTTGTCTCGTTACGTTTCGCTGATGACCACCAGCTTGTCGATTGCCGCGCCCACGAGGGGAGCGTCCGGGGAGGGATTCAAAACGGTTTTTCCGCCCGCGGCATAGCCCAGCAGGATCATCCCCCGTTGCTGCATGGCGGCGCGCAGTTCGCCCCAGTCGGCATACAGGCCCTCCGTCGCCCCGTCGGCGGGCTTCAGGTGGATCTCGCTCCCTTCGTTGGAGAGCAGTTCTTTGAAAACGCCCACCAGCTGCGGCCGTTCCGCCAGCTGGGCGAGGAACATGGAAACGATGTGGGGCGCCACGATCAGGTCCGCTTCTTCGCCGACCTCCGCCAATTGCAGATTTTTCTCGCTTCGCAGCTCAACGGTGATGGAAAACTGCTGCCCGCCGCGCCGTTTGATATCCGAGATTTTAATATAGCGCAGCAGACTGAGAATATCCGCTTCGTCGGGGTTTTCCGTTTCGTCCGCCAGCAGCACCACGTGGTGCGCGTCCGCCAGCAGGCGGGTCAGATCCTCCTCCTGTTCAGTGCTGCCGTCAAAATAGGAGAGGCTGACGTCGCCGCGCTTTGCCGCCTGCGCGGTCAGCGCCGCCCTTCGGTCGTCGGGGACGTGAGCGGCTGTGATGCGGTTGGGCTGCTCCGGCAGCTCCCGCAGCAGCGTCTCAAAGGCGGGGTTACAGCCGATCACCACCGTATGCTCTTCCTGCTGGCGGATGTCTCCCGTCCATTCCTCGACTTCCGCGAACCGGTCTTCCGCAAAGGAGACCGGCTTTTCTTCTTCCGTCCAGCAGACGACGCCGTCCGCTTCCGTCAGCGTTTGCCCCGCGGGCGGGTTCAGCAGCACTTTGCCGTCGGCGATAAGGCCGATCGGCACGGCGCCCCGCATGGTGCGGACCAGCGCGCCGAAATCCGTTCCAGCCTTTTCCGGGAAGGAGAGCATCTGCAGCCGCCCGCCCCGGATGTCGAACAGGTCGGCGTAGACCTTGGCGAGGCCCGTTTCCGCGCAGGAATGGGCGATCACCCGGGCGATCACGTCGTTGACGGAGATATTGATCAGATGGCGCGCCCCGGCGATATGCGGCGGCAGCAGCAGGGCGGGGGAGGAGACGTTGGCGATGATCCGGACGTCCGGCTGTTCATTCTCCTGCAAAAACTGATGCGCCGCCAAGGCAGATTGCAGCGTCGCCACGTCGCTCGGCTGGTTGACGACCACGGTTTTGCAGGTCTCAATGGAGCAGACGGCCAGGGACGACAGGTCGCCCGCCTCCGCCGTACGGCAGATGATCTTCACGTTTTTCGGCGTGGCCACGTTATCGCGGATCAGCGCCTCCATTTCGCTGCGGGGCAGGTCGCCCGCCACCACGATGCAGGTCTTTTTGCCCTGGGCCGCCTCCACCATCTGATTCAGCAGCGTATATTCGCCGGGTACGAACCCCAGCACCACGATATGTCCTTCTTCCAGCACGCGGGAGTTGCCGTCCTTCAGTCCGGTCACCTTTTCCTCCACGGCCCCGGTGACGATGCCGATCAGAATGCTGGTGAACAGCAGCCCCGTCACCGCCGCCAGCGCGGTCAGCAGGATATAGCCGCCGCTGCCGTCCTCCGAATAGGGCATCCACGCATTGACGGCGGAGGCCAGCGCATCCCAGAAGGAGCCGCCGAAATCCCGTTCCGCCGCCGGGGTGGTCAGATGGATGGCGAGGGTGAGCAGCAGGATCACCGCCAGCGTGGCGATCACCAGCATCTTCACCATGCTGACGTTCCCCCGCGCCATCATGCCGTCAAGCCGATAGCGGAAGCGTTCCGAAAAGCTGTGTTTTTTCACAGTGATCCCCTCCCGTAGTCCTTTTCAAACAAAATATACCATATCTGTGCGCCGGTTGCAATTCTTTTTTTTGCCGCAGGGGAAAAACGCCGCCTGTCCGCCCCGCCCGCTATGCGGTTCAGCCGATTTTCTTGCGCCCCGTTCTTGACTTTGCCGTCTCCGTTTGCTATATTTAAAACAATCACTAAAAAAAGGGGAACCGACCATGAAGCTGGGTATCATCAACGGCTGGAAAGAAGGCCATTTCAGAGCGGTCAAAGCCAAAGGGCTGGAGGCCGTGGAATTCTGTATCAACCACAATTACGATTCCGCCGAGGTGCTGGCGGAAAAAGAGGAGATCAAGGCCAACTCCGAAAAATACGGCGTGGCGGTGGGCTCCATCGGCCGCTGGGGACAAAAGCGGATCGACGATAACGGGGAAATCATTCCCGAGGCGCTGCAGCACGACAAGAACCTGATCGACCTGGCCTCTTTCGTGGGCTGCCCGGTGTTCAACTGCGGCTGCAACTACACGGAGGGCAAGACCTTTTATGAGAACTGCATGATCGCAGTGGATTATTTCGGCAAGCTGATCGACTACGCCAAGGGCAAAAACGTGAAGATCGCTGTCTATAACTGCGACTGGGCCAACTTCGTCTACGAGGAAAAGGCCTGGAGCGTGGTGCTTGGCGCACTGCCGGAGCTGGGCATCAAATACGATCCCTCCCACAGCGTCCACCGGGGCACGGACTGCTATAAGGAGCTGCATGACTGGGTGAGCCGCGTCTATCACTTCCACCTGAAGGGCACCATGATGATTGCCGGGGAATCCGTGGACGATCCGCCCGTGGGGCTGGACGACCTCAACTGGCGGGCCGTCATGTCCATTCTTTACGCCGGAAATTACGACGGCATGCTTTCCATTGAGCCGCACTCTCACCGCTGGCGCGGCGCGAAGGGCCAGTGGGGCGTTGATTTCACCATCAACTATATGCGTCCGTTCATCATGCCCGCAGACTACGTGGCGGAAGACGACCCCTATATGCCGTAAGCAAACGCAAAAAAAGGTCCCGCTGCCGATGGCGCGGGACCGCTGCTTTTGCGGGTCAATCAGTCTTCAAACAGAACGTTGATTTTTTCAGAGCACTTTTTGCAGATCTTTTTCTCTTTATAGGTGATCAGGTTATCCATGCTCTGGCAGAACACGCAGGAGGGTTCGTACTTTTTCAGGATGATCGTATCCCCCTCTACGAAAATTTCCAGCGCGTCCTCCGTCGTGGTGAGCCCCATTTTTTTGCGAAGCTCCATCGGAAGCACGAATCTGCCGTTTTCGTCGAATTTTCTGACGATACCCGTTGCTTTCATATTCTCAACCCCTCTCCTTTTCTTCTACTCCGATTGTATTGGATTTAGAATAACAGAATATGGGAAAAAAGTCAACAGAATTCGACCTGAAAACACGAAAATTTTACAAAAATTCATTTTATTTTCTGATTATAGAAATAAAAAGGCGAATGAATTAACGAATTGTGAACAAGTTGTTGAAATTGTGTGGCAAAAGCGCAAAAAATGACGAAATAATTTCAGATACCATTTATTCCATAAAATCCCTTTGATGTAATATCGCGTATAATCGGCAGGGACGGGCCATAAACATATACCGGACGGAAAACGGAGACACTTTCTGAAAGGTTCGGGATGGATGAAAAAGTTGCTCGTCAGATGGCTGGCGGTGTTGATCGGCACGATGCTGATCCCGCTGTGCATGAAAAACGCGATACCGCGGGACCGCGTTGCGGCGGAGCCGCAGACCCCTACCGACGCGCCGGAGCAGGCGGCGGAGCCGCCGGAAGACGCCTCCGCGGATACGGTCCGCCTGCTGCTGGCGGACCGGCAGGAGACGGTGGAAATGCCCCTGCGGGACTACGTGGCGGGCGTCACGGCGGCGGAAATGCCCGTGTCCTTTGACCGGCAGGCCCTCTGCGCACAGGCGCTGGCGTCGCTGACCTACACGCTGTATCAGCAGGCCCACCCGAAACAGGCGCTGTCCGGCGGGGCGCAGCTCTCCGACGACCCCGCCTCCTATCAGGCCTTCTGGCCGGTGGAGGAAATGCGGGAGCGCTGGGGCGAGGACTTTGAAGACAACTACGCGAAGATCTGTTCTGCGGTGGATGAGGTGATCGGGTTTGAGATCACCTATGAGGAGGAGCCGGTGGCGGCGGCCTTTCACGCCATCAGCCCCGGCAAAACGGAAAGCGCCGAAAACGTGTGGGGGGCCGAGATCCCGTACCTCGTCAGCGTGGAAAGCGAGGGGGACAGCGTCTCCCCCAAGTACAGCTCAACGAAAACGGTGAACGTCAGGGAGTTCGCCGCAAAGCTGGGGCTGGAGACCGACGATTCGCCGGAGGACTGGTTCGGAGAGACGGATTATTCCGACGCCGGCACGCTGCTGACGATCGAAATCGCGGGGCAGACCTTTACCGGGCAGGCGATCCGCGCGGCCTTCGAGCTGCCCTCCGCCGCCTTCACCCTCACCGGCGACGGCGAGACCGTCACCTTCGACGTGAAGGGCTATGGCCACGGCGTAGGCCTGTCCCAGTACGGTGCGGACTATTACGCCCGTCAGGGCATGACCTGGCGGGAGATCATCGAACACTATTATCCGGGAACGGAGATCCGGGAACGGTAAAGGGGGATTTGGCGGGATCATTTTGTAGCGCGGCACCTCAGTGCCGCTATGAACAAATGTTGCTTTAAAACGGATTTTGGATCGATCAATCGTTTTCCTTTACAAGATAACC
>CADAMO010000036.1 GCA_902788995.1 Oscillospiraceae bacterium
AAATCAGGTTTCTTTCAGTTATATTCGCCTGCGGCGAGTTAAATTGCGGTGCAGTTATATTCGGCTTACGCCGAGTTATATTGCGCTGAGCGCAGTTTAATGGCGAATATAATATAACTTTGCGCCGTAGGCGCAAAATATAACTGTCCCGAAGGGACAATATAACTGCGCCTTAGGCGCAATATCACTTGACATTGGTACACTTTTGTGTGTTCTTTCTATTTCCTGATACACTTTTTGCGCTCTCACACATCAATAATAACGTTGCGTCCTCTTGCGCGGAAACCGTCTTTTTTTCGGCGGGTTCCGCGCATTTTTTCTTTACAAAATCCAAATTTATGCTATACTTAATTTATCTATATACTGCAAAGGGGAAAGAACGAAATGAAAGCAAAAAAAATCCTGAGTCTGGTGCTCTGCGCGCTGCTGCTGGCGCCCATGGCCTTGACCGCGAAAGCGGAGGACGTTTCCGGTACGCTGAAAATGATCGCCTACAACGTCTCCGGCATTCCGGTGGTGGGTGATTTTCAGGGAACAACCGTTACCGCCACCAACGACCGGGCGGCAAAGATCGGCAAGCTGCTCAACGGTACCGACGTGGACTTCATCGGCACCGAGGAGGACTTCAACGGGCACCCGTATCTGGCCGCCGAGATGACCGACTACCCCTACCGCTCCTTCACCAGCGGCGGCCTTGCCCAGGGGCAGGGGCTGAACGTCTTTTCCGCCCATCCGCTGTATAACGTGACCCGGGTAAAGTGGCACAAGGAATACGGCTATCTGTCCGGCTCCATGGACGCCATCGCCAACAAGGGCTTCATCTACTGCCTGATGGAGCTGCTGCCCGGGGTGTTCGTCCACGTGATCAACGTCCACATGGACGCGGGCTATGAACCCCGTTCCGTGCGGGCGCGGGCCGACAACTTTCAACAGCTGGCCGCGTTTATCAACGACGAGCTGAACGACGGCCGGGCGCTGATCGTGCAGGGAGATTTCAACTTCAAATTCAAACGTCAGCTGGAGGACGATCTGGTGGGCAACCTGCTGGAGCCCACGGGCCTCACGGACGTGTGGGCGGAGGTCTATAACAACGGCATTACCGACACGAAGGACCCGGACTACAACTGGAAGGCGGAGGGCGACGATCTGGACCGCATCCTTTACCGCAGCGGCGAGGACCTGACCCTGAAAGACGTTTCAAAGACCGTTCCGGCACTGCTCGGGGATAACGGCGAACGCTACACCGACCACAACCCCATGCTGACGGAGTTCACCTACACGGTGACGGGCAGCCTGCCCGCCCCGGAGACCCTGACCGCCCCCGCGCCGGTCAACAACGCGGTACTGGCGCTGAAGGAGATCCTGTGGACCTTCATCCGGCTGGTGCAGGCGGTATTCGGTCTGACGGAGCTGCCCTACCTCGTCTGGCAGGGCGTGGATCTGCTGACCAACGGCAAGATGCCGTAACCAGAGCGGAGAGCGGAGTTCGGAGAGCGGAGATTTTCCACGCAATCCGCCCGCACACCGTTGTTGCGGTCTTGCAATGCGTACTTTCTCAGCGATTCTCTTATACGAATTATCATAAAAGAGGAATAGGATATGATGAATTTCAGAACCGCGATTCGAAGAACCTGTTCGCTGCTGCTGGGCGGCGTGATGGCGTTCACTTGCGCCGTCAGCGCCGTCGCCATTGCTTTCACCGATACCGGCGTGCGGGTGCGGGACCCCTGGGTGCTGGAACACGAGGGGACCTATTATCTATACGGCACCGGTCTTGCGTGGAACGGCTACGGTTGCGTATACAGCACCGACCTGCAGAACTGGTCCGACCCGGTGAAGGTCTATACGCCGGAGGGCGCCTGCGACGGCGAAACCGACTGGTGGGCGCCGGAATGCCATTATTATCAGGGCAATTTCTACCTGTTCGCCACCTACCGTTCTGCCGCCAGCGGCAAACGGGGCGTGGCCATCTTCCGGTCCGCCGACCCGCTGGGGCCCTTTGAGATCATCACCGACGGCCATATCACCCCCAAGGACCGCGACGCCATCGACGGCACCCTTTACGTGGATGAGGACGGCCAGCCCTGGATGGTCTACGTGGGCGAGTGGACCTCCAACGAGGACTGCGTCGGCGACATGATGGCGGCAAAGCTCAGCGACGACCTGACGGAATTTGTCAGCGACCCGATCCTGCTGTTCCGCGCCACGGACCCCCGCTGGGCCAACGGCGGCGTCACCGACGGGCCCTTCCTCTATAAGACGAAGGCCGGCCGCCTGCTGATGCTGTGGAGCAACACCGACAAAAAGGGCTACTGCGTGGGGATCGCCTGTTCCTCCAACGGCAAAGTGGACGGCAAATGGCGGCAGCAGCCTTGGGAATTATATAAAGCAACGGATGAAAATGCCGACGGCGGCCACGGGATGCTGTTCACCGCGCCGGACGGCACGCTGTTGCTGTCCGTTCATTCCCCCAACGTCGCAACGGAGGACAACCCCACCACCGCCGTCTTCGTGCCGGTTTCGGATATCGGGACCACACTGGTGACGAAGGAAAAGGACAACCTCTTCGTCCGCCTGTTTTACCGCCTCTATTACCTCTTTGACAGATTCGCCGCGGCGTTTGACGCCGTCTGCTGACAAAAACAATGTAGCGCGGCACCTCAGTGCCGCTGCGAAGGAAAAGCTGCATCACGTAGCACGGCGTATCACGCCGTCCGGCGGCTGCCTTTGATGATTTGTTGCCCCAGACAGGGTACTTGTAAAAAAAGATTTCACACAACAATTCGTTTATCTGATCCGAAAACGTCAGACGGCGCAATGCGCCGTGCTACAAAAGTTGTTTTCCGCAAACAGCGGCACTGAGGTGCCGCGCTACCGCTTCGTTGTCTGAAAGAAGGCCCTCTGATAATCTATAGAACCGTCCGGAGGACTTCTGGCGACCGGCGACTCACGACTCTCTGTTAATAGCAATCTTTTTATTTAGGATACGCAAACCAATGGACATCATCACTACCCTCTGCCATGAATTCCCGGTCCGGCGGGACCGGATGGAGAACGTCGTCAAGCTGATCGACGACGGCAACACGATCCCCTTTATCGCCCGTTACCGCAAGGAGATGACCGGCGCCTGCGACGATCAGGCGCTGCGGGAGATCGGAGACCGGCTGCAATACCTCCGCAATCTGGAAAAGAAAAAAGAAGACTATACCGCCGCCATCACCGAACAGGGCAAGATGACGGAGGAGCTGGCCCGCGCCATTGCCGACGCCGAAACGCTGGCGGCGCTGGAGGACCTGTACCGGCCCTTCAAGCAGAAGCGCCGCACCCGGGCGACGATCGCCCGTGAGAAGGGGCTGGAACCGCTGGCCATGGACCTGCTGGCGCAGGACCGCCGCAGCGGGACCGTGGAAGAGATGGCAGCTTCCTACGTTGACGAGGAAAAAGGCGTGGAGACGGTTGCCGACGCGTTGGCCGGGGCCAACGATATCATCGCGGAGATCATCTCCGACTCGCCGGAGGTGAGAAGCGAACTCAAGGAGCTGATCCTCCGAAAAGGCGTGATCCGCTCTGTCGCCAAGACGGAGGAGGACTCCGTCTACGCCACGTATTACGACTACACGGAGCCCGTGGGGAAGATCCCCAGCCACCGCATCCTCGCCATCAACCGGGGCGAGGCGGAGGAGATATTGAAGGTGACGGTGGAGATTGAGGATTTTGCCGCCATGGGCGTGCTGTTCCGGCATTTCGTGAAGCCCGGCAGCATCTCCACCCAGTTCGTGAAGGACGCCGCCGCCGACAGCTACGCGCGGTTGCTGTTCCCCTCCGTGGAACGGGAGATCCGCAGCCTGCTGACGGAAAAGGCCGACGAACAGGCCATTAAAATGTTCGGGCAGAACTTAAAACCCCTGCTGCTGCAGTCCCCGGTCAAGGATCAGGTGGTGCTGGCGATAGACCCGGGCTACCGCATGGGGTGCAAGCTGGCCGCCGTTGACGCTACCGGCAAGGTGCTGACCACCGGCGTAATCTATCCCACCCCGCCGAAGAATGAAAAAGAGGCCTCCGCCGCCAAGGTGAAGGCCATCATCGACCGCTGCGGCGTCACCTGCATCGCCGTGGGCAACGGCACCGCCACAAAGGAGGCGGAGATCTTTGTGGCGGACGTGATCAAGGACTACCACGGCAAAGTGACATACGCCATCGTCAACGAGGCGGGGGCTTCCGTCTATTCCGCGTCCAAGCTGGGCGCGGCGGAGTTTCCCCAGTTCGACGTGTCCGTCCGGTCCGCCATCTCTCTGGCAAGGCGTTTGCAGGACCCGCTGGCGGAGCTGGTGAAGATCGACCCCAAATCCATCGGCGTGGGCCAGTACCAGCACGACCTGCCGCAGAACAGGCTTACGGAATCGCTGGAGGGCGTGGTGGAGGACTGCGTCAACGCGGTTGGCGCGGACCTGAACACCGCCTCCCCCTCCCTGCTGCAATACGTGGCCGGCGTGACGGCCTCCACCGCGAAAAACATTCAGACCTACCGGGAGGAGAACGGTTCCTTCACCTCCCGCGCCCAACTGAAAAAGGTCAAGGGGCTGGGCCCCAAGGCATTTGAACAGTGCGCGGGCTTTCTGCGCATTCCCGGCGGCAAAGAGCCGCTGGACAACACCGCCGTGCACCCCGAATCCTACCCCGCGGCCAAACGGCTGCTGGAGCTGCTCTCGGTGGATCCCAAAACGCTGAAAACCGGCGGCGTGCCGGAGCTGGACAGGAAAGCGGCGGCTTACGGCAAAGAAAAGCTGGCGGCGGACTGCGGAGTGGGCCTGCCGACGCTGAACGACATCATCACGGAGCTGATGAAGCCCGGGCGGGATATCCGCGACGCCCTGCCCCAGCCGGTGCTGCGGGCGGACCTGATGAGCCTGGAAGACCTTAAGGAGGGCATGGAGCTGACGGGCACCGTGCGCAACGTCATCGACTTCGGCGTGTTCGTGGATATCGGCGTCCATCAGGACGGCCTCGTCCACATCTCCCAGATCTGCGATCGGTATATCAAACACCCCTCCGAGGTGCTCAAAGTCGGCGATATCGTCAAGGTAAAGGTGCTGAAGGTGGACCCTGCCAAAAAGCGCATCTCTCTGACAATGAAATAAAAAGATACGGATATAAAGGAGCAATCAACATGGCAATCGGAATTTCACTGGTCAAGGCCGGCGTCGGCCTCGGCGCGGCCGTTCTGGGCGCCGGAGCGCTGATCTATGAATGCGCCCTGAACACCAAGCTGAACGGCAAATTCGTCTCGATGTTCGACCATCCCGATCCCGAGCAGACCGCGCTTTATGAGGGCGACGCTTACGGTGCGGCGCAGCAGTGGTTCAACGAAAACAAGGGCGACGACAAGGTGATCTCCACCGAAAAAACCGGCCCCGTACACGGCTACCTGATCCCGGCGGAGACGGAATCCCACAAGTGGGCGGTGCTGGTCCACGGCTACAACTCCGCCCCCCAGGGCACGGCCATGTTCGCCGTCCACTACCACGCCAAGGGCTTCAACTGCCTGTGCCCGTCGCTGCGGGGCTGGGGCTGCGACGAGACCCGCTACTGCACCATGGCCTACCACGACAAGGACGTGGTGCTGGCATGGATCGACTACATCATCGCCATGGACCCGGACGCGGAAATCGTCATCCACGGCTACTCCATGGGCGCCGGCACCACCATGCTGTGCACCGGCGAGAACCTGCCCGCCAACGTAAAGGCGGCGGTGGCCGACTGCGGCTTCACCAACGCCTATGAGCAGTTCCGCCACGTGGTCAAGTCCTATTCCGGCCTGCCCGCCTTCCCGCTGCTGGACGCGGCCAACGCGGTCTCCATCCTGCGGGGCAACTTCAACTTCAAAAAGTGCTCCCCCATCGACGCGGTGAAGCGCTCCGTCACCCCCACGATCTTCCTGCACGGCACGGCGGACGACTTCGTCCCCTTCTACATGATGGACGAGCTCTATGAGGCCTGCGCGGCCCCCAAGGCAAAGCAGCCCATTGAAGGCGGCTTGCACGCCACCAGCGTGGTGAAGGATCCGGAGACCTACTGGAAGGCCGTGGATGGCTTTCTGGAGGGCAGGATCTGATTTATTAAGAGGGAGTCGTCGGGCTTATACAGCACGGCGCCTTGCGGTCTCGCCTGCCGGCTCGGTCGGTGCTTCTGCCTGCGGCAGAGGTCTCCACCGGAGACCCGCACCGTTGCAACGCAGTTCCGATTTGACGGCGCAGGGCGCCATGCTGCGCGGAATAACATTTGTGAAACAAACGCAGCTGAGGCTGCCTGCTGCGGAATCCTGCAAAACCCTATTTCCAAAAACGCTTCCCCCGCAAAAAATCCCTTCCGTCTGCATCGGGACGGAAGGGATGCTTTTTTATGATATTTACCTTTCAGCGCATTCACTAACCACTCTGATCACTCCGCCAGAAACGCCCGGATCTCATCCAGATACGCTTTGACGGTATCATCCACGCTCATGTAGATTTCATGCTTGCAGTTTTTGAACTGCACCAGTCTGCCGTTGGGGATCAGGCCGATAAACTGATTTTCCGCCTCACTGTAAACGGAGGTATCCACCTCCGGCTGGCAGAGCAGCACGGGGCAGGTGATGCGTTTGCAGCGGACCGGGTCCAGGTTCAGCTTTGTGACGCGGATGGCCTCGCTCACCCACCGGTTGGAGGGGTTTGCGGTCTGCAAACTCATGTCGGCGCAGCGCTTGGCCATATAGTAGTCAAAACGGGCTTTGCTGGTATCGTGGCTGTTTTCATAGGTCTTGAGCGGGTCGAAGCCGGTGGAGCCGATGACGGGCTTGTTTGCCCGGCCCGCCAGTATGAAGCCCTTTGTCAGGACGCCCGTCACCGCGTGGGGCATGCCCGCCGTGCGGGGGGAGATCATGGGCGCGGACAGCACTGCCTTTTTGAAAACGCCGGGATGCTCCTGCAAATACTGCACGGCTACCGCCCCGCCCATGGAGTGGGAATAAAGGTACAGCGGCAGCCCTGCGGACGCGGGCTTGACCACCTTGTTGACAAAGGTATGCAAGTCGTCGATATACTCGTCGAAATACTTGATGCAGACCGTGTTGGGGTCGCTGTTGTAGCGGAAGGAGCAGCCGTGGCCACGGTGGTCGATGGCGAACACGTTGTAGCCCATGTGCAGGAAATAGAAGGCCATCTCCCGGAATTTTTCGGCGCTTTCGGTAAAGCCGTGGCTGATTACCACGCTTCCGGCGGGCTTTTCACAGAGATACCGCTCAAATCCGATGGTGCAGCCGTCCCAGGATTCAAAATTGCTCTTGCCCCCGTGGGCCGCAAGATAGGGCTCCACGGTGTTTTTCATGTCCTCCGCGTAGGTGTTTTCACTGGCGAAGGGCAGGCCGTTGTACTGTTCCATATATATGTCCCCTTTTTTCTTGATTTACCATATCATTTTATCAAACCGAAACAAAAAAATCAATATAAGGATTGGCAGATCTGAAAATATTGTCAGAAAAGCGGAGGCAGGACGATGCCGCCGCGATATCGCGGAATGTATAATCCGGGCCGGACGGCGCAAACTACCGTTGAGGTGATACCAATGTCAAAGAAGGAAAAGAACCGCCGGAAGCAGACGGCGACAGACGCCTGGAACAACGGAACAATGGAAAGCCCCGGGTCCGCAGTGACGGAAGAGCTGCGCCGTCCCCGGGAAACGCCCGGCGACCGGGCCATCGACGTACTGGACAACCACACGCCGGATATCGATCTGTAAACGGGCAACGCAGGCTCCCTGAACGGCAATCGTTCGGGGAGTTTTTTTTGTTGCATCCAACGGCGGCGGGACAACGCGGGGTAAACAACCGTCGTCACACGGCGCATGACGCCGTTCCGCCGTGCGAGAACCCTCCGTGCTGCATGATTCTTCCCCAAAAAATCCCTGCGGGATATTTACAGCCACCGGAAAATGTGCTAAGATAATTTCTATCAGACGGCGACGGCCGGGGAAAGGCCCGCCGCGCAAGGGGAGGAAACAACGGTATGCAACTGATCAAAAACACCATCAAGATCGGGCTGGAAAGGCCCGTAAAGCTGCTCCACGTGACGGATACCCACATCGGGCTGGCGGACGAGCGGGACGACGAGCGCAAGCACGCGTTGGCAAAGCGTCTCTCCACCCCCGAAAAAGAACAATATCTCAACGAGCACATCGCCTACGCCAAGGAAAACTGCGACCTGCTGGTCCACACCGGCGACCTGATGGACTTCGTCTCCCACGCCAACGTGGAAAAGGCCCGGGAGATCGTGGCGGACGACCACTTCTTCTTCATCGCCGGCAACCACGACTACTCCCAGTACGTGGGCGAGGCCTGGGAGGATGAGGTCTACCGCATGAACAGCTATATGCAGATGGGCTACGGGCTGGGCGTGCCCATGTTCTTCAACGCCCGCGAGGTTGGCGGCGTGAATATCGTGGGGATCGACAACAGCTATTACCGGTTTGCGGACTGGCAACTCTGGCGGCTGAAAAAGGAGGCCGAAAAGGGGCTGCCCATCGTCCTGGCCTTCCACGATCCGCTGTTCGAGCAGTCCCTCTACGACTATCACATGGCCATCCCGGGGAGCGACTGCACCTATATCGTGGGCTGCGACGAAGAACACCTGCTGCCATACAGCGAGTTCCGGGCGGTGCAGCAGCGCCCCGACGAACCCACCCTGCGGATGATCGACTACATCAAATCCGAGCCCCTCATCAAGGCCATTCTCACCGGCCACCTGCATTTCAACTTTGAAAGCGACGTGGCGGAAGGGCTGCCCCAGTTTGTCACAGGCGGCGGCTACGACGGATGGGCCCGCGAGCTGACCATCGAATAAAAAAAGGAGGAGCCACATGCGGCACTGTAACGATTTCATCGTCTCCTTTATGGAGCGCTATCACTACCCGGAAATCGCCGTAAAAGAATTTACCCGGATCGAAAAGCGGCTGGACGCGGAAAAAGACTTCGGCGACCGCTTTGACGCCATTCTGAACGGCTATATGTTCCCGGAGGCGGACGGCCTCGGCCAGGCGCTGGATGAGGTCAAAAAGCTGGGGGAGGAATACGGCGAAAACGAATATACCATCCAGTTTATGCTGATCCTCAACTGTATGCCCATCCTCAAGGAACGCTATGACGCGGCGGGGATCGACGAGAAGATTTTCTGGGATTCGGCGGACGACCTGCGCTGCAAGCTGCTGGAGTGCATCAAGTGCAAGGAGGTGCCCGGCACCTTCGTGGCGGGCTGGAACGACGGCTTCCTGAAGATGGACCGGTTCGCCTACGGCCGCTTCCAGTATGAAGTACGCAAGTACGATTTCGACTTCGATTTCATCACCCGCACCGGTCACCGGGTGCGCCGGGGGGATACGCTCATCAACTTCCACATCCCCTCCAGCGGCGTGCCGCTGACGGACGAGGTCAGGCTTTCCTCCTACAAAGAGGCCTACAAGCACTACGTCCACCTGTTCCCGGACGGCAAGGTCATCTTTTGCTGCGGCAGCTGGCTGCTGTACCCGAAGCACCGGGAATTTCTGCCGGAGAACTCCAACATTCTGAAATTCATGAGCGATTTCGAGATCGTCTCCTGGTCGGAGTACGACCACTTCTCCAACGACTGGCGGGTGTTCGACAAATACGCCGGCCTCCCCTACGACCAGCTGCCCCGGGATACCTCCCTGCGCCGCGCCTACGCGGACTGGCTGGTAAAAACCGGCAAGGGCGGCGACGCCTTCGGCGTGATCGTGTTCGACGGGGAGAAGATCTGCCGGTAAACCGGCAGATCAGTCGCCAGTCGTCAGTCGCCAGTCGCCCTCCGCCCTCCGGGCGGTCCTGTGGATCGTCCGGTATCCGGTAGCACGGCGCATTGCGCCGTCTGGCGTTTGCCCATGATATTTTATTTACCCGTCATATCACTTGTCTGACAAGATTAATACACTACCGGTCAACAATCTTTTCCGATCACGACCGACGGCGTGATGCGCAAAGAAACATTCCCTCAACAGCGGCACTGCGGTGCCGCGCTACGGCGAATAATATAAGAAAGGACTCTGATCAACCAATGAAAACCTTCGTATTCCAGGGCGATTCCATCACCGACGCGGGCAGAAGCCGCGATAACGACGATTACAGAGGCAACGGCTACCCCACGCTGGTGGCGGCGCGGCTGGGCGCGGACCATCCGGGGGAGATCCGCTTCCTCAACCGGGGCGTCAGCGGCGACCGGGTGGTGGATATCAACTCCCGCATCAAACGGGACCTCATCAACCTGAAGCCGAATTACCTCTCCATTCTCATCGGCATCAACGACGTATGGCACGAGCTGGGCGGCAACCGCAACGGCGTGGCCAACGACAAATATTACCGGACCTACTGTGAGATCATCGAAGAGGTGCAGACCATGTGCCCCGGCGTGAAGATCTTTATTCTGGAGCCCTTCGTATTGAAGGCCGCCGCCACCGCGGGCGACTGGGGCGTGTTCAAAAACGAGACCGCCCTGCGGGCTAAATCCGCCAAGGCCGTGGCGGAAAAGTACGGTCTGACCTTCGTGCCGCTGCAGGCTGCCTTCGACGCCCTGTGCGAAAAGGCCGAGCCCTCCTACTGGCTGCTGGACGGGGTACACCCCTCCGCCATGGGCCATCAGGTCATCGCCGACGCCCTGTGCGAGGCCTTCCAAAAGAAAAACTGATATCGACGCTTACCGGATAAAAAAGGCGGTCCCCGAACGATTTCGTTCAGGGACCGTTATCATTTTGTCTTGCGCATTACCGCAGGATCAGCCCAGCACGCCCTTCAGGCCAAGCGCTTTGACGAGCCTTGCCCATACGTTGATAAAATAGGTGTAGATCCGGTAGATCCAGGACCCGACGCCGCCCTTGCCGGTCTCCGGCAGGGAGTAGGAGGAGGTGTACCGGCACAGCCAGCTGATCATGCCCTGGGGATAGGTCAGCGTCACTTCGTTGCCGTTGCCGTCCTGGGTCACGCTGCCGGTAAAGGTGGAATTGTCGTACATGAACATATCGTAGGTGGCGGCGTACCAGGTGTCGTGGGTGGTGCCGGGACGGGAGCCGTCCGGCTTGAGAGCGGTATCAAAAATGGTGATGCGGCACTTGTCCCGGCAGGCGGAGGCGTTCATCAGCTTCTGCCAGTCCGGCCAGATCCAGGTGTTATAACCCATGTAGCAGTCCGTTTTGCTGGAAAGCTGCCAGATCGGAATGTTCTTCACGCCGCCCGCCACGCTGTCCGTCAGCTTGTAATAGGGGCTGCAGGGGAAGATGGCGGCGAACATCTGCGGATATTTCGCGGCCAGCTTCAGCGTCATTTTGCCGCCCATGGAGAGGCCGCCCAGATAGATGCGGGTGGGATCGATCCGGTCGCTGTTCTTCCGGATGTAGTCGTCGATCATTTCCTTCAGCGGCGCCATATAGCGGTCCTCCCAGTCCGCCACCACCTCGGAGGAACGGGGCGCGAGAATGAACGCGCCGCCGCCGATGAAGCGGGACTGGAACTCCGCGGAGGCCCAGTAGGAGATGTCGTTTTTCGTGATCTGCCGGCCGGGATAGCCGCCGGAGACCAATCCGTGCAGCCACACCACCAGCGGCAGCTTGCCGGAGGTGGAACCCTCATCCGGCGCGTAGGCGTAATAGTCCATGGTGATGCCGTTTGTCTCGGGCGCAATGCCGAGGGTAAACTGGTCCCGCAGGGCGTCAAGCCCGGCGGAAAGCGGCTGGGCGGCGGAGACAGCCGGCGCGGCGATCATCGTCATGATGACCAAAACCAACATAACAGAAAGTATTTTTTTCATATCTTTTCCCCATCCTTTCCTTCACAGTATAAAGCATTCGTCTTTTTTTGTCAACGGTTTTATCCCGGAAAAGAATGATCCTGCCCGGGAGGAGAACGGCGAACAAATTGAACAAAAAAGGCAAGATAGTATTGTTTTTTTGTTCGACGTATGGTATCATCATACCAAAAAGGGGGCGTTTTTCATGGCAATTTGTCCGAAATGCCAAAAGAAGCTGAAGCTTTGGCACGTTTCGCAATACTGCCCTTACTGCGGGACGAATATCGTCTTTCACTCGTTTGAAACGAACTTTGAAAAGGACAGGCGGCTGGCGGAAATGTCGCTGGCCAACTTTCGGGTGAAGCTGGAAAAGGCGAAAAAAGCCTATCTCTCCGGCTGGCCTCAGAAGCTGAAGATCGCCGCCTGCATCCTGCCGCTGGCGGGGCTGTTCGTGCCCCTCGGCGGGATGAACGTCAAAATGGGATGGTATGAGGACGCCCTTTGGTTCTGGGCGCTGGATCTGGTCTACAACGCCTTCATGGGGAAGGGCTATTTCGGCGCCTTCGGCTCCTTCGGCGACGCGCCGGTCTTCGGCCCCGCCGTCACGGCGCTGCGCACGGCCATGCTCTGCTGCGCTGTCGCCGCCCTGTGCGCCGTGGGCATCCTGCTGACGGAGCTGTTCTGCTTCGCCGGGAACAAGCGCACCGGCGCGGTCATCACCGCATTTTCCCTTCTGGGCGCCGGGGCGACGGCGGCGGAATACGCCTTCTGCCGCGCGGCCGTCAACGCCGCCCCCGCGGGCAGCGTATTTTCGGGGTACCTCAACGGCCCCGCTTTCCTGGCGCCCCTGCTGCTGTTTGCTTTCGCGGCCTTCGCGGCCATCCTTTGCCTGAAAAAGCCGCCGGTGATCGCCGTCAGCGAGGGCGACCGGCTGCGGCTGGATTACCGGGAAAAGCTGCGCAGGGGCGAAATCGACCTGCTGGACGTCCCCGCGCCGATCTATGAATCGGAAGAGGATCGCTTGGAAAAAGAAAAGCTCATCCGGGGGGCCTACCACATGGATGAGGTGAAAGAGGCGGAGGAGGTGAGCGGCAATGGATGAACGGGAAGTGATCGCCGGCCTTGACGAGGAAGAACAGAAACGGCTGGAACGCATCGCGAAGCTGGACGCCCACCAGAAGCGCAAGAAAGTGATCTTCGGCGCGGTCACCGTGGCCCTGATCGCCATGTTTATGGCCGGCACGGTATTCGGCGCGAAATACATTCTCAGCAACGAGGGTACCCAGCCCCTGCCCGCGGCGGCCTTCGCCCCGGTGGATGAATCGCCGGAGAGCGTGATCGCGGAGATTGGCCGCCTGCTGACCGACACGGAGGATTTCGACGGCGTGAAGCTGAACAGCCGCTTCCGCGTTTCCATCGACCGGGACTCCATCACGGCGGAGGGTGACAACGCCAGCGAGCCGCTGCTGCGGTATGTGAAGGACGCGGCGGAAGAGACCCTCTCCGACCTCTATTCCGAAAGCGGCCACGAGGGAGCCTACGGAGAGGACTTTACCCCCTATCTTCCCGATTTTAACTTCACCGCGGCGGACGTGAAGGAGACCGCCTTCGCCCCGAAGGAAGACGACGGGAGCGAGCTGGTCGCCGCGTTCACCTTCGACGGCTGCTCCTACGACGCGCTGCCCGGGTCCCGGGTCTGCGGGATCTTCGCGCTGGAGGACCTTCCGGAGACCGTCCGGCGGGCGGAGGAGGCCTTCGCCGGTTCCTTCACCGTCAACGACCTTGCCGTCGACTATGACGATTTCCATATCGACGCCTTTGTGGAGCGGGACAACGAAGACGGCCCGGAGACGCGGCGGCTCAGCCGGATCGACTACGTGCGGACCGGGACCGTCGCCCTCAACGTCACCTTTACCGGCGATCTGGCGGCCTTCGGGGCGCAGACCATCCGCCTCCGGATCACCTGCGCCGAGGAATACCGCTTCGACCGCATCTCCTTCCGCATCAGCGCCCACGCCCACTTCATCGAGAAGGGCGATTCCGACGAGATCAGCCACCGGATCAACTCCGACCAGTCCGTGGCGGACTACGTGATCCGCTGGGAATCCTCCGACCCGGAGGTGCTCTCCGTGGACGAGGAGGGCTTTTATAAGGGCCGAGCCGTCAGTGACCGGCCCGTCACCGTCACCGGCACCTACGTCTGCAACGGGAAGGAATATTCCGATACCTGCCTGTTCTACGTGCGAAAGCCCGTCAAGAGCGTAAAGCTCTCCGAGGAGACGATGACCATGAACCCGGGCGAGACGCGGGCGCTGGAGCCCATCGTGAAGCCCGACGACGCCACCTTCAAGGACGTGTACTGGTTCAGCACCGACGAGAGCGTGGCCACAGTGAAGGACGGGGTCGTCACCGCCGTGAATCCGGGGCAGGCGGGCGTGTACGTGATCACGCTGGACGGCAACTATAAAAAGACCTGTCAGATCGAAGTATGCGAGCCCTGCATACAAGACTGAGGATAGGAGGGATCACGATTGGCTGTTTCAACGAAAGAAAAACTGGTCGACCGGTTTATCAAGGCCGATGAGAACTCCGCCGCGACCATCGACGAGAGTATCCTGAAGCGTTACGAGAATCTGGCCGTGGATATCTACAGCACCCGGCAGGTCTCCGTGGGGGAGATCGGCTGGATGGCCGCCCAGAAGTTCGCCCGGGCCCTGAAAAACGGACTGGACAACTACCAGAATCTGTACTTCACCAAGGTGCTGAAGATCGACCTGGTGTATATCACCGTCATCAAGGCCATCATCACCGTCTACGACACCCTGAACGACCCGCTGATGGGCGTGGTGTTCGACAAGACCCGCACCCGCTGGGGCAAGGCGCGCCCGTATATTCTGGCAACGCCTCTGCCCTACTTCCTCTCCACCGCCATCATGTACTGCGGTGCGCTGATCTTCGGCAACACGGGGGTGAACGACCCGAAAAAGATCATCTTCCTGTTCATCATGCTGTTTTTACAGGAGACCTTTTCCACCCTGTTCAACATCCCCACGGATAACTACCCCACCCTGCAATCCTCCTGCCCGGCGGACAGGATCTCGGTCTCGCTGGCCCAGAGCTACGCGGCGGCCTACGGCGGCGATCTGGTTTCCGGTATCTACCTGCCGCTGCTCACGCTCATGACCGGCGGCACGCTGAAGATCCAGCAGTCCCACCTGTTTGCCATCCTCTCCATCGTCACCGGGGCCATCGGCACGCTGGGCACCATGGGCGTCGCCATGAAGTGCCCTGAGCGCGTGATATTGCAGCCCAAGCCCGCCCCGCTGACCAAGACCATGTTCTACGTGTTGAAAAACAAGTACGCCCTGCGCAACGTGGCAGCCAGTTTTCTCACCAGCTTCTGGAGCAACGGCGGCTACTCGTGGGACGTGATCACCCAGATGGAGATCCTCGGCGGCGCGTTCCACATCCTGCCCATGTACGGGTTCTATCACCTGTGTAACATCCTCTCCATCAAGTTTATCGAGCCGCTGCGCAAGCGCTTCAAGAGCTACCGGAATCTGGTCATCGCCCTGCGGCTGTGGGATTCCGTGCTGAACGTGATCCGGGTGATCGGCGGGTGGATCGTGATCCCGAAGAAGAAGTGGTGGCTGACGGGCATCGTGTTCACCTTCTGCTACGGCCTCGGCGGCCTCAACAATGCCCCGGCCACGGCCTTTGAGGGCGAGATCGGCCGGGAGATCAACGACTACACCGAGTATCTGACCGGCGAACGCCCCGACGGCACCATGTACCTGCTGACCAACTACATCATGAAGCTGACAAAACCCCTCAACACGCTGATGACGATCTGGGTCATCAAGTGGTCCGGCTATGACGCCACGGTGGAGGACATGAGCTACTGGGTGCAGGATTCCGTGGACGTGTACCGCAAGGTCTTCGCCCTCTACGCCGCCGGCAACTGGCTGCCCACTATCGTCAACATGATCCCCCTGTTCTTTTACGATCTCGACGGTCAGAAGAAGATCAACATGTACAAGGCGCTGAACGAACGCCGCATGCTGATCGCCAAGGAAAACCAGGGCAAGCTGAGCGAGGATATGAGCCTGCTGATCGACCAGCTGAAAAAGGAAAACGAATGACGTCCTGCCGACGCCTCAACGGCGATGACGACATAGGATCGTCCGGATGGCTTCAAACGACTGACGACTAAAAACCAACGACTGTATTGAACCGATATCACAAAAAACGCCCCGGACGAAGGGTAACGTCTTCGTCCGGGGGCTGTCATTATATCGTTGTCATAAAGCTGAACATGGCCATCAGAACGGCGCGGTGATCAGGGTGATCAGCCATGCGAAAAGGGAAATGAACCTATCCATGAAGTCGTTCTTCACGGGGCGGATCTCACCCTTCACGCCCTCAAACAGATCGCCGGGCAGACGGGAGGTCATATAATCGGGACGTTCAATGCCCAGGGCGTACAGCGCGATGGCGGCCACGTCCCTGTTGCGGGCGTCAAGGTCCAGCTTGCCGCCCTTGACGACGGTCTTGCCCGCCACGGCCAGGGTCACGTTGGTTTCACGCATGGTAATGCCGCCGTGCCCGCCGGGTACGGTGTGGCCGTGGTCGGCCACCACGATGAACAGGCCGTCTTCCATCAGGCCTTTTTCAACGATGGTATCATACACGCGGCCGATGTAGCCGTCAACGGTCTCGATCTGCTGAATAAACTCCGGCGCTTTGCTGCCGAGGTCATGGCCCACGTGGTCCACGCTGTCAAACTGCACGAAGAACAGGGAGGGCTGGTTGCCCGCGTTGAAGTAATCGCAGATGGCGTCCGTCACGCCCTCGTCTTCGTTGTCGGGATACTGCTTGGTCACGTTGATATCGTTTTCGATCATGCCGTAGGCGATGTTGTCCCAGTTGACGATGGCTGCCAGCTCCGCATCGGGCATGGCTCTGCGGGCGTAGGTGAAGATGGTGGGATATTTGGTGTCGCTGGAACGCTCATTGCCGGCAGTGCTCCCGTTCGTCATCTCATGCTGCAGATAGGAAACGCCGGTCAGCATGGCGCCCCAGTTCTCGGCGCTGACGGTGACGGTCTCGGCCCTGGCAGTGTAATCCACCGCGCCGTCGGCAAAAATGCGGTCAAAATTAGGGGTGTTCGCATCCTTGAAGAAACGGCCGGCGCCGTCCACGCCGATGATAAAGACGTGCTTGTAAGCGCCGAAGCTGTCGGCTTTGTCCGCCGCAAAAGCAGGCGCGGCGCACAGCGCCACAAGAACAAGGCTCAGCAATACGCTGATGATTTTTTTCATGTTGTTTCTCCCTCTTTGTTTTGAAAATTCAAATCGCAATAACGATCCGTACTACGATTATATCACCCTTTTCCGACGTTGTACAGAGGAAAAAATGAAAAAATTGCCGCATCGCCCGCCCCCCTGCCATTCCATGGGAATGAACGCCTTCACCCGGCGCACGCTCCTTCTTTTTTGTGCGTTTTTCCGCTTCTCTGCTTGACTATTTTTCGCGCGCTTGTTATTATTCTTATATCTTTATCAAAATGACAGGAGCCGAGCGCCATGCCGAAATACAAAACGGACAAGCGGAGGAACGTTTCCCCGCCCGCGGGCAGCGAAAAACTGAAAAAGGGGCAGACCGGCAATGCCATCCGGCGGCTGATCCCCTACTATAAGCCCTATTGGGGCACCATGGTCATGGACCTGTTCTGCGCGGCCATGACCACCGTGTGCGAGCTGGTGCTGCCGCTGATCGTGCGGCGCATCACCAACGCCGCTACCGGCGCTTCCGCCGAGGCGCTGACGGCGCGGCTGATATTGACCATGGGCGGGGTATATATCTTCCTGCGGCTCATCGACGCCGCCGCCTCTTACTACATGAACAGCATCGGCCACATTATGGGCACCTACATTGAGACGGACCTGCGGGCGGACCTGTTCGGCCATCTGCAGAAGCTTTCCGTCAGCTATTACAACGACGCCAAGGTGGGCGTGCTGATGAGCCGCATCACCAACGACATGTTCGACATCACGGAGTTCGCCCATCACTGCCCGGAGGAATTCTTCATCGCCGGGGTCAAGATCATCGGCGCCTTCGTGATCCTTTGCACCGTCAACGTGCCCCTGACGCTGATCGTCTTCGCGCTGCTGCCGGGAATGGTCTGGTGTATGTACCGGTTCAACCGGCGGCTGAAGGACAGCTTCACCCAGCGCAGAAAACAGGTGGGCGAGCTGAACGCCCAGATCGAGGACTCGCTGCTGGGCATCCACGTGGTGAAATCCTTTGCGGGCGAAGACATTGAAAACGCCAAATTCGCCGAGGGCAACAAGGGCTATTTCAAGATCCAGCAGGTGGTCTACCGGTGCATGGGCGAGTTTCAGGGCATTTCCCGCCTGTTCGACGGGCTCATGTACATCATCACCGTCATGGTAGGCGCGTTTTTCATCATCCGCCAACAAATCAACGCGGCGGACCTGATCGCCTATCTGCTGTACGTGACCACGCTCTTCGCCTCCATCCGCACCATCCTGCAGTTCGCGGAGCAGTTCTATAAGGGCATTACGGGCATCTACCGCTTTGCCGAGATCATGGACACCGACCCGGAGATCAAAGACAAACCCGGCGCGCAGGTAATGGAAAAGGCCGAGGGTGAGATCCGCTTCGACGACGTGACCTTCGTCTACAACGGCACCACGGCGGAGGTCATCCACCACCTGAACCTGACGGTCAGAAAGGGCGAGAACCTCGCCATCGTGGGGCCCTCCGGCGCGGGCAAAACGACCCTGTGCTCGCTGATCCCCCGGTTTTACGAGCCCACCGGAGGCCGCATCCTGATCGACGGGAAGGACATCGCTGACTACACCCAGCGGTCGCTGCGGCAGAACGTGGGCATCGTGGAGCAGGACGTGTACCTGTTCAGCGGCACCGTGCGGGAGAACATCGCTTACGGCCGCCCCGGGGCTACGGACGAGGAGATCGAGACCGCCG
>CADAMO010000037.1 GCA_902788995.1 Oscillospiraceae bacterium
TTTGTTGATTCCTGTACTTGTCTCTAACTAAAATCAGCTATTTCTCAAAGTGTTTTCCACTACCTATCCAACTGTGGAATTTACTTTGGGAATTAACGACGGATTTTTGTGTGGATACCGCAACAATCTGTGATGAACCGAAAAACGGCCTGGCCAAGGGCGCGGACGCCGTTTTTTTCCGTCAAATGAAAAAGCAAAACGCGCCGCTGACTACGACGCGTTCTGCCTTTTAAGAGGAGATATTTATGAAAAAAACAAAGGAGTGTTTCTTGCGTTCTTTTCTTTTGACACCGTCACTATAACACGGTTTTATTAAAAAAACTTGAAAAAAGAAAAAAAGTTGATCATTTCCCCTTTTCCGGCTCGATTGCCCACGCGATCCCTTTCGCCGCCCGCAGGTCGCAGTCGGTGAAATGGTTGCCGGGGTTGCTTTCATACGCCGTGTCGATCCCCTGCTGCCGGTACAGCGCCGCCAGCCGGAGGGTGTTTTCCTCCACGGCGCGCATGACGGGGTGGCGCGTCTTCGCCTCACGGTCGCCGAGGGAGAGATAGACCCGCTGCGGCGGCCTTACCGGCGTGTGCGCGGCGGCGTAGTCAAGAAAGCCCGGGTACCACAGGGAACCAGAGGCGCTGACAAAGCGGTCGAAGGCGTCCGTCCGGTACATGGCGTAGAGGGAAAACAGCCCTGCGAGGGAGTACCCCGCCAGCACCCGGCAGGAGGGTGCGCCCGGCAGCCGCCGCAGAATCTCCGGCAGAATCGTCCCCGTCAGGATATCGAGATAACCGTCGGCGTTGCCCGCGAAGGGCGCGGCCTCCCGGTAGACCGCAGGGGCCGCCCAGGGGGACAGGTCGTCGTCCCAATGCGCCGTGCCGATGCAGGCGAAGGAAAAAGGAACGTCCGTCAGCGTTTTTACAGCTTCATACACGTTGGTTCCTTCCTCCTCAAAGGCGTGAAACACCACCAGCGGCGCGGACGGAACGTCGGCGGGCCAAACGGTCACTTCCCTGTCGGCGATTTTCATGGCGTATTCCTCCTTATTTCAGAAAAACAGGGACTCACGCCGTGAGTCCCTGCCGATGGTTTGACTGCGATTATTTGCTCTTTTTCTTGTTCATTGCTCTTCTGATGGCCTTGCCCAGCTCGAACACCGGAACGGTGGAGACGGCGAGACCGAAGGAGATGGCCAGCTCGGTAACCGAGAAGGTGCCGGGCTCGATGCCGAAGACGGAGCACAGACCGGGCACGTAGATGGCGGCCAGCGTCATGGCGGTGGTGGCGAAGAAGGAACCCAGCAGCCACCAGTTGAAGTTCTTGAACATGCCCTTGGAGAACAGCGAGCCCATGCGGGAGCGCATATTGATGGCACAGAACATTTCGGCGAAGTTGACGGTGAGGAAGGCCATGGCCATGGCGTTGACGCACTCCTGACCGGAGAACACGCCGGCAAAGCCCTTGCCGCCGCCGACCGGCTCCATGTAGTAGCCGATGAAGTAGGAGGCCAGCTCGATGACGGCCAGATACACGCCCTGCCAGATCATGTCAAAGCCCGCGCCGTTGGAGAAAATGCCGTCGGTGGTGGCTCTCGGCTTGCGGCGCATAATGTCGCCCTCGGCCTTTTCCATGCCCAGCGCCAGGCCGGGAAGGGAGTCGGTCACCATGTTGATCCACAGCAGGTGGACGGGAGAAAGAATGGTGAAATGGAGGATGGAGGCCACGAACATGATGATGACCTCGGACATATTGGTGGACAGCTGGAACTGCAGCACCTTGCAGACGTTGTCGTAGATCTTGCGGCCTTCTTCCACCGCGTTGACGATGGTGGCGAAGTTGTCGTCCGCCAACACCATGTCGGCCACGCCCTTGGTGACGTCGGTGCCGGTGATGCCCATGCCGATGCCGATATCGGCGGCCTTGATGGAGGGCGCGTCGTTGACGCCGTCGCCGGTCATGGCGGTGACCATGCCGCGGGCCTTCCAGGCCTTGACGATGCGGGTCTTATGTTCGGGCTGGACGCGGGCGTAGACGGAGTACTTGGTGACCTCTTCGATCATCTCTTCGTCCGTGAATTTATCCAGGTCCGCGCCAAGGATGGCCTGAGCGGGATCGGAAATGATGCCCAGCTCACGGCCGATGGCAACGGCGGTATCCTTGTGGTCGCCGGTGATCATCACCGGGCGGATGCCGGCCTCGCGGCACTCTTCAATGGCGGCCTTCACTTCGGGGCGGACGGGGTCGATCATGCCGGTCAGGCCCACGAACACCAGCTCGCGCTCCAGATGCTCCGCCTCATAGTCGGCGGGCTCGGAGGGATAGATCTTCATGGCGCAGGCCAGCACGCGCAGGGCGTTGTCGGCCATCCGCTTGTTGTCTGCCTTGATCTTCTCAATAAATTCAGGGGTGATGGGCACCACGGTCTTGCCGTCGACAAGAGCGGAGGTGCAGCGGTCGATGATCACGTCCGGCGCGCCCTTGGTGTACTGCACGTAGCCCTGGGCGGTCTTATGGACGGTGGACATCATCTTCCGGCCGGAATCGAAGGGCGCTTCACCGGAACGGGGATATTCTTTCACCAGATCGTACTTGGGCAGGCCCAGCTTATAGGCGTAGGCGACGAGCGCGGCCTCGGTGGGTTCGCCGGTGACGTTGCCCTCCGCGTCCACTTCCGCGTCGCAGCACAGGGCCATGGCGGTGGCCAGCAGCTTTTCATCCTGACCGAAGTGATCCACCACGGTCATCTTGTTCTGGGTCAGGGTGCCGGTCTTATCCGAGCAGATGATCTGCGTGCAGCCCAGCGTTTCCACGGCGGTCAGCTTGCGGATCAGCGCCTGACGCTTGCTCATGGCGGTAACGCCGATGGAAAGGATAATGGTCACCACGGCGGGAAGGCCTTCGGGAATGGCGGCCACGGCCAGCGCGATGGCGGCGATAAAGGTCTTCAGGGAGGCGTCGCCCATGAGCTGCCAGGAGAAGCCGGAATCGTTGAACACCAGCTCTTCCACAATGCCCACGGCGAAGACGATGACGCAGATGCCGATGACGAGCTTGGTGAGGAACTTGGAAAGCTCCGCCATTTTGATCTGCAGGGGGGTCTGTTCTTTTTCCGCCTGAGAGAGCGCGTCGGCGATCTTACCCATTTCGGTATCCATACCGATGGCGGTGACCACGGTCTTGCCGCGGCCGTAAACGATAGTGGAACCGCTGTAAAGCATATTCTTGCGGTCGCCCAGCGGCACGTCCTTGTTGGTGCTGTCCTTCAGGTTCAGCACGTCGATCAGCTTGGTGACAGGGACGGATTCGCCGGTAAGGGCGGCCTCCTCCACCTTCATGGAGTGGCTCTCGATGATGCGGCAGTCCGCCGGAACGGCGTCGCCCGCTTCAAAGATCACGATATCGCCGATGGTCACGTCCTCGCTCTTGATGGTGACCACTTTTCCGTCACGCAGCACGTGAGAGGTGGCGGCAGTCATTTCCATCAGCGCGTCCATGGCGGCTTCGGCCTTGCTCTCCTGCACCAGACTCATGATGGTGTTGATGATGACCACCACGAGGATGACCAGCACGTCCGCAAAGTCCTTGAAGCTGGGCTTGCCGCCCGCCTCCAGCACCGCAACCACCGCTTGAATGGCGGCCGCCACCAGCAGCATGATGATCATGGGGTCGGCAAGGGAATTGATGAATTTTTTGAAGAGACTTTCCTTTTCCGCCTCTTTCAGCTTGTTTTTGCCGTTGGCCGCGATCCGCTTTTCGGCTTCCTCGGTGGTGAGGCCCGCTTCGGAGCTGGCGACTTCCTTGAAAACAGCTTCGGTGGTTTCCAGATAGTGCTTCATGTTCGGTTCCGATCCTTCCTGTATCATATTTGACATTAAAAAGACCTTTGACAGAGCGAACACTCTGTCAAAGGTCTTGCTTCCAGATAAGCAGGGCTGACCGCCAGGCGTACTATCCGCCGGTTGTTGACGGGCAGCTAAGGCCAAATGCCCTAAAGCTACTCCCCTTTAACATCAAAACCCAGTTTATCATATTTTTGAAAAGGTGTCAACAACAAATTGGCCGGGGGGAAGAGGGATTTGCCGGGCAAATTCGGAATGCGGAATGATTGTGAACCTGCGTCTGCGTACAATTTGAAACGTCCGGATCTGATTGTCCCGTTGATTCTTTAAGACGCCCAATTACCATCAAATCGCGTCAGCGATTTCCGAAATTCCAAATTCCGTATTCCGCATTAAACCGACCCGCCAAACACCGATTTTCCGCCCCAACGCTTTTATTTGTTCAGGCGACCGCGCTCTTGAAGAAGCTGACGATCCTGCGGAAGAAGTTGATGATGGCCTGCAGCAGGTCGTAGAAGCTCCAGCGGCGGGAGGCGCCGTTGGCATTGCCGTCCGTGCTGCCGTCTGTGCCGTTCGCCGGGTCGGTCTCCGGCGCGGCCGGGGGCACCACCGTGAAGCTGCCCGCGCTGATGGCCTTGGTGCGGTAGCCGTTTTCGTCCTCCAGCGTCACGTCGCAGGTGTATTCGCCCAGCTCCTCCACCGTGACGGTCACGGTCCACTGACGGCTGCCGTCGGGCAGTTCGGTGTAGCCCGCGATCTCGTTGCCGTCCTTGAAAGCCTTTTCAAAGGTGGCCGGGGCTCTCGTTGCCGTCCTTGAAAGCCTTTTCAAAGGTGGCCGGGGCGGTGATGGTCAGGGTGGCGGTTCCGCCGATCTCCAGCGTCTCGTTGTCCCAGGTCACGGTCACGCCTTCGGAGGAGGCGGTGGTCTGTTCCGTGTTGATAGCGTCAAAGGCCGCGCCTGCGAAGTCGAGGTCCGCCTGGCTGACGCTGAACCGCAGCATCTTCGGGGCAAAGGCAGCCTGCGTCGTCGCTGCCGGCGCGCCGTAGGACCATTTCAGCTTGGTCAGCGATACGGCCGTATTGCCGGTATTGGCGATGGTGACGGTCCCGGCGGTAAAGGTGCTGCTGCCGGTGGCCGACCAGTTCACCGCGGCGGAGATATCCCGGTAGAGGTCCGTCACGTTGTTCAGCGTACAGGTTACGCTGCTTTCAACGCCCTTGCTGCCGGTGACCTTCACTTCGCCCGTGCCGCCGGAGAGCAGCTTCATACCGAGGCTGAGCTTGGCGGGCTTGTTGCCGTCGGAGGTGGTCAGGGTGAAGGCGATGGCCTGCCCCGCCGCCAGATAGATCTCATTCTTGGGGCCGACCTCCGCATAGGATTGCAGCGCCGTCTTCCCGGTGTCGCTCTCCTTGTTTTCCAGGAAGGCGATGCCGTCCAGCGAGCCGCCGGTGAGGTTCGGCGTCTTGGGGGCGGTGATCAGCTGGTCCCGCAGCTCCACGAACTGCGCGCCGTATTCATTATCCCCCTGATAGGCGGCCGTGGCGGCGGCGCCCAGCGAGTCGGGGTCCAGCGGGTCATACACCCGCACGGAGTCAATATAGAACCGGTATTTACCGTTGCCGGTCAGGTCCTGCCTCGAGGAATACTTCGGCTGGACCGTCACCCGGTAGGTGCCGTAAGCCAGTCCCGTTTTGCTGATGACCGGCACCTGATAGATTCCTGCCGGGGACCCGGCGGCCGGGGCGCCCGCCACCCAGCCGTAGGCATAGGCGGCGGTGGCTTCCGTTCCCGCGCCGTCCTTGACAACCTTTTCGGAGGCGTAGTAGCTCTTGGCCGTCTGCCCGCGGACCGTGCCGCGGATGAAGAAGGTGCCGTCCGTCTTTCCGGCGGGGGCGTAGTAGATGGGCGTGCCGCTGCTGTCCAGCGAGACTTTGCCGTCTTTCAGATAGAGGCGGCCGTAGTTGTAACCGTAATAGGTGTTGACCAGATTCTGGGCGACCGTTGTCGACGCGCCGTTCTCCAGCTTTTCAATGATAACCGTGGTCAGACCGGTGGCGCCGCTGGTCACGGCGTAGAGGTCAAAGCCTGTGCCGGTGAAGGTGAAGGTCGCCTTCGATGCAGTCTTGTTGGCGGGGCTGACCTCCGCATACATGGCGCTGCCGAGGGAATAGGTGGTGCTGGTGGCATAGGCCGCGTCGCTGCCATAGAGATCGACGCTGTCATCCTGCGCCGCCTCCACCGCCGCCTGTACGGCGCTGCCGGTGGTCCCGTCCTGCTTCCACGCAACGCCGGATTCGTCGGTGAAGTCGAAGAAGCTGTCCTCGTAATAGACGTTGTTCGCCGGGATCACCGTCGCCGTGGCGGTGTAGGCGCTGCCTTTATACGTCACCGTGTAGTCAAAGACGATGGGCTCGCTCATGGGCTTCAGCGGGATAAAGGAGATCTGACTATCCTCCTTGGCCAGCGAATAATCCGCCGTACCGGCGGGAACCGCGCTCAGCGTCGCGCCGGAGATATCGTTAGCCAGCACGTTCAGCTTTGCGCCGAGGCCGAAGTCGAGGACGTAGACGTCGTTTTTGACGATCTTGGCGAATTCCAGCACGACAAATGCGCCCACGTTGCCGCGGCCCACGTCATGGAGCGTGCCGGTGATGGGGTCGCTGTTCCATGTGCCGACGTCGGAGTGGGGGCCCACATAGTCGTAACCGGGGGTTCCCTTGATATCTTTGATCTCGTAAGCAGTGCCCTCGTCATAGGCCTGATAGAAGTCGATGACGTCATTCGCCACGCATACGCCGTTGACGTACACGTCCGCCGTACCCCAGCTGAAGGTATCCGTATCCAGATCCTTCAGTGAACCGGAGGCCTGGCCGTTGATCCAGCCGTTCAGGTCAATGTAATACTGCTTGACCCAGTGGGCGTAAAGGGTTTTATTGGCGGTGGGGGTATAGGCTGCGCCAGCGTTGCCGATCTTGGTCCCGCCGGTGGCCGCGTCATACCAGCCGTCAAACCGGTAGCCGGTGCGGGTGGCGGCGGGGAGGGTGACGGAGGCCAGCGTCCAGTTGGCGAACAGGGGTACCGTGGCGCCGTTGGTGGCGGTCAGATTGATGACGCTCTGGCTGTTGTTGTAGACCTTTGCGCCAGAATCGGAGGTCGCCCAGCCGTTGAAGGTGGCGGTCGCGGTGGCGGAACCGTCCGTGCTGCCGGTGTAGTTATAATTGTAGGTAACGGTATGAATACGATTGAAACCGTTGGCGGTCAGGTTCTTTGCCACGTCATAGGTATGGGAAGAAGAAGCCGTTGCTCCGCCCGTTGCGCCATTGCCGTTGTAGGTGACGGTGTAGGAAATCGGCGTCCAGTGGGCAAAAAGCGTTTTGTTGGCGGTGGGGGTATAGGCCGCGCCCGCGTTGCCGATCAGGTTGCCGCCGGTAGCCGCGTCGTACCACCCCGCGAAGGTGTAGCCGGTGCGGGTGGCGGTGGGGAGGGTGACGGAGGCCAGCGTCCAGTTGGCGTACAATGGGACGGTATAATTCGCCGTTGTCGTCATATTGTTGACAGAAGCGCCGTTAGGATACAGGCCGGGCGTACTTCCCTTGATGCTTCTGCCCTCGCTTCTGCCGTAATTGATATAATGGTTGATAAGGTTATATTTATTATAACCAAACGCATTCATCAGATCAACGTAGGTATTGGCGTAATAGGGTGCGTCGTAGGTCGTATAGTCATACGTCGTGCCGCCAATCACAATCGCGCCGCGATCCTCCCAGCCGTTGAACGTGGCCGTGGCTGTCGCAGTTGTGTTGGCGCTGCCGTTGCCGTTGTAGTTATAGGTTACGGTATACGAACGGGTAAAAGCGTTGGATTTCAAAGCCTGCGCCGTGTCGTAGACAAAAGACTGATCGCTCATGCTGCCGCCGGTGGCGCCGTTGCCGTTGAAGTGGACGGTGTAACCATTGGGCGTCCAGTTGGCGGTGTAGCTGATGTTTGCCAGTGAAAACTTCGTGACCGAGCAATCCGCAATCTGCCAGGAAGTCGTAAACCCGGTCTCTGCTCTTTGATCGAGCTGAATATAGAACCGTCCGGCCTGTTTTCCTGCAGGAACCGTGACGTCCTTATAATACACAGCCCATCCGTTGCCGGCGTCACGGAAATAGGAAAATGCGCCGCTGTAACCGTCGTATGGGGCGCCCTCTGTATAAGAGCTATACCAGATACCGCCCTGCATATTCAACGTTCCGGATACTCTTTTGGCCGTCACAAAAACCCGATAGGCAGCACCGGATTGCACCGCGAACGCGTTGCCGAGGATATGATCCCTCACGCCTGCGGTATACGGGCTGCTTGTCGTATACTGCGACAGTCCGCTGCTGACGCCGTTGGGAACCGTTACATCCGTCTGAGGGGTCGACCCGTTGGAGCCGGTCCAGCCCGTGAACGTATATCCGGTTTTGGTAGGATTGTTCAGCCTCACCGGGGACGTCTCGATCGTATAGCTTGTGGGATTGCCGGAAACGGTCCCACCGTTGAGCGTATATGAAATGGAATAGGACTTAGGCTGCCAGATAGCGTAAACTGTATTGTTGTAGCCTACCGTCACGCTGGTGCTGCCGGTAGTGGCGTTTTTGTCAAGGTTCCAGCCTTTGAAATCATAGCCGTACTTTGTCCCGGTGCCGCCGGGGGTGACGGTTGCGGTCTGATTGGCGCCGATGGTAACGTAAGAGGGGTTAGAGACTCCCGTCACCGTGCCGCCGTTATAATCATAATCCACTCTCGTGCAGAGGGCCGCCAATGCGTTGTTCAGTTTCGTAGCAAGCGTATCGGGATTTGTGATTGTGCCGTCGACCTTGGTCAACGCCTGATACGCCTCGGCATAGGCATTCACAAAAGTCTGCCACTTATAATTGTTGTCTGCGTCAAAATAGCAACTGGTAATTCCGGAGGAAATCCCGTTGACGCCCAGCGCAGGGAATTTTTTCAATGCGTTCTGCACAGCGGCACGAAGAGAAGATTTATTGTATTGGTTTGCATCAAGTCTGACGATGCCACCGGCAAACGCATAATCATTCCCGTCATTGGTGGCAAACATACCTTTCATCGCGTAGGTCTGAGCAACAAAGGAAGAAGAAGTATTGAGCAGAGCGCGGGGCCAAGCGCCAGCGTATTTAACACCTTCGCTGGAATTGTTCCAATCGTCCCACTTATTGGCTCCCATTCTTGCAATTATATATCCGTAGTCATAAAAATAAGTATCTCTGTTACTTGCACCGCTTTGACTATAAGATGCGTTATATGCCATCTTTGGGGATGTAAAAGTTGTAGTAGTAGTATAATCCGCCACATACCAGTTTCCGGTATCCGTATGCTGGTTATCAGTAGCCATCAAACCGATACCAAGGTTAGGAATGTTTTTTAAATCGGTAAAACGGCTGGTATCTACAGAAATCACACCATATGGGGTTGCATACACATATGCCTGCGAATTTCTGTCGCCGCTGTCTGAGTTTTTATACCAATAGTCAAAACTGAGAACATCAAAAGTATTGCCACTGCTGTTACCCCAACTCGTAGCTCCTTCATCATTATGATCTTTTGTATCATTAAAGTTGACAGCTCCATCGTAATTCAAAAAGGCAAGATTCATACGTGAAGCGCCGGTATAATTGGCAGACCAAGTTGAATTTTGCGTACTTGTTGTTCCGGCAGCAGTAACCTCGGTCCCGCCCGCATATGCCTTATTCCCGTCAGTAAGAAAAGCCGACAATCCGAAGCTGCCTTTGTAGTTGGGATAATAGTTGCCATCGTGTGTTTTGGTTGAACCTTGAGGAACAATGCTGTGCATGCCCGCTATCCAAGTAACCTGCTGCGCATAAGAATCCGTACCATAGTCACATCTAGCACGAACGAAAGTACCCACTGGAACAACATACGGCTTATACACATACGTCAGCGCATACGCTTTTTTTGCGATGGAATCCTTCGCATCCGTATAGGACAGCGTCCAAAGGATATAGCAGCCGGTGGTGGCGGCGGCCAGCGACGGCGAGGAACCACCGGTAATATTAATCGTGTTTTCCGAACTGATGCCGGAAGTCTTGCTGAGCGTTACACTGCCACCGGAAAGTCCACTGAAATTGCCGTCCACAAATGAATAGCTTAACGATGCCGTTCCCGAAAAATTGGCATACGTCACATAAATCTTTCCTGTTGTGGATTTAGTATTTTTAATTACAGATCCATCAGAATTATTGTTGATTTCTTCATCAGATATTCCCCCCATTTGAACCAACTCTTTCCTTGAAGATTGGCACAAATAATATTTTCACATTTATATTATATTCTATTGATTGACCAGTTTCAAGATAAATACTGCATAAAACCAATAAAAATAATGAATAATATCCTATTAAATGCAAACAAAACGGGGGCGTCGGCATGGCGCCGGTTGGAAGCGAACCCCGTAGCGCGGCTCCGTGAGCCGCACCGCCGTAAGGCGGTTCGTGGGGGGGGACAACATTTTTTAACCAACGTTTTCTTTTATCCGGCGTTCAATCATCGGAATCGCATTGCGGGCGGTGCGGGTCTCCGGTGGAGACCTCTGCCGAAGGCAGAAGCACCGACCGAGCCGGCAGGCGAGAACTCACGGAGCCGCGCTGCGGATTATATGCCTGCGGCGATTTAACGGCGCGGGGCGCCGTGCTGCAATGATTTAAAAACTGCATTGTTGACAAACCGGCTCCGGTCCCCTACAATAGAATTATCCAAAAAAAGCGGGAGGATATCACAATGAAAATCACGTTTATGGGCGCGGGGAGCACCGTGTTTGCGCGGAACGTCATCGGCGACTGCATGTGCGCCGAGGCGCTGCGGGACAGCACGTTCGCGCTGTACGACATCGACGCCAAACGGCTGGAGGAAAGCCGCACCATTTTAGAGGCCATGCGCAAGGCCAAGGGCGGGTACGGCAAAATCGAGTGCTACGCCGGGGTGGAGCACCGCAAGGAGGCCCTGCGGGGCGCGAATTTCGTGGTGAACGCCATTCAGGTGGGGCTTTACGACCCCTGCACCATCATCGACTTTGAGGTGCCGAAGAAGTACGGCCTGCGGCAGACCATCGGCGATACGCTGGGCATCGGCGGCATCATGCGGGCGCTGCGGACCATTCCGGTGATGAAGGACTTCGCCGACGACATGGCGGAGGTGTGCCCCGACGCGCTGTTCCTCAACTACACCAACCCCATGGCCATGCTGACGGGCTTCATGCTGCGCTATACCCCCATCAAAACCGTGGGCCTGTGCCACAGCGTGCAAGTCTGCTCCGAAGGACTGCTGAACGCGCTGGGCATGCAGGATAAGCTGGAGGGCCGCAAGGAGCTGATCGCGGGCATCAACCACATGGCGTGGCTGCTGGAGATCAAGGACAAAGACGGCAACGACCTGTACCCGGAGATCAAGTCGAGGGTAGACGAATATCTGGCAAATCCCGACAACAAGGACAAGGTGCGCATGGAGTATATCAAAAACTTCGGCTACTACTGCACCGAATCCAGCGAGCACAACGCGGAATACAATATGTTCTACATCAAGTCGAAGTACCCGGAGCTGATCGAGAAGTACAACATTCCGCTGGACGAGTACCCCCGCCGCTGCGTCAACCAGATCGAGCGGTGGCAGACGGAATACGCCGAAATCCTGGAGACCGGCGTGAAGGAGCACGAGCGCTCCAACGAATACGCCTCCCGCATCATGGAGGCCATCGTCACGGGGAAGCCCTATCAGATCGGCGGCAACGTGCTGAACACCGGCGGCCTCATCAGCAACCTGCCGGAGGACGCCTGCGTGGAGGTGGCCTGCCTTGTCAACGGCTACGGCGTACACCCCACCCGCGTGGGCCGTCTGCCCGTGCAGTGCGCCGCCATGAACATGACCAACATCAACGTGCAGCTGCTGACCATTGAGGCGGCCGTCACGCAGAAGAAGGAGCACATCTATCAGGCGGCCATGCTGGACCCCCACACCGGCAGCGAGCTGGACATCGACGCCATCAAAAAGATGGTGGACGACCTGATCGAGGCCCACGGCGACTATCTGCCGAAATACTGCTGACGCGCAATCGTCGCCCGTTGTTCCCTTTTGCCGGGTGGCGGGCGACGTTACCGATAACGGAGTTGGAACAATGGAAACCTGTAACCTGTGCCCGCGGCGCTGCGGCGTCGACCGAAACGCAGCCCGCGGGTTCTGCGGCGTGGGGAAAAACCTCACCGCCGCCCGGGCGGGGCTCCACTTCTGGGAGGAGCCCTGCATTTCCGGGACCGGCGGTTCCGGCGCGGTGTTTTTCAGCGGGTGCAACCTGCGCTGCGTCTTCTGCCAGAACCGGGCCATCAGCCGGGGCGGCTGCGGCAAGGAGATCACCGTGACCCGCCTGCGGGAGATCTTCGACGAGCTGATCTGGCAGGGGGCGGACAACATCAATCTGGTCACCCCCACCCATTTTACGGACGTCATCGCCGAGGCGCTTTCCACCGAAAAGCTGCCCGTGCCGGTGGTGTGGAACTCCAGCGCCTATGAAGAACCGGAGACGCTGAAACGGCTGGAAGGGCTGGTGGATATCTACCTGCCCGATTACAAATACGCCGACGGGGCGCTGGCGGCCAGGTTTTCCCGCGCGCCGGATTACCCGGCAAAGGCGTGGGCGGCCATCCGGGAGATGGTCCGCCAGCGGGGCGACTGGCAGATGGACGAGGACGGCATGCTGCTTTCCGGCGTGCTGATCCGCCATCTGGTCCTGCCCGGGCATATCGACAACACGCTGGACGTGATCGACCGGATCACGGATGAATACACCGACGACAATGTGCTGTTCAGCTTGATGAGCCAGTACACCCCGCCGGAGGAACCGCTGCCCTGCCCGGAGCTGAACCGCCGCCTGACGAAAGAGGAATACGACCGGGCGGTGGATTACCTGTACCTGTGCGGCTGGGAAAACGGCTACATGCAGGAGCTGTCCTCCGCCCAAAACGAATACACGCCGGATTTTGACGGCACGGGGGTGTAAGATGAACGGAACAAAACGCCCGGACCCGACGGTCGTACACCCCATCCCCGGGTACGACGGGGAGATCTACGTGAAGCCGACGCTCACGAACCCCAACATCATCGTCGGGGAATTTACCTATATGGCCGACACGGATTTTGAGCGCCACGTGACCCACCACTACGACTTTATCGGCGACAAGCTGATCATCGGAAAATTCTGCCAGATCGCATCCGGGGTGGAATTCGTGATGAACGGCGCGAACCATCAGATGAACGCGGTCACCACCTTTCCGTTTTACACGCTGGAGGGCTGGGACATGGACCCGCCGCCCCTTTTCGTGCTGCCGCTGAAGGGGGACACGGTGATCGGCAATGACGTATGGATCGGTCAGAACGCGACGATCCTTCCAGGTGTGCACATCGGGGACGGCGCGATCATCGGCGCCAACAGCGTGGTGGGCAGCGACGTGCCGCCCTATACCGTCGCGGCGGGCAACCCGGTCAGAGAGATCCGCAGACGGTTCGACGACGAGCTGACCGCCCTGCTGCTGGCGCTGCGGTGGTGGGACAAACCCGTGGAGGAGATCAACGCGCTGATCCCGCTGCTCACCTGCGGCGATATCGCATCTGTCAAACAGGAGATCAAAAAAATACTGCAAAAAGAATAATATTATTGCAATTCTGATAAAATAATGATAAAATAATGATGATCCTGATGATAAGAGGTGTGTATGATGATCAACATCAGACCCGTTTCAGATTTGAGGAATAAATATTCTGAAATTGAGAATACGATCCAATCGAGCGGCCGTCCTGTTTTTCTGACAAAAAACGGGTATGGCTCCATGGTCGTGATGAGTATTGAACAATATGCCGCGCTGACGGATGACGTTGAAATGAAATTGCTGCAGGCGGACCGGGCGGCAGAAAACACAGACGAGCGTTATACGGCACAGGAAGTGTTTGAAAATGCCAGAAAGAGGATCCATGGGTGAGTATGAATTGCGATTTCTGCCGTTGTTTCAGGAGGATCTGAACGCGATTGTCGATTATTAATGCGGCAATTAAACAATTGGAAATTAGGGAGGTTATGCTGCCGCATTAATAAAACGATCATAACGCCGTTTTTTGCCGTTTTACGGCAAAAAACATGGCGAAATATTACTTCGGCAATCATGAAGCCGTCGTTTATCATTCAAATTATTTAATTGCCGAAGTAATATATTACCGGTCAGCTTCAGAATCCGAACGCTGCCGGACGGTTGATTGATGATGTGGAAAAGGCAATCATGGACCGCCTCCCGGCGGCTGAAGCGTTTGCTCCTTACAGTTGTACGATTCAACACCCCTACCCGTATTACTATATTCGGGTGCGCAATTATCTTGTTTTCTACGTTGTGATCGGCAACGTGATGGAGGTGCGGCGCATCGTTTACAGCCGCAGAGATATGCCGAAGCTGATCTGAATACGAATCAAAGGAGCGACCGCAATGTACAAGGCGATTTTCTTTGACAGAGACGGCACCTTGACCTACTTCACCAAAGAAAAAGAGTGCTGGCGCGATGAAACGATCCGCAAATGGAGCGGAAAACCGTTTTTGCTGTCCTACGAAAAAATGATGGCGCTGTTCCGGCAGGCCGCGGAGGGCAAAACGCCGTGGTATACCGATTTGGAAGAGGAACGCCGGTTTTTCAGGCGGTATTACCGGTATCTGCTGATCGGCGAAGGCGTTACGGTCGACATGGAAGAACGGGCGGAACGGCTGTTCAGCGAATTATGGTGCAACGGCGACAGGGCGCTTTTTCCGGAAGTGAAGGAAGTGCTGGCATACGGCAAAGCGCACGGCTATCAAATGGGCGTCATCAGCGACACATCGCCATCCTTGGAATACACCTTGCGGCAATTGGGGATTGCCGGATATTTTACGTCTTTTACCGCCAGTTCACTGGTGGGGGCGGGTAAACCCGACCCGGCGATCTATCGCGCCGCCTTACAGGCACAGGGCGTCGCCGCAGAGGAGAGCATTTACGTCGACGATACGGAAGAAGAGGCCGACGGCGCAAGAAAATTGGGTTTTACTTCATTTTATCTGGACCGGAGCAAACAGAAAACAGGCCGGTGGATCATTGACGATTTAAGAAACATTATTGATTTTCTGGAAAACAACGGCTGACAGCAAACGTGGAACAGAGGCAACAGAAAGAGAGCAATCAAGAGATGGAATATGTCAATCATTCTATTTCCCCTTTGGGGGAGATCATACTGGCAAGCGACGGCGAGGCGCTGACGGGGCTGTGGTTCGCGGGTCAGAAATATGAGGGCTCCACCCTTGCCGCTGAACACAGGGAAAAGGACCTGCCGGTCTTTGACGAGACGCGGCGCTGGCTGGACGATTATTTCACCGGGAAGGACCCCGGCTTCACCCCGCCCCTGAAACTGAAAGGGACGGACTTCCGCAAAACCGTGTGGGAGGTTCTGCTGACGATCCCCTACGGCAAAACTGTCACATACGGCGAAATCGCCGCGCAGATCGCGCAGAAAACCGGCCGTTCCGTCTCCGCCCGGGCCGTGGGCGGCGCGGTAGGCCATAACCCCGTCTCGCTGATCGTCCCCTGTCACCGGGTCGTGGGCGCCGACGGCAGCCTCACCGGCTACGCCGGGGGCGTGGAGCGGAAAGAAAAGCTGCTGGAGATGGAGCGGAGTACAAGCAAATCGTAAGTCCGGGCAATCGGGGGCTTCAGAGTTGACGCGAACCCCGTAGCGCGGCTCGGTGAGCCGCCCCGCCGTCAGGCGGGTTTTAACACAAACAATATAACATCGCCGCTTTGCGGCGATAAGCATCTGTCTGCGGCAGATGTCGGAATCGCGTTGCGAACGCTGCTGAGGCAGCGTGCTACGATTTTACGCCTGCGGCGCGCTGTAACGGCGTGAGACGCCGTGCTGCGATTCTACGCCTGCGGCGCTGAACAAAATGAAATTGATTACCCCGCACATAAAAACAAAAAAAGAGAGGAGACCCCACATGAAAAAGTTGTTTGCAATTTCCCTTGCCCTGCTCCTGCTGCTGCCGGCGGTGTTCGCCACGGCGGCCGCCGCGCTTCCGGGGACGGTCTGCGTCACCGATTTTGTGGCGGCTGACACGGGCGCGGACGTGGCCGACGCGCTGCAGGCGCTGATCGACGCCAACCCCAACCGCACGATCTGCTTCCCGGACGGGGAATATCTCGTGTCGCATTCCCTGTGTACCCCCGCGGACCCTGCCAAAAGCGTGGACCTGCAACTGGCCAACTACGCCGTGATCAAGGCCACGGAGGATTTTGAGGGCGGCGCGGTGATCTGCCTCGGCGGCAAGGACCCCTACAACACCACCTGGCAGGCGGGCAGCAACTACGGCCTGACCGGCGGCGTGATCGACGGCGGCATGATCGCCGACGGCGTCAGCATCGACTCCGGCCGGGAAACGAAGGTACAGAACACCTCCATCAAGCACACCGTAGTGGGGCTGCGCATCGCCTACGGGGCCAACTCCGGCTCCTCCGACGCGGATATCCGGGATATCAACATCATCGGCAACGGCGCGGCGGATTCCGTCGGCATGGTGGTGGAAGGCTTTGACAACACCTTCACCAACATCCGCATCGGCTACGTGCAGACGGGCGTGATCATGCGCTCCGCCGGCAACAGCCTCACCAATATCCACCCCCTGTACCAGATCGATTGGGACAAGTACGAGGGCTCCTGCGGCTTCGTGGAGGAGAGCGGCAACAACCTCTACACCTACTGCTACAGCGACCAGTTCCAGACGGCTTTCAAAATCGTCGGCAACGGCCGCAGCATCTACGACAACTGCTTTGCCTACTGGTGGAGCGGCGAGGGCGGCAGCTGCACCGGCTTCAAAGCGGAAGGCGACAGCTTCAACGCCACCGTCGCCCATTGCCGCCTGGACTTCCGCAGCGATACCGACAACACCGTCTACGAAGGGCCCCTCAAGGGCAGCGGCGTGTTCGACCGCCTGCTGATCGACGAGAGCCGCATCAACACGAACCTTTCCTACCGGACGTTTTTGAAGACCAGCCCGGTCTTTCATCTGAAAGAGCTGCTGAATCGGATCAAGGCGTTTTTCGATTTCATCGCGGCGCTGTTCCGGCGCTAAGCGATTCATCCGCCCGTCGCTGACGCTGACACGACGGAAAAAGCCCCCTGAACGAACCGGTTCAGGGGACCTTGCTGTTGCTTTATTACTGCAAAAGGGTAAAAAAATGGAGCGGATGACGAGGCTCGAACTCGCTACCTCCACCTTGGCAAGGTGGCGCTCTACCAGATGAGCTACATCCGCACTTGTTTGGAACAAGTGACATTATAGCGGATAAAAGCGCCGTTGTCAAGGATTATTTTTGATTATTTTTTCAACCGGTCAGCACGTCAACAATCGCTGCGGTTATGCAGGGCGGCGGCCACGGCCATCACCAGCCCGTAGAGTACCCCCGCCACCGGCCACACGATCCAACTGCGCTGCCAGTCCATGGTGATGAAGCTGTAGGCCAGGTACCCCGCCACAGCAAGGCTCCAGTAGACGGTGGAAATGGTCCGACTGCGTTTTGCCTCCTCTTTGTTGGCGCGGGAATACTCGCCCTCTTCCATCAGGACGTTATAACCGCCCCGGACGATGGCCGCCTGTACGATCAGCCACACGCCGCAGGCCACCAGGCACAGCAGCGCCGCCACTGCCACGACGTAGTGGAAATCACCGGCGTTCTCCGCGCCGGGCAGCAGCATGGCGACGAAGATCGGCACCGCGGACAGCACGCAAAGCACGATCCCCATGGTCAACCGCACCGCGAAGGAACCGTTCTCCCGGTCCCGCTGCTCCCGCGCGAAGCCGCTGACGCCGTATTCCGTTTCAAAGCACTCGCTGCTCAAATACTCGAATTTCTTTCCGGCCAGGCCGGAGGTCACGAACAGCGCCACCGCGCCGCCGACCAGCAGGAACAGCGGCAGCAGACCCAGCGCCACAGCCTGTTCATCGGACAGGGCCAGCAGACCTTCCTCCTGCGCCGAAGCCAGCAGAATCAGCGCCACAGGGGACAGGATGCACAGCAGCACGCCCAGCGAGATCCGTCCCGCGCTCTTCCTGCGGTACCGCAGAAAATCCTGCGCCTCCGCCATAGAGACCTTCCGCAGCGGCTCCCCCGCCTCTTCCGGCAGCGGTTCGGTCCGCGTCGCCTCCTCGCCCAGTTCATCTTTTAAAAGGTAATCGGTGGAAACCCCGAACACCTTGGAGAGCAGCAGCACCCGGTTCATATCCGGCACCGACTGGGCGCTTTCCCACTTGGAGACAGCCTGACGGCTGACTTCCAGCTTTTCCGCCAGCTCCTCCTGGGACCATCCGTTTTTCTTTCTCAGATCAATGATCTTATCTGCCATGATCATGGTTCATTCTCCTTTCGGCCTCGCCGTGTTTTCACCCATAGCTTACCATAAACCCCGGTTGCAGGCAAGCATTTCCGGCTGGAAATCCCGCAACCGGCGGTTGCAACGGGAGGTTTTGCAAGCTTACAGCCTGCAAAACAGTCGCCAGTCGCAAGTCGTAAGTCGTAAGAAAAAGTTGTTTTGTAAGAATGGAAATTCGTTGGTTTTCAACGTAATACAGGAACGCCCGAAGGGCTTCTTACGACTCACGACTCACGACTTACGACTATCAACGGCGCACGGCGCCGTGCTACACCGCGCGATAAATAATCAGCTCGCTGGTCAGGGACGTGGGCAGACGCACGCGGACGCCCTCGTTGACAAGGGTAAAACCGCTGACGGTCGCGGTTGTCTGCGCGTTGTCAAAGGTGACTTGATAGGTTTTCCCCGCGTCCAGCCCGCGGGGGCAGACGGTCACGGTCTCATCCCCGGGCCGGATATCCGCCAGGTTGAAGACGCCGACGATCCCCTTGGTTCCGTCCGCACTGGCGCGCTCAAGAATGCCCCGCCCCTTGGGGTGGATCTCAAACAGCTCCGGCGTGTGGTGGTAAATATAACCATCCGTCATATAGGGGCGGACGAAGTTTTTGTAGAGGTCAAATTCACGCTTCACGAAGGCCAGCTCCTGCGGGTTCATGTCGCTGCCCAGCGGATTGTAGGTGTTGGTGGTGGGCTTGCCGAACAGGGTGCTGCGGACGGTGAAATCCAGCGAGCCGCGCAGATGGCCGTTCATGCCGGAAAACAGCCGGTCGATACGTTCCGGCGGCAGCACCATGCTGATACCGTTGGTGACGGCGAGGCTGCGGGGCGGAATCTGAAAATCCGAGACCCACGTATGGGTGAAGTGCTTCGTCATGCCAAGGTCGCACCGGCCCCCGCCCCCGGCGCAGTTCTCAAAGATCACCCGGGGATATTTTTTCCGCAGAGCGGCGAACATGCCGTACACAGCCTTGTAATACCGCAGGGGGCTGCTCTCCCGGCAGCCGCCCCGGTCGTTGTAACAAAGATATTGCGTGTAATCCACGTTGTAATCCAGCCGGAACAGGTCGACCTGATAGTCTTCGATGACCCGCTCCACCTGAGAGCGCACCCACGCAGCGGCCGCCGGGTTGGTCATGTCGATGACGGTGGTATCCGTCCCCTTCAGGCGGCGGGTCTGGTACCACTCCGGGTGGGCCTTCGCCACGGCGGAATCACTGCCCATGCGCTCGCACTCCATCCACAGGCCGAATTTCAGCCCCTTTTCGCGGCAGCGCTGCCGGATGGCGGCGAAGTTGTCCCCGTGCTTGCCGGGGTCGGCGGTCCAGTCGCCCACGTGGGCCCACCAATCCGATCCCTCTTTGCCGGCCGCGCAGTACCAGCCCGCGTCGATGATGCAGCTTTCGGCTCCGACGGCCGCGGCGGTGTCGATGGTGTGAAAGATCGCCTCCCGGGTCATGGCACGCTCAGGGCCGATGCCCGCGCCCACCGTGGCGACATTTTCCTGCGGTTCGTCATAGGTAAACACGGCCCGGCGGGTGTGTTTGTGCATCATGTTGACCGCGTCGTCCAGGTCGCCCTGCACCCGGCCGATATAAATTTCCGGCGTGGCGAAGGTCTCACCCGGCAGCAGCGCCAGATGGGGCGCGGGGCCGGATAACTCCATGCGGAACCCCAGCCTTGCCGCCGCGCGGCTGCCCTCGCCGATGCCGTTGGGGGTCAGGTCCGCGTCCAGATCAAAGCGGAACTCGTACCCGCCGGAATACGCCATCTGGGCAAACCAGAGATGCCCCAGCGGATTGTTGCGCAGCAGGAACATGGGATAGCGGAACCGGTCGTTGACGCAGCGGCCCTCCACCACCGTGCCGCCGGAGGGCAGCGCGTGCCAGCGGAACAGCCCCTCCGCGCAGGGATGGGCGTTTTCCATATAGCCCAGCGAGTAAAGCCGCTCTTTACAGGCTTCCCCGCCGGTGAAGTGGGTCCAGTCGTAAAAGATCTCCATGCCGCCGCCCATTGGTACGATGCGGTTCAGCTTCATGGGGCGGTCGGAGGTATTGGTCAGCGTCAGATAGCGGGTAAAAATCGCGCTGCCGGAGAGGACCGTGTGCACCTGCGCCGTCAACGGGACCAGCCCGTTTTTCAGCGTGACAACGCCGTGCAGCAGCGTTGCTCCGTTGGCGGGCACGGTTTCTTCATGTTTCTCAAAACCGACGTATTCCCAGTCGTAGGCGAGGCACTCGCCGTCCACCTCCACGTCGAAGACCCAGGGCTGGGTAAAGCGGTCGTAATCCAGCCGGCAGGGCATGCCCTCCAGCACGTCCAGCGGCGTGCCGGAATTGTTCCATCCGGCGGCCACCAGCCGGTTTTTGTCGAACATCTCCTCATACACCGTCATCCCCGTGCGGTAACAGAACACGGGCTGCCCCTGCGGGCCTTTGCTGCAATAGATATCCGTGAAATCATTGTCAAAAAGCGCTTTCTGCATCGTCCGTTCCCCCTTTTCCGTTTCGATTGTAGCATAAAGCGGAAAAAGAATGCAACCGTATTTCCGGGGGAATCCCCTTTTTCCTATTGTATTCCCTGCGAAAAAGAGATATAATTCTGTTATCCAATCAAACGACAAGACGACGTCTTGTGTCATAAAGGGGAAGTGCCTCATGAAAAAAACCGGTATTCTGATCGCGGCGCTGTGGCTGGCGCTGTGTTTTGCCCTGACGGGGGCCGCCTACGCGCCGGGCGACGTTGACAACGACGGAAAGATCACCTCCGCCGACGCCCGGCAGACGCTGCGGTTTTCCGTGGAACTGGATCCCTATAACGACGAGGAGTTCGCCGCCGCCGACGTGGACGGAGACGGCGAGATTCTGCCCGCCGACGCCCGTTTTATCCTGCGGGCGTCCGTCGGGCTGGAGACCCTGCATACTCACGCCTATGACAAAGAGGTGATCAAAGAGGCCACCTGTACGGAGGCGGGGCTGGAACGCTGGGTGTGCGACTGCGGCGACGAGCTGCTGAAGGCGATTCCGGCGAAGGGACACACCCCCGTGACCGACGAAGGCCGCGAGCCCACCTGCGAGGCGGACGGGCTGACGGAGGGCAGCCATTGCGCCGTCTGCGGCTACGTCATCGTGGCGCAGGTCCCCGTCACCGAGGGCCGCCACACGCCGAAGGTCATTCCCGGCAAGCCCGCTTCCTGCACGGAAGACGGCCTGACGGAGGGCGAAGTCTGCGAAAAGTGCGGCGCGGTGCTGAAGGAACAGACCATGATCCCCGCCGCAGGCCACCGGGAGCAGGACGTTGCCCCCGTGGCGCAGACCTGCACCGAGCAGGGCTATACCGCCGGCTCCGTCTGCGCGGTCTGCGGCGTGATCCTCGTCAACCCGCAGCCCATTCCCCCCATGGGGCACGACCCCGTGGAGGACCCCGCCCGGGAGCCCACCTGTGCGGAGGAAGGCCGCACCGCCGGCAGTCATTGCGCCCGCTGCGGCGAGGTACTCACCGCGCCGACGCCCATCGGAAAGCTGACCCATCAGGCCGTGAAGGACCCGGCCGTGGCCCCCACCTGCACCGAGCCCGGCAAAACGGAGGGCAGCCATTGCGCCGTCTGCGGACAGGTCCTCAAAACGCCCGCCGCCGTTCCCGCAACGGGGCACACCCCGGTTGACGACGCGCTGCCGCCGCCCACCTGCACCGAAGCGGGCTTTACCCAGGGCGCCCATTGCGCCGTCTGCGGCGCGGTGCTGAGCGTCTCGCAGCCGGTCCCCGCCCTCGGCCACACCGTCGTGACCCTGCCCCGCAGGGAAGCCACCTGCACCGTCCCCGGCCTGACGGAGGGCGTGAGCTGCGCGGTCTGCGGCGAAGTATTCACCCCCCAGCGGGAGATCCCCGCCACGGGACACAGAGAAATCAGAGACGAGCCCAAGGAACCCACCTGTACCGAACCCGGCCGCACCGCCGGCAGCCATTGTGCCGTCTGCGGCCAGGTCTTCACCCCTTCGCAGGTCCTTCCGGCGCTGGGCCACGTGACCGACCGCTGGACCGTCGCCAAGGCCGTCACCTGCACCACCGAAGGAACGGAAACGGCCCGCTGCGCCCGCTGCGGCGAAACCGTCACCCGGACGGTGGCGCCCGCCGGACACAAGCCGACGGGCGTATGGGAAACGGTAGAGGAGGCCACCTGCATCCGTCTGGGGATGCTGGCGGAGAAGTGCGCCGTCTGCGGCGAGATCCTGCGGCAGGAACAGACGCCCACCGTGGACCACACCGTCGTCAGCCGCATTGAAGAGGCCGCCACCTGCACGAAGGAGGGCGTCGTCTATTCCTACTGCGCCGTCTGCGCGAAGCCCATCTCCCGGACGTCCTATCAGCGTTTCCGGACGGACAGCCCCTATGCGGTGACATTTGTGACCGATACGCCGGATGAAACCGGAACGGTGCGGTTCACCTTCCGCCCCGAAGACGCGGCCGGGATCGTTTCCGTCGCCTGCGCCTGCGGCGAGGAGGTCATTCCGGTGACGCTGACCGAGGGCGTTTACGCCTTTACCGTACCGGAAACGCCTGATCCCACAGCGACGATCGTCATCACCGTCCGCTGACCGGGCCGGTAAAACGCCGCTTTCACGCTTGCGCATTCACCCCGCATTTGCTACTGCTCCACCAATTTAATCGTGAATGATTTATGCGCCGTATAAACGTCGCAAGACAAGGAAGAAACCGCAAGACAGGCTGTCGCCTGTCGAGGATTTAGCAGTATAATGAGGTTGATTCAAAAAAGGGAGTTACTTGTCATGAAAACAATCAAACGGATCATCGCCCTGACGCTGGCGGCGGCCATGCTGTTCAGCCTTTCGGCGGCGGCGCTGGCGGCGGAAACAGACTATACGATCACCAACCCCTATGAGACGGTGGATTGGGACGCCTGGCATCATTACCGCGCCCAGCTGCACACCCATACCCTTTACAGCGACGGCGAAATGAGCATCACCGACGTGGTGGAGGAATATTACCGGCAAAATTACGATATCCTTGCCATTACCGACCACGGCGTGGTCCACACCGGCTGGAACAAGCCCCATTATCCGATCCCGGTGATCGGCTACAACGTCCTGATCCATCCCTTTGAGATGCAGCCCATGAGCGACGAGCGCTACGCCCAGATCACCACCGGCGCGGACCGGGACGGCCGCCCCATGCTGGACGTGAAGCAGGGGCTGGAGATGAACGCCCTGACCGTGCGCAAAAACCACGTGAACGGCTATTTCTGCGGCTGGGGACAGCACTACCTGGGCATTGAAGAGGATTTTGAGACCAGCATCGCCCGGACCGAAAAAGCGGGGGGCATCTCCGTCATCAACCACCCCGGCGATTACATCTACGCCAGCGTGGACGTGAACCGGGTCTACGACTGGAGCAACCTGAAGGTGTTTACGGATTCCCTGCTGGCGCACCCCTCCTGCGTGGGTGTGGAGGCCTTCAACTGCTGGGATACCGTGGACCGTGAGAACCGCCTGCTGTGGGACCGCCTGCTGATGTACTGCATCCCCAGAGGCCGCAACGTATTCGCCTTCTCCAACGACGATTCCCACTACCTGTCCCAGATCGGCGTCACCGCCGAGATCTTCATGATGCCGGAGCTGACCGAAGAGGCCCTGCGCACCGCCATGGAAAACGGCACCCTGTTCGCCTGTTCCCGGGTGGCCCGCAAGGAGATGGGCGAGGAGTTTGAGGGCAACGGCAATTTTGCCGTGGTGAACCGCATCGACGTGGATGAGGCGGGCGACGTGATCACCGTGACCGCAAAGAACTGCGACGCCATCGAGTGGATCGCCGACGGCGAGATCATTGCCACCGGCCCCTCCATCAACCTGCGGGAGCACGCGGACGAGATCGGCTCTTACGTGCGCTTCCAGATCAAGAACGAGGGCGGCCTGCTGCTGTCCCAGGCATTCATCTGCGACGACGGCGACATGGAAAGCCATCTGATCCCCGAGCCGGTGGATTCCCGCCCCTGGTATATTCAGAAACTGGCAGCCATCTTCACCTTCCTGCGCCGCAACATCATCGGCGAAGCCCTCTACCGCGTCTTCGTGCTGGACAAAAAGGACAGCGAAACCATCTGCTGACGCGCACACAAAAACACCACCGCAGCCGGACCGGACGGTCCGGCTGTTTTTTTTGCTTATCACGGATTATTGTGGGATTACTGCTCCACCAATTTATTAATGCGGCAATTAAATAATCCTGAAAAGGAACGTAATCTGCCGCATTAATAAATCAATCATAACGCCGTTTTTTGCCGTAACACGGCAAAAAACATGGCGGATCATTACTTCGGCAATAACGACACGGTCAAT
>CADAMO010000038.1 GCA_902788995.1 Oscillospiraceae bacterium
AGGAGATCACCCTGCTGGGGCAGAACGTGAATTCCTACGGCAAAAACAGCGGGTCCGGCGTGGATTTCCCGGCGCTGCTGCGAAGGATCAACGCGCTGGAAGGGGATTTCAAGATCCGCTTTATGACCTCCCACCCCAAGGATTGCACCAAAGAACTGCTGGACGCCATGGCGGAGTGCGAAAAGGCGGCAAGGCACCTGCACCTGCCCTTCCAGTCCGGCAGCAACCGGGTGCTGCGGGCCATGAACCGGGGTTACACCCGGGAGCGGTATCTGGAACTGATCGCCTACGCGAGAAAGGTGATGCCGGATATTTCCCTTACCAGCGATATCATCGTGGGCTTCCCCGGCGAGACCTATGAGGAATTCCGCGAGACGCTGTCGCTGATCGAAGAGGTGAAGTTCACGTCGCTGTTCACCTTCATCTTTTCTCCGAGAGAGGGGACGAAGGCCATCGAAATGGAGGACCCTGTCCCGGCGGCGGAAAAGTCGAAGTGGTTCGCCGAGCTCCTGAAAACGCAGGAAGCCATCGCCGCCAAGCGCTGCGCCTCCATGCTGGGCCAGACCTATGAAGTGCTGGTGGAGAATGAGACCAAGGAAAACGACGGCCGCCTCACCGGCCGCACCGCGGGGAACGTGAACATCGACTTTCCCGGGGACCCGTCGCTGATCGGCACCTACGTGAACGTGACGGTGACGGAGGCGAAGAACTGGATTTTGTCCGGGGAGCTGGCGTAGTTTTAATTCGGAATTCGGAGTTCGGAATTCGGAATTGTCTGACGGGACAAGCGCTGTAGCGCGGTTCAATGATCTGCACCGCCGAAGGCGGTTCACGGCGCAAACAACATCATAAAACGGCTGAAAAACCAATATCGGAAGTTCTTTATTCGGAATCGCGTTGCGGGCGGATCAATGATCCGCGCTACATCATATGCCTGCGGCGCGCCGTGCTACCAAAAACAGATTAGGAGAAACAAAAAAATGAACGTAATCGAATTGACCAGACAACTGGGGGAAGCCATCCAGCAGGATGAAAAGTATATCGCCTATATGGAGGCCAAACAGGCCAACGAAGAGGATATGGACCTCAACGCCATGATCGGCAAGCTGAACCTGGTGCAGATGTCTTACCAGAACGAGAGCGGCAAGGATGCGCCCGATGAAAAAAAGCTGGAGGAGATGGACAACGAATTCCGTCAGCTCTACGGCGATATCATGCTGAACGAGAACATGAAGCGCTATGAGGCGAAAAAGCAGGAGCTGGACGACATGATGAACTACCTCATCGGCATTCTGTCCCAGTGCGTCAACGGCGCGGACCCTGCCACCTGCGAGCCCGTCAGCGAGACCGGCGACTGCACCGGCAGCTGCAGCACCTGCGGAGGATGCGGCTGAGCGGAAACATGATCGGGATCATGTTTCCGCAGTGATATTTTTCCGCTGCGCGGAAAAGTGATATTCACCTTCGGTGAGTGATATTTTCCGGCTGCGCCGGAACGTGATATGCGGACTGCGTCCGCGTGTCGGAAGCCCTTGCGGGCTTGATTATAATTGCTTGCGACTTACAGCTTACACCTCTGCATCTCACACCTCACACCTCACACCTCATATCTTACACCTGAAGAAAGGCACTTTTTATACCATGGCAGACTTCACCCCCATGATGCAGCAGTATTTCAAAATCAAGGAGCTCTACAAGGACGCGATCCTGTTCTACCGTCTCGGGGATTTCTACGAGATGTTCTTTGAGGACGCCAAGACCGCTTCCCGCGAGCTGGAGCTGGTGCTGACCGGGCGTGACTGCGGGCAGGAGGAACGCGCCCCCATGTGCGGCGTGCCCTTCCATTCGGCGGATACCTACATCGCGCGGCTGGTGGCCAAGGGCTATAAGGTGGCCGTCTGCGAGCAGACGGAGGACCCCGCCACCGCCAAGGGGCTGGTCTCCCGGGACGTGATCCGCATCGTCACCCCCGGCACCGTCACCGAGAGCATCATGCTGGATGAGACCAAGAACAACTACCTGGCCTGCATCTGCTACGCCGAAAACGACGTGGGCATGAGCTTCTGCGACGTTTCCACCGGCGAGCTGACGGTGAGCGAAGCGACCGGTAAGGACGCCGCCGAAAAGACGGTCAACGCCCTGGCGCGGTTCGCCCCCACGGAGCTGATCTTCAACGACGCCGCCGCCGACTGCAAGACGCTGCGGGACTACGTGACCCGCAAGACCGATATCGTGGCCTCTGTCAAGGGGGACGCCTGCTTCGATTTTTCCAAAAGCCTTGCCACGGTGGAAGCCCATTTCGGCAAGAGCATCGCGGAGCTTGGCATGAAGGATCTGTCCCGCGCCGTGGGCGCGCTGGGCTGCCTGCTGGGCTATCTGTACGACACGCAGAAAAATTCCCTCTCCAATATCACCGACGTTACGATTTACAGTGAGGAAAAATACCTGGCGCTCAACGCCGTAGCCCGGCGCAATCTGGAGCTGACGGAGACGGAGCGCCGGAGAGAGAAAAAAGGCTCTTTGCTGTGGGTGCTGGATAAGACGAAGACCGCCATGGGCAAGCGCATGCTGCGCTCCTGGATCGAGCAGCCGCTGATCAGCGTCTCCTCCATCGTCTACCGGCAGAACGCCGTGGAGGAATTTTACTGCGGCAACGAGCTTCGCAGCGAGCTGGCGGAGGCATTTTCCGGCGTGAACGATCTGGAACGGATCGCCACCCGCGTGGCCTACGGCTCCGCCAACGCCAAAGAGCTGCGCAGCCTTTCCCAGAGCCTTGCGCTGCTGCCGGCGGTGAAAGACCTGCTGGCCCCTTGCGGCGCGAATATGATCAAGGACCTCTGCGGGGATATCGACCCGCTGGAGGATATCCGGGACCTGATCGACCGGGCCATCGTGGAGGAGCCCCCCTTCTCCGTGCGGGAGGGCGGCATGATCCGGGACGGCTACCACGCCGAGCTGGACGAGCTCCGCTCCATCGTCAACGGCGGGCGGGATTTCCTTGCGAAGATCGAGCGGGAGGAACAGGAAAAGACCGGCATCAAAAAGCTGAAGATCGGTTACAACAAGGTGTTCGGCTATTACATAGAGGTGCTCAACTCCTTCAAGGAGCTGGTGCCCGATAATTATATCCGCAAACAGACTCTTACCAACGCGGAACGCTACATCACCCCGGAGCTGAAAGAGCTGGAAAGCCGGGTGCTGGGCGCGCAGGAGCGGATCGTGAAGCTGGAATACGAGCTGTTCAGTGAGGTGCGCAACACCGTGGCCGACGCGCAGATGCGCATCCGGCTGACGGGCATGAGCATCGCCAAGCTGGACGCCCTCAACTCTTTGGCGGAGGTGGCCGTGCGCAACGGCTACGTCCGGCCGCTGGTGGACGATTCCGATACCATCGACATCAAGGACGGCCGCCACCCGGTGGTGGAGCAGTTTTTGGACGGGGCCCCCTTCGTGCCCAACGACACCCTGCTGGACGGCGGCGACAACCGCACCGCCATCATCACCGGCCCCAACATGGCGGGTAAATCCACCTACATGCGCCAGACCGCCGTCATCGTGCTGATGGCGCAGATGGGCAGCTTCGTGCCCGCGGCCAGCGCCTCCATCGGCATTGTGGACAGCATCTTCACCCGCGTCGGTGCTTCCGACGATCTGGTGGGCGGCCAATCCACCTTTATGACGGAGATGAGCGAGGTGGCGGCGATCCTGTCCGCCGCCACGTCCAAAAGCCTCATTATTCTGGACGAGATCGGCCGGGGCACCTCCACCTACGACGGCATGAGCATCGCCCGGGCGGTGCTGGAATACGTCACCGACAAGAAAAAAATCGGCGCCAAGACCATGTTCGCCACCCACTACCACGAGCTGACGGAGCTGGAGGGCAAAATCGACGGCGTGAAGAACTATAACACCTCCGTGAAAAAGCGGGGCGACGATATTACGTTTTTACGGCGCATCGTGCGGGGCTGCGCGGACGGCAGCTACGGCATCGAGGTGGCCAAGCTTTCCGGCGTGCCGAATACCGTGGTCAAACGCGCGAAAGTCATTCTGCAAGAGCTGGAGGAGAGCGGCGTCGTGACCGAAAAGCCCGCCCCCGTGAGAAAGCCCGCGGAAGAACCGGAACCCGAGATGCAGATGGGCCTGTTCGGCAGCATGAACGACCAGCTGCTGGAGGAGATCAAGGCGTTGGATGTGAACACCCTCACCCCCATCGAAGCGCTGACGAAGCTCTATGAAATCAAAAAAAGAATCGTGTGAGGCGGCTTTGCCGCTATGATCGTAGCGCGGCTCAGTGAGCCGCACGCAATGCGATTCCGATCAAAGGAACGTTTGTTGTTTTTTTTGCGTTAGTTCAGAAATGTTTATTTGCATTAAAAACCGGCTTCGCCGGGGCGGCTCACTGAGCCGCGCTACGGAAGAAAGGAGGTCCTCACAATGCCGAAAATCAACGTGCTGCCGAAATCCGTTGCGGAGCTGATCGCCGCGGGCGAGGTGGTGGAGCGGCCGGCTTCCGTGGTGAAGGAGCTGGTGGAAAACTCCATCGACGCCGGCGCCTCCGCCGTGACGGTGGAGATCAAGGGCGGCGGCGTGGAATATATCCGCGTGACGGATAACGGCTGCGGCATCGCCAGGGAAGACGTGCGAACCGCCTTCATCAGCCACGCCACCAGCAAGATCGGGGGCGCGGAGGACTTGAACGCCATCTTCACCCTCGGCTTCCGGGGGGAGGCGCTTCCCTCCATCTGTTCCGTGGCAAGGGTCAACCTGCTGACCCGCGCGGCGGAGGAGCCCGTGGGGACTTCCTATACCGCAGAGGGCGGCGAGGAGGTATCGCTGGACGACGCCGGCTGCCCGGTGGGCGCCACCATGATCGTGCGCGACCTGTTCTATAACACCCCCGCCCGGATGAAATTTCTCAAGCGGGATATCACCGAGGGAACCTACGTGGCCGACGTGGTGGCCAAAGAAGCCATCGCCCATCCCGAGGTGCGCTTCACCCTCATCAAAAACGGAAAGGAAGCGCTGGCAACGCCCGGCGGCGGCGACCTGTATTCCGCCGTCTACGCCGTCTTCGGCAAGGACGTGGCCACGGCACTGATCCCCTGTGAATACGATTACAACAACATTCAGATCAAGGGCTTTATCTCCCGCCCGCTGAATAACCGCCCCAACCGGAATATGCAGTATTTCTACGTCAACGGGCGTTACGTGCGCATTCCCGCGGCGGTCCCGGCGCTGGATGAAGCCTATAAAAACAGGATCATGGTGGGCAAGTTCCCCATGTGCTTCCTGTTTCTCACCGTCCCGGCGGAAAAGCTGGACGTGAACGTCCACCCCGCCAAGACGGAGGTGCGGTTCTCCGACGAGCGCGCCATCTTCGAAACGGTATTCTACGCCGCCAAATCCGCGTTGGCCAAGGGCGATACCCTGCGGCCCTCCGTGGAGCTGAAACGGCCCGTGGGAACGGAAAAGCCCGTGCCCACAGGGGAGCAGATGCGGTTGGCCCAGTCGGAAGTCGGAAGTCGGAAGTCGGAAGAACCCCGCAACACGGCGCAGGTCAATGCGGAATGCGGAATGCGGAATGCGGAATTGTCCGGAAATGCGGCGGAGCCGGGAAATATAGGCAGCATAGCGTCTCACGCCGTTGCGGCGCAGCCGATACAGTCGGAAGTCTTCAGTCGGAAGCCGGAAAACATCGGCGTTCTGCGGGATACCTCTTCCGTTTTCTCCCGGACGCCGGCCCCCGTGCCGGAAACGAAGCCGGCGCCGCAGCCCGCTCAACCGGTCAAGGCCGATCCGCTGGCCGTTGTGGAAACGGAACAGCCGGAGCAAAAGGTTACTTCGGAACCGCCTGTCAGAGAGCCGGTGCGGGCATTTTCACAGCCGGAGACCGTCCCGCCGCCCCGATCGGAAGACGACCGGGTGGATTACGCCAAAGCCTTTGCGGAGGTTTCCGCGAAAAACGCCAAAAAAGTCAACATTGATATCGCTTTTGACGAGCCGGAATACCGCATCGTCGGCGAGATCTTTACCACCTATATTATCGTCGAAAGCGGCAGCAAGCTGCTGATCATCGACAAACACGCCGCCCATGAGCGGATCATCTTCAACTCCCTCTCCAAACACAGCGCCGGGTCCCAGCTGCTGTTGGTTCCCGTGCCGGTGCGGCTTTCCGCGAAAGAATACACCGCCGTGCTGGATAACCTCGACGTCTTTTCGCAGGCCGGTTACGGTGTGGAGGACTTCGGCAACGGTACCGTTATCGTGCGGGAGTGCCCCGTGGCGCTGGAGCAGGAGGACGTGGCCTCGCTGGTGGCGGAAATGGCAGGGGAGCTTGCCAAGGGAAATCTCCGTCCCGTGCCGGAAAAGCTGGAATGGCTCTGGGATTCCACCGCCTGCCGCGCCGCGGTCAAGGCGGGCAGGGACCTGAAGCCCGGCGACGTGGCGGCGCTGGTGAAACAGCTGCTGTCAGACGACAGCGTGCGGTACTGCCCCCACGGCAGGCCCGTGATCTATGAATTGACGAGGCGCGAACTGGAAAAGCAGTTCGGCAGATTAGGATAAGCAACCATGAACAAACTCCCGGTCATCGCGGTGGTGGGCGCTACCGCCTCCGGCAAAACCGCGCTGGCGGTGGGGCTGGCGAAATACTACGGCGGCGAGGTGATCTCGGCGGATTCCATGCAGATCTATCAGGGCATGGATATCGCCACCGCCAAGCCGACGGAGGAAGAAAAAGCCGGCGTGCCCCATCACCTGATGGATTTTTTGCCGGTGACCGAAAGCTACAGCGTGGCCCGGTACGTGGCGGCCGCCAACGCCGCCGCCGATGAAATCGTCTCCCGGGGGCATATCCCCGTGATAGCGGGCGGTACCGGCCTTTACGTGGATTCGCTGCTGGACAACGTTCTGTTCGAGGACGAGCCCGACAACGCCGCCGTGCGGGAAGCGCTGAAACAGCGGCGTGAAACGGAGGGCGTCGAAGCCCTGTTCGCGGAGCTGGAACGGGTGGACCCGGAGACCGCTTTGCAGCTGCACATTCACAACGAAAACCGGGTGCTGCGGGCGCTGGAGGTCTATTACCTGACGGGGGAGACCATCTCCGAACGCAGACGGCGCTCCCGCCTGCGGGAAACCCGCTTTGACCCGGTGTGGATCGGGCTGGATTACCGCGACAGACAATTGCTTTACGACCGCATCGACCGCCGGGTTGACGAAATGATGGCGAGGGGCCTGCTGAAAGAGGCGGAAAGCTACTACCGCCTGCCCCGGGCGTCCACTGCCTCGCAGGCCATCGGCTATAAAGAACTGAAGCCGTTTTTTGACGGCGTGATCCCGCAGGAAGAAGCGGTGGAAAATCTGAAAAGGGCCACGCGGCGTTACGCCAAACGCCAGCTGACGTGGTTCCGCAAAAACGACCGGATCCATTGGATCTTCCGGGACGGAAAAACAGAGGATGAGATCCTCGCCGAGGCGCTGGCCGTGACGGAGGCCTCGGGAAAATACAGCAGGGGAGGCGCGTGAACCGCATGGGTGAAGTCAGAAAGAAAAAACGGGAGGGTATCACCACCGATATCGACATTGAGATCGCGTCTCCCGCCGCCAAGGCGGTGCTGCTGTCGCTTCTGGTGCTGGTGATCCTTACCTTTACGGTGTATCAGGTGTATATTCTCAAGGGCAATCACGACCACCTGAAGACCCAGACGGCCCTGTACCAGACCGTCAGCCGCAGCGTGACGACCCAGGGCTTTATCATCCGCGAAGAGCAGTATATCAACAACCCCCATCAGGGCACGGTTGTCCCCTCCGTTTCCAACGGCAGCAAGGTGGCCATCGACGATACGGTGGCGCGGATCTTCCCCACGGAGGAGGCCGCCCGCAACGCCTCCCGGGTGGACGAGCTGAATCGGTCCATTGATTTTTACCGGTCGGTGGCCACCGCCACCACCGGCGTTTCCCCCAACGATCTGGAGCTGTATAAGCAGAACGCCGTGGAGGCGCTGCTCGACCTCTCCAGCGCGGCGGACGACAACGATTTCAGCCGATTCAGCGAGCTGACGGACGATCTTCGGGGGGCCATCACCAAAAAGCAGATCGCCTGCGGCAACACCGTGGACGTTACCGATAAGCTGGTATCTCTCACGCAGGAGCGGGACGCGCTGCTGTCGTCGGTGACCGCTTCCGCCGCCGTGGTGTCGGACGTTTCCGGCTACTATGTGGCGCTGGCGGACGGCTATGAGGCCATCACCGATTTTTCCGGCATTACGGAGCTGACGGCGGCGGACGTGGACGCCCTGAACGACAGTACCCCCGCCGTGATCCCCGCCGGCACCGTCGGCAAGCTGGTCACCAAATTCAGCTGGTATCTGGTGTGCAACGTCAAGGCCAAGGAGATCTACGGCATCGACTCCGGCGACAGCATCAGCGTCAGCTTCCTCAACTCCTCGGTGGGGGCCATCAATATGTACGTGGCCGCCATCAACGAAGGGGAGCAGGAGGGCGTCGTCACCATGATCCTGCGCAGCAACAAAATGAATTCCGCCATTGCGACGCTCCGCAAGGAAAAGATCCGCATCAGCGTGGAAAAATATAAGGGCTACGTGGTGGATCCCAAGGCGGTGCGCACGGTGGAAGGCGACACCGGCGTCTACGTGAAGCTGGGCAACATCGTCCGGTTCCGCAAGATCGATATCGCTTACAGCGACGAGGATATGGTGCTGGCCACCTGCCCGGACGGCGAAAGCGGCTATCTGCGGCAGTATGACGAAATCATTATAGAAGGGACGGATCTGTATGACGGAAAGAATATTGACTGACGACGGGCAGGATCTCCGTTATATTGATGAAAATTATAAATATATAAAAAATAAGATAGAGGAGGCCGCCCTTCGCAGCGGCAGAAGCCCCGCGGAGGTGCGCTTTATGGCGGTCACCAAGACCGTGGCGCCCTATATCATCAACCGGGCGATTGCCTGCGGCGCCGACCTGATCGGCGAGAACAAGGTGCAGGAGCTGCTGAGCAAGCTGGACGACCTGCATACCCAGGGGCTGGAAATGCACATCATCGGCCATCTCCAGTCCAACAAAGTGAAAAAGATCATTACCACGGTCGCCATGATCCAGTCGGTGGATTCCGTCAGTCTTGCGGAGGAAATTTCCAAGCGCGCGGTGGAAAACGGCGTCGTCATGGACGTGCTGACCGAGGTGAATATCGGCTGCGAGTGGTCGAAAACCGGTTTTGCCTGTGAAGAGCTGACCGAGCGCTCGCTGGAAATCGACGCCCTGCCCGGCGTCAACGTGCGGGGGTATATGGCCATCTGGCAAACCCTCCTTCGATACGCTCTCCATGGGCATGTCCTCCGACTACGCGGCGGCGGTGCTGGAAGGCTCCACCCTGGTCCGCGTGGGCAGCGCCCTTTTCGGGCAGCGCCGTTACTGAGAAGGCCGTTGAACATCGTCAAAAAAAAGATTCATATACAGAAAAGAAAGGTTGAAACAAACAAATGGGAATCGGAGATAAGTTCAGAAAAGTATTTAACATCGACAGCGATTATTACGACGAGTACGATGAAGACGAAGAGGTGGAGGAATATGAACCCCGCAGGGATAACGAAGTCGCCCCCCGCCGCGCCGTGACCGGCGTCGCCCGTCAGGAAAAGCGGCAGGAGACCGCCCCCCGTTCCTCGTCCTATCACTCCTCCTCCAAGGTGGTGGATATCCATACCACCGCCAAGCTTCAGGTGGTGCTGAAAAAGCCGGAGCATTTTGACGAGGCCCCGACCATTGCGGACGAGCTGCTGGAACGCCGCACCGTGGTGCTCAATCTGGAGGTCACCGCCAAGGATGAGGCCGGCAAGCTTCTGTGCTTCCTCAGCGGCGTCGCCTACGCCAACGGCGGCAAGCTCAAGAAGATCGCCAACAACACCTATATCATCACCCCCTACAACGTGGACGTGATGGGCGATCTGCTGGACGAACTGGAAAACAACGGGATGTTTTTTGTCTGATCCCTTTGCAAATCCGCAATTACCGCAAGCCATACAAAATCAATTTCTGTGATCGTTGACGGCGCAGGGCCGCGCAACGGGGGAAAGGAAGATTATTTTGCTTACACCGGCTCAGTTAAAACAGTTACAGCTTGAAAAACAGGAGAACGGCTTTTATTCCACCGAGGAGGTGGATGGGCTTCTCAGCCAGTTGACGAAGGATTATTCCGAGGTCTTTGCGGAGAACGGCAACCTGATCCGCAAGCTCAGCGTGCTAGCCTCCAAACTGGATGAATACCGCAAGGATGAAAACGTGCTGCGGGACGTGCTGCTCAACGCCCAGAAGAGCGCGGATCTGATCATCTCCGCCGCCCAGTCGCAGGCGGACGAGATGCTGGTCGACGCCAACAAGAACGTGGCGGACGTGCTGCGGCGCGGCGACGGCATCATTGCGGACGCCAACGCCAAGGCGGATAAGATCAACGCCGCCGCCGAGGCGGAATATACCAGCATCATCAGTTCCGCCAAGGTCATGGCGGATGGGTATCTGGCCGCCGCGCGGGAATCCGCCGCTTCCGTCACGTCAGAGGTGGAGCGCAGCGTCAACGCGCTGATGGGCGACTGCGACGAAAAAGCGAAGACGATGCTGGAAGAGGCGCAGAACAACGCCGCGGATATCGTCCGCCGGGCGAAGGAGGCCGCCGAAAAGGCCGTGGCCGAGGCGCGCGTGGAGGCGGATGAGATCAAGGATGAGAGCATCGCCCGCGCCGCCGAGCTGAAAGAGCAGAGCGAGGCCAAGGCAGAGCAGCTTGAAAATTATGCCAAGGAGATCTCTGCGGAAGCCATTGAAAACGCCAACGAAAAGGCGAAGGAGATCGTGGACGAGGCCAACGCCAAGGCCGACGAGCTCAACAACGGAGCAAAGCTGAAATCCACCGCCATGCTCAACGAGGCGAAGGCGCAGGCGGAAGAACTCACCCGTGCCGCCACGGAGCAGGCGGAAGAACTGACCCGCTCTGCCAACGAGCAGGTGGCGGCCTTCACAAAGGCCGCGCAGGATGAGGCGGAAACGCTGGCCGCCGACACCAAGGCCCAGGCGGAGGAGATTCTGGCCGCCGCCAATTATCAGGCGGGCGAGACCCTTTCCGCCGCGAAGGCGCAGGCGGAAGAAACGCTGGCGGAAGCCAAGGCCCAGGCCGATTCGCTGCTGGAGGAGGCACGCGCCTCCGTCGATACGATGTACGCGGAAGCGAAGGAACGGGCGGAACAGTACGTGACCAACGCCCAGGCGCAGGCAAGGGTGCTGACCGACGCGGCGCTGGAAAAGGCCGGAGAGCTGGAAAAGGCCTCCGAAGAGGAAGCGAAGGGCCTGCTGGAGGACGCCCGCAAGCAGGCGGACGAGACCGTGGCCGCCGCCATGTCCCAGGCGCAGGAGCTGGCCGCCAGCGCGGAGGATTACGCCACCGGTCTCATGAACAGCGCCAGAGAAAATTCCGATACGCTGTATTATAAACTGAATTCCCGCTCCTCCGTGCTGCTGGTGGAGGCGGAGCGCAACGCCGCCATCCTGAAGCAGGCGGTGGAGGAGTACGCCGAAAGCAAGCGCACCGAGGGCGAAGAGCAGTTCACCCGGCTGATCGGCGACGCGGAGGAGAAATCCGCCGCCATGCTGAACAACGCCAAAACCACCTCCGACGCGATGATGGCAGAGGCGAAGGAAAAGGCCGACGCGCTGCTGCTTGCCGCCCGTGAGAAAGCGGAGGAACTGACGAAGGTCAGCGAGACCAATTCCTTCCTCTTTATTGAAAACGCCAAACAGCAGGCGGCGGGCGATTCCGAAGAGATCGTCAAGGAAGCCGTCGCCCTCTATGAAGAAACCAGACAGTATGCGGAAAAGATCAACGCGGAAGCGACCGGCGTGCGCGCCAACGCGCTGCGCAGCGCAGAGTCGCTGCTGACGGCGGCCAAGAGCCGCGCCGAAGAGATCATTTCCGCCGCGCAGAACGCCGTTGGCGCCGCTGAGCTGGAAGCGGCGAAGCAGGCCAACGACGCCATCGACGTGCCCGGCGTGATCGCCGAGGCCGATACCTTTGACGTGAGCCAGGCGGCCGTGGCGCTGGACGACGAAATTGACTTCAGCAGCCTGAACGACACGTCGGAAGCGCCTGCCGGTCCGACGGATCCGCTTTCTTCCGCGGTGCTGGCGAAATCCGACGAGGATCTCGCCGCCGCTGAGACGGCCGCGCAGGAGAGCCTTCAGTCGCTGGACGCTCTCTATGAGGCAGGTCTTGCGGACCTTGACGTCAAGCGCGGCGAGCTGAACGAGATCCGGGAGACCGCCCGCGAGGGATTGGCCGCGCTGGGCGAAAAGGCGGAAGAGGCGCTGGAAAGCGTCAGAAAGACCAAGACGGAGATCGAAAAGCTCAATACGGAGGAAGCGCCCGTTTACGTGGCCCGGATGGAGCTGGACGACGCCATTGATACGATCCAGAAGAAGTATTCCGACGCCGGGACTGAAAAGACCGAAGCGCCTGTCAGGCTGACCGACCGGGTCGACATGACCCTGCCGGAGGTGGCCCTGCCCGATATCAATGAGCCGGTTCCCGCTCCCGCGGACGAACATCCCGCTGAAGGGCTTGCCGGCGGCGCGATCCCCCCTATCGCCGTAAAGGAGATCGCCGTCCCGAAGATTTCCGCGCCGGAGATCAGCCGTCCCGCCCCCGCGGTGGAAGACGAATTCGACCTTGACAGCATCGACATCAGCGCGGAGGTGGCGGCGCAGGAAGCGCTGCTGGAAGAGCAGAACCGCGCCTTGCGCGCGTCGTCCATTATCGAAGCCGATATGGAGCTGGACGAGAGTGATTTCGACAGCTTTGACGCGCTGGAAGATTTTGACTATGAAGATCTGCTGGCGGCGGAGCAATCGGTGGAAACCAGCCCCGCGCTGCAGTATATCAGCCGGTTTGAAACCGACGATGGACTGGAATATGATGAAGACGGCGACCCCATCGTTCCCAAAAACGAGGCCGTCATCAATGAATACGTCGCCTCGGTAAAGGACGCCATCAGCGAGCAGTACGCCGACGAAGACGCGGCGGAAGAAGCGCCTGCGGCATCCTACGAAGCGCCCGTCCGCATTCTTGAGGAAGAGGACGACGCAGCTCCCTTGGCGGCGGAGGAGGCTCCCGGGGCCGAACCCGAACAAGCGCAGGAGACGGCGGAAGCCTTTGCTGAAAACGATTTCGGCGACCTGCTGGGGACCTCAGACGAATCCGACGACTTTGCCGATTTTTCCGACGGCTTTGCCGCGTTCGGCGATACGCAGGAAATGACCGTGGAAGAATCCGCTCCGGCGGAAGAGGTCTATGACGAACTGCCGGAGGTATCGGAGCCCACCGGAGAGATCGTTCTGAAGGAAGAAACGGGCGACGTTTCCTTTTCCGCAGAACCGGCCGCCGCCCTGCAGGAGGAATCCGTCGAACCGGAAACGGAAAGCACGCCTGAAACCGCGGAAACGCAGGAACCGGAGGACTACCGGAGCCGTTCCGACCGGGAGGCGGACGATCTGGCGCAATCCATTGCCGACAGCATTGAGCAGCTGGACGAGGCGGCGGAACAGCACGAAGAGAACCGTCAGTGGGCCATCGAGCAGGAGCAGGCGCGCCTTGAAGCGAAAAAAACAGCTCAGCCCGATCCTGTTGTTCCGGGCAAAAAACACAGGAAGAAAAAGAGAAGAAAATAATTCCGATACGGAGATGCCATCTTGAACCAGACCGTTAAAAAAATCATCAAGCCCACCGTGCAGCTGGCGGCCATCGCCGCGCTGATCGGCATTGACCATTGGCTCAAAGGCGTGGCTGCCGAAAAACTGGCCGACGGAGCGGTGCATACGCTGATCAGGGGTTTTCTGGGCTTTTGCTATGCGGAAAACACCGGCGCGGCCTTCAGCCTGTTTTCGTCGTCCACGAATGCGCTTTCCATTTTTACGGGCGTGCTGCTGGCGGCGGGCGTGATCTACCTGCTGTACCCGTCAAAAAAACGTCCCCTCGCCTATGATATCTGCGTGCCGCTCATCATTGCGGGCGGCGCGGGCAACCTGATCGACCGGCTGACGCGGGGGTACGTGATCGACTACATCATGACGCTGTTCGTGGAGTTCCCCGTGTTCAACTTCGCGGATTGCCTCATCACCTGCGCCTGCTTCGCGCTGGTGATCTACCTGATCTATTCCATCGCGCAGGACGCGAAAAAGGGGAAGACCGTCCCCACCAAGGCTCTCGGCGAGAACGGTGAGACCGATGACTGAGGAAACCTTCGTCGTCGCGCCGGAACAAGCGGGACAGCGGCTGGATAAGCTGCTGTCGGAATCGCTGGAAGGCCTGACCCGCTCCGCGGTGCAAAAGCTGATGGAGGAGGGCGCGGTCCTATGTGAGGACCGACCCGTCGCCAAAAACGCCAAGGCGAAAGCGGGGGAGACGGTCACCGTGCAGATCCCCGACCCGGTGAACCTCGCCGCCGTTCCGCAGAACATCCCCGTTGAGATCGTCTATGAGGACGACGACCTGCTGGTGGTGAACAAGCCAAAGGGCATGGTGGTGCACCCCGCCCCCGGCAACCCGGACGGCACGCTGGTCAACGCGCTGCTGTACCACTGTGAAGGCAGATTGTCCTCCATCAACGGCATCGTGCGGCCGGGCATCGTCCACCGCATCGACAAGGACACCAGCGGCCTGCTGATCGTGGCGAAAAACGATTTCGCCCACAACGCGCTGGCGGAGCAGATCAGCGCCCACAGCTTCAAGCGGGAATACCGCGCCGTGGTGGTGGGGAAGATGCCGCAGGAGAGCGGCACGGTCGAGGCGCCCCTGGGGCGCAGCCCTAACGACCGCAAAAAACAGGCGGTGAACGGCCTCAACCCCCGTCACGCCGTCACCCATTATGAAGTATTGACCCACTATAAAGGCTTCGACTTCTGCAAGTTTACGCTGGAGACGGGCCGCACCCATCAGATCCGCGTCCACTGCGCCTCCCTCGGCCACCCCGTAGCGGGAGATACCGTCTACGGCGGCGTGAAAAACACCCACGGTCTGCAGGGCCAATGCCTCCACGCGGCAGTGATCGGCTTCATCCATCCCCGCACCGGGGAATACCTGGAGTTTTCGGCCCCCCTGCCGGAGTGGTTCGAGGCGTTTTTGGGAAAGTTAGTGGTTAGTGGATAGTGATTAGTGGTTAGTGTAAACGAATGCGGTAGCACGGAGCCTCAGCTCCGTCAAAGCGGACCCCGTAGCGCGGCCCAGTGAGCCGCCCCGCCGTAAGGCGGTTCTTTACAAAAGTTACATCTCAATACCAACGTAAAACAACAGCAGACCTTCAAAAATCGGAATCGCATTGCGGGCGGCTCACTGAGCCGCGCTACAATTAGAATAAAAGGAGAGAAAAACACCTATGGACAAAGCAGAAAAAAAACAGCTTCGCCTGACGGCTTTAAGAGTACGCAAGGGCGTCATCGAATCCACCTACCACGCGAAAAGCGGCCACCCCGGCGGTTCGCTCTCCATCGCGGAAATACTGACCTATCTCTATTTCAAAGAGATGAACATTGACCCCAAGGACCCGCAGAAGGCTGACCGGGACCGCTTCGTGCTGTCCAAGGGCCATGCGGCCCCCGCGCTGTACGCAACGCTGGCCGAGCGCGGCTTCTTCCCCGTGGAGGACCTGAAGACCCTGCGTAAATCCGATTCCTACCTGCAGGGCCATCCCAACATGAACCACGTGCCCGGCGTGGATATGAGCACAGGCTCCCTGGGGCAGGGCATCTCCGCCGCCTGCGGCATGGCGCTGGCCTCCAAAATCGAGGGCGACAAGTTCCGCGTCTACACCGTTCTGGGTGACGGCGAGATCGAAGAGGGCCAGGTGTGGGAGGCCTGCATGTTCGCGGCAGCCAAAAAGCTGGATACCCTCACCGTCATCGTGGACAACAACAACCTGCAGATCGACGGCACCGTGGAGGAGGTCAACTCCCCCTATCCCATCCCCGAAAAGTTCGCCGCCTTCGGCTTCAACGTGATCGAGATCGACGGCCACTGCTTCGACTGCATCGAGGATGCTGTCAATCAGGCCAAGGCCTGCAAGGGCAAGCCCACCGCCATCATCATGAAGACCATCAAGGGCAAGGACGTCTCCTATATGGAAAACCAGGTGGGCTGGCACGGCGCGGCTCCAAAGCTTGAGCAGTACGAGCAGGCCATGGCGGAGCTTGACGCCAAGATCGCCGCGGTGGAAGCGGAATAAGGAGGAAGAGAAAATGGCAGACGTAATCAAAACCGCAACCAGAGACGCTTACGGCAAAGCCCTTGTGGAGCTGGCCGGAAAGAACGATAAACTGATCGTGCTGGACGCCGACCTGGCCGCCGCCACCAAGACGGGCATGTTCAAGAAGGAATACCCGGACCGCTTTTATGACTGCGGCATCGCGGAGGCCAATATGATGGGCGTGGCGGCAGGCCTTTCCACCGCCGGCTTCACCGTGTTCGCCAGCTCCTTCGCCATGTTCGCGGCGGGCAGAGCTTTCGAGCAGGTCCGCAATACCATCGGCTATCCGCACCTCAACGTGAAGATCGGCGCCACCCACGCGGGTATCTCCGTGGGCGAGGACGGCGCCAGCCACCAGTGCTGCGAGGATATCGGCCTGATGCGCACTATCCCCGGCATGACGATCCTCAACCCCGCGGACGACGTGGAAGCGCGCCTGGCGGTGTTCGCCGCCGCGGAGCACGACGGCCCCGTGTATATGCGCTTCGGCCGTCTGGCGGTGCCGCGCGTGTTTGACGAGAATTACAAGTTTGAGATCGGCAAGGGCGCCTACCTCGCCAAGGGCACCGACGTGACCATCATCGCCACGGGCCTGCTGGTGGAGCGCGCCATCGCCGCTGTGGAGCTGCTGAAGGCGGAGGGCATTTCCGCCTCCCTCATCAACATGGCCACCATCAAGCCCATCGACAGGGACATCATCCTTGACGCCGTGAAGACCACCGGCTGCCTTGTCACCGCAGAAGAGCACAACGTCATCGGCGGCCTCGGTTCCGCCGTGGCGGAGGTGGTGGCGGAGACCTGCCCCGCCCCCGTGCTGCGCGTGGGCGTGGAGGATACCTTCGGCAAGTCCGGCCCCGCCCTCGAGCTGCTGGAGATCTTTGGCCTCAACGCGCAGAACATCGCGGAGAAGGCAAAAGCGGCGATTGCATTAAAGAAGTAAGGAAGAGTCGGAAGTTATCAGTCGGAAGTCGGAAGTCCCGCATGGGCAACGCCGTCTCGCTGAAATATCCATCCGTATAGAGACAGTTCGATAATAGGAACACCGGACAGAAGATGCCACTTGTGTTTCATTGACTTCCGACTTCCGACTTCCCACTTCCCACTTGCCAGAATGAAGAAGCGATTCGTAAATAAACGATAACATAAAAGGAAGAATCGAAATGACCAACGCATACGACTACGCAAAAGAACTCTACGCCTCCATCGGCATCGACACCGATGAGGTCATCAAACAGCTGGCGGCGGTGCCCATCTCCATGCACTGCTGGCAGGGCGACGACGTGCAGGGCTTTGAGAGCGCCGCGAAGCTTTCCGGCGGCATTCAGACCACCGGCAACTATCCCGGCAAGGCCCGCACCCCCGAGGAGCTGATGGCGGATATCGACAAGGCCCTGTCCGTTATCCCCGGCAAGCACCGCCTGAACCTCCATGCCACCTACGCCATCTACGACGGCGAACGCGTCAGCCGCGACAAGCTGGAGCCCAAGCACTTTGAAAAATGGGTACAGTTCGCCAAAGAGCGGGGCCTGGGCATCGACATCAACCCCACCCTGTTTTCCCATCCGCTGGCGGCCGACGGCCTGACGCTGTCCCACCCGGATGAAAAGGTCCGCCGCTTCTGGATCGACCATTGCAAGGCCATCCGAAAGATCGGCGCTTACATCGGCGAGCAGCTGGGCACCCCCTGCCTCAACAACATCTGGATCCCCGACGGCTACAAGGAGGTCCCCGCGGACCGCACCGGCCCCCGTCAGCGGCTGAAGGACGCGCTGGACGAGATCCTTGCCGTGAAGTACGACAAGAGATTCCTGATCGACAGCGTGGAGAGCAAGGTCTTCGGCATCGGCGTGGAATCCTACACCGTGGGCTCCCACGAGTTCTATATGCAGTACGCCACCCAGAACGGCCTGCTGTGCCTGCTGGATAACGGCCACTACCATCCCACCGAGAACGTGGCGGACAAGATCCCCTCGCTCCTGCTCTTCTCCGACAAGGTGGCGCTGCACGTCACCCGCGGCGTCCGCTGGGATTCCGACCACGTGGTCTCCTACAACGACGAACTGCGGGACATCGCCGCTGAGATCGTCAAGGCGGGCACCGACCGGGTCGTGATCGGTCTGGACTACTTCGACGCCAGCATCAACCGCATCGCCGCGTGGGTGATCGGTATGCGCAATATGCAAAAGGCGCTGCTGGCCGCCATGCTGACCCCATACGCCAAGCTGGCGGAATATCAGAATAAGGGCGATTTCACCGCCATGTTCGCCCTGAATGAAGAATATAAAACCTACCCCATGACGGCGGTGTGGGACAAATTCTGCGAGACCCTCGGCGCCCCCGTGCGCGAGGACTGGTTCCCCGTCATCAGACAGTACGAGGACGAAGTGCTGGCGAAGCGGAAGTAACATCCCGTAGCACGGCGCATTGCGCCGTCCGGCGCTATTTCCATACGATTGTTTCCCTCTGTATCTCTTTGTGGGGGAACAGTATTGATCTTTATTTACATTCAAATTTCCGGACACATCAGACGGCGCAATGCGCCGTGCTACCATGATAGAAAGGATGATTCCCATGGACAACGTACTTGACCTGAAGGTCGTTAAACTGTTTGTTGATACCTGCCATCAGAGCTGGCTCAAGGGCTGGAACGAGCGCAACGGCGGCAATATGTCCTATCGCATGAAGGAGGAGGAAGTGGCGCAGATCCGTCACCTCTTCGATTTCAGCGGCGAGTGGCGGCCCATCGGCCTGACCGTGGAAAACCTCGCGAACGAGTTCTTCACCGTCACCGGCAGCGGCAAATACTATAAAAACGTGCTCCGGGAGCCGGAGAACAACATCTGCATCGTTCAGATCGACGAAAAAGGCGAGAACTACAAGATCGTCTGGGGTCTGTGCGAGGGCGGCGTGCCCACCAGCGAGTTCCCCACCCACCTGCTGAACCACTCCATCAAAAAGGAGAAGACGAACGGCGCTTACCGCGTCATCATGCACGCCCATCCCGCCAACACCATCGCCCTGACCTTCCTGCTGCCGCTGGAGGACAAGGCCTTCACCCGCGAGATCTGGGAGATGATCACGGAATGTCCCATCGTTTTCCCGGCGGGCATCGGCGTGGTGCCGTGGATGGTCTGCGGCAGCAGCGATATCGCCTATGCCACCGGCGAGAAGATCAAGCAGTTTGACGCGGTGATCTGGTCCCACCACGGCATTTTCTGCTGCGGTCAGGATTTCGACGTGGCCTTCGGCCTGATGGATACCATCGAGAAGTCGGCGGAGATCCTCATCAAGGTCATGTCCTGCGGTGGCAAAAAGCAGTTCATTACCCGTGAGCAGATTCTGGCGCTTGCGGAGCCGTATAATGTGCCCATCGACGGGAATATGCTGGATTAAAAGGTTGAAGGTTGGAGGTTTGAGGTGAGAGGTTTGAGAAAAAATACTCACATCTCACACCTAATACCTCGCACCTATACTAAAGGAGTGACAACCCATGGCGGAATACTGCCCCAAGTGTAACTATAAATTCAAACCCACCGACTGGCGGCCGGAGTGCCCCCAATGCGGCGTCAATGTGCTGTATTACGGCGTGGAGGACCGGCTGCGGGAGGAAGCGGATAAGGCGGAGCTGGAGCACGCGAAAATGCAGCCCCGGTTCGACCGGCTGAAGGCTTCCCTGATCGGCCATCCGCTGGCCATCGTGCGGCTGGTGCTGGGCCTTTTGCCCATCGCCGCGCTGCTGATCCCCTCCGGCAAGCTCAGCTATGTGCTGCCCTTCGCCACGCAGACGAAGGAGGTCAACCTGATCGGCATTATCAACTTTTTCACCGGCGCGGATCTGGATATCGGCCTGCTGACGAAGCTGTGGGGTTCCCAGCTGGTCGGCAAGGGCCTTGTGTACTGGACCGTGGCCGTGCTGGCGGTGGTGCTGATGGCGGTGGTCACGCTGGTGGGGTTCTTCCTGCTGACGCTGTCCTGCTCCCCCAAGGGCTTCCGCCGGAATATCGCCTTCCCGGTGACGGGTATGGTGCTGGCGACCGCCGCGTTTGTCTCTTTTGCCCTGATGGTCAAAACGCTGACGGCGGAGCTGCCCGGTATTTTCAGCGGCACGGTCGCCCCCTGGGCCTACATCGTCGTCATGCTGCTGTACGCGGCCATGATCGCGGTGAACGTGATCTACAAAAAGAAGAACATCCCCGTCAAGTATAAAGACGTGTCCGAACTGCTGCTGCCCTACCACGAGCGCCCCTCCGTGATCGCCAAAGAGCAGGAGAAGGCCGGAGCGACCGCGTAACGCACGGCAGCGCGGCACCTCAGTGCCGCTTTTGGCGCAAACAATTATGGTAGCACGGCGCATTGCGCCGTCTGACGCTTTCTGCTAAGATGATTTCACGGTATGACAGTATCCGTTGCCATTCGATATTTTGTCAAGGCGGACAATCATGATGGGAGAACGCCCGACGGCGTGATACGCCGTGCTACGTGATGTAACATTCCCGTATCGGCGGCGCTGCGCCGCGAACAGACAATGGTAACGGCGCAGGGCGCCGTGCTACGTTACAGGAGGACTATATGGCCATTCTCTTTGACGCTGAGAAAAAAATCTTCAAGCTCGATACCGCCGGTTCGAGCTACATCTTCAAAATCTACGACGAAAATTACCTGGTGCATCTGTACTACGGCGCGAAGATCCCGGACTACGAGCTGCCGGATTTCGAGTGCCGCCATATGTACGCGTCCTTCAGCGCGTCCAACGCCCATCTGCTGACCAAAGATTTTTCCGCGGACGTATTCCCCTTTGAGATCGGCTGCAACGGCTGCGGGGATATGCGGATCTCTTCCCTGCAGATCCGCAACGCGGACGGCAACGCCGCCACGGATATGCGCTACGTGTCCCATAAGATCTATCCCGGCAAGCCCGCGCTGCCGGGCCTCCCCGCGCTGTACGCCAACACGGACGACGACTGCGCCACGCTGGAGGTGCTGACAGAGGACAAGGTGACCGGCGCGCAGGCGACGCTGCTTTATACCGCGTTTGAAAAGCATGCGGCCATCACCCGTTCCGTGGTGATCCGCAACGCCTCCGACAAGCCCTTCGAGATCGAAAAGGCCATGAGCTTCAATCTGGACCTGCCGGACGCTGACTACGACCTGCTGACCCTCTACGGCCGCCACAATATGGAGCGTTTGCTGGAAAAGCGCCCGCTGGCCCACGGACGGCAGGGGATCGGCAGCCGCCGGGGCTCCTCCTCCCACCAGCAGAACCCCTTCATGGCGCTGCTGCGCCGAGGGGCCAATGAGGACCACGGCGACGCCTACGGCTTCAACCTCGTCTACAGCTGCAACTATGTGGCGGAGGTGGAGGTGGACTTCAACAACTCCTCCCGCGTGATGATGGGCATCGACGACTCCGACTTCGGCTGGACCCTTGCCCCCGGTGAGGAATTCTGGTCCCCCGAGGCGGTGCTGGTCTACTCAAACGAGGGCCTGGGCGGCATGAGCCGCACCTTCCACCGCCTTTATAACAACAACCTGGTGAGAGGGGAGTGGAAGCGCAAACAGCGCCCGCTGCTCATCAACAACTGGGAGGGCACCTACTTTGACTTCGACGACGACAAGCTGGTGGCCATCGCCAAGTGGGCGAAGGAGACGGGTCTTGATATGTTCGTCATGGACGACGGCTGGTTCGGCGTGCGCAACGACGACCGGCGGAGCCTCGGCGACTGGGTGGTCAACGAGAACAAGCTCAAGGGCGGCATCGCGCCGCTGGTCAAGCGCGTCAAGGAGCTGGGCCTTCGCTTCGGCATCTGGTACGAGCCGGAGATGATCTCCCCCGATTCCGATATCTACCGCGCCCATCCCGACTGGTGCATCCACGTTCCGAACCGCGACCGGTCGCAGGGCCGCTGGCAGTGCGTGATGGATATGACCCGCGCCGACGTGCGGGATTACCTGTTCAATATCATGAGCGAGGTGCTGGCCCACAACGACATCGACTATCTGAAGTGGGATTTCAACCGCAACATCACGGAGGCCGGTTCCGCCTTGCTGCCCCCCGAGCGGCAGAAGGGCTTCTTCCACCGCTACATCCTCGGCACCTATGACCTGTTCGACCGCATCACCAAGGCCTATCCCCACCTGCTGGTGGAGGGCTGCTCCGGCGGCGGCGGACGGTATGACCCCGGCATTCTGTACTATACGCCGCAGATCTGGTGCTCGGACAACACCGACGCGCTGTCCCGCATTGATATCCAGTTCGGCACGTCGTTGTGCTATCCCGCGTCCGTGCAGGGGGCCCACGTTTCCGCCTCCCGCCGCACCGGCTACAACACCAAAAAGGACGTGGCCATGTGGGGCACCTTCGGCTATGAGCTGGATCCCGCCAAGATCTCCGACGAGGACCGGGCGGTCATCAAGACCCAGATCGAGGGCTATCACAAGTATTACGACCTGATCCATTACGGCGACCTCTACCGCCTGATCTGTCCGTGGGACGATCCCTATAAGGCTGCGTGGGAGTTTGTCAGCGAGGACAAGAGCGAGTTCATGTTCACCGTGGTCACCAAGTTCTATATGGAGGCCCAGAACTTCTTTATCAAGATGAAGGGCCTCGACCCGGCCAAGCGCTACGTGTGCGAAGAGACCGGCAAGGTCTTCTCCGGCGCGCTGCTGATGAACGCGGGATTGTCGCTGTATCACTATCCCAACGGCGACGGCGAGAGCTTCGCCCTCCATTTTAAGGCGGAATAACAATTCAATCTATAACGAAAGGGACTGCCCGCATCGGACAGTCCCTTTTGTAATGCTGTATTTGTTTATTTTGCCGGGGTCTCCAGCTTGGTAAGGGCTTCTGGCTTGCTTCTGAGGTAGGTCTTCGCGATCAGCGCCGCACATTCGTCGGCCTTGATGTTGAGCTTCTCGTCCAGCCATGCCTTGACGATGTTTTCCATCGCGCCGAGGGAATAGTAGAGGAACAGGTTGATTTCTTTTCTCTCCGCCTCGGAGAACGACCCGTCGATCGTGGAGCTCATGGTATCGCCGATATAGGCGATGATCCGCTTCACAAGAGCGTCGCTGCGGGAAGAGGTGATGAACAGCTTGTAATAGAACTTCTTTTCATCAAGAAAGCGGAACGCCTGACTGAGGACCTCCGTGGGGTCAAGCAGGATCTGCTTGGGGCCGATCTGCTCGATCGTCTCCTTGACGGCCTCCATCATATTGCTTTGGATCGCGTTGTAAAGATCATACACGTCCATGTAGTGCGCATAGAAGGTGCCGCGGGAAATGCCCGCCTTTTCTACGATGTCGGTGACGGTGATTTTGGAAATGTCCTTTTCGTTGAGCATTTCCGCGAACGCCTTTTTGATCATTTGTCTGGAACGAACGGCATTTTTATGTGTGGATTTGTGCTGGACTGGCATTATTAACTCCTTTTTTTATTTTGCTCTGCCTTTTTAGAATACTTGGTTTTATAAACGACCCTCATCAGGAGACATTCTGCGAAGTTGATGCGTTCGTCTTCTTTGCCGTAAACGTCTGCCGCCACGTAGGCCATACAGCCCTTCTCTGTGACCAGCTTCACCGCCTGCGCGTCGTCTTCGGTAGAACCGACGCAAAGCGCGCCGCTGTTTTTCAGCAGCACGGCGTTTCTGCCGCGCAGCTTTTTCACGACCTTTTTGGCCGCGCGGCGCGGGCTGTCGCCGTAAAACGGGGCGGTTTTGAGGTTGACGCCGGTGATCTGGGCGAAATCGTCAAGGAACGGCTTCACGGTCGCGCCGATGCCGGATACCGCCACGGTAGCGGGCTCGGTGGAGTGGAGGATCGCGTTGACGTCACCGCGTTTGCGGTAGATCATGCTGTGCAGCAGCGCCGCCTCCGGCGCGTCGATGCACCGGTCGAGGGGCAGGCCTGTTCTGATATCCACTTCCACGGGATCGCCGCCCTTGGCGGGGGTCAGCGTGACGGTGTCGAAGTGACGCTCGGAATCATAGGCAGGAAAGACGAAGTAGTCGACGCCCTTTTTCCTTGTTTCCGCCACGTACTCGCACAGGGAAGTGAAGCTTTCCGCCGTTTTGCCCGTCAGCTCTTTATAGCGGTCAAACAACGTCTGTTTGCAGACGTTTTCCAGATCGCCCGCCACGCGGAACGCCTCTTCAAGGCTTCCGCCGAGGCACAGCGCGCCGTGGTGGTGCATCAGCACCGCCTTCGATGTGGACCGCTGCAGCGCCGCGATAACGCCCTCGCGCAGCTTGCCCGTTCCGGGCAACCCGTAAGACGCCAGCGGCACGTTGCTGCCGATCACTTTTTCGCTCTCACCGGTGAGACCGTTGATGTCCCTGCCGGAAAGCCCGGCCAGGGACGCATAGGTCTGATGGGTGTGGATCACGAAATTGACGTCGCCGCGCAGACGGTAGCAGGCTGCGTGGATCCCCTTTTCAGAGGAGGGCTTGATCTCGCCCGCGTAGGTCAGATCCTGAATGTTGACCACCACGATATCCTCCGGCGTCAGGGACAGATAATCCCTTCCGCTGGGGGTGATGGCAAAGAATTCTTCGTCGATACGGCAGCTTACGTTGCCCCAGGTGCGCTGGATCAGCCCGTTTTCACAGAGCATTTTTCCGGCTTGAATGACCTGTAATTTCGCCTGTTCAATCTCCATTTCGGGTTTCCTCTTTGTTAAAAACGATGCTTATTCTTTCACCGCGATGTTGGCAAAGACCTTGTCGAATCTTGCCACCGCGTCGTCGATCAGCTCGGGGGTGTAGGCCGCGCTGGTGTAAAGTCTGCTGCCCGCGAGGGTCACAAGGCCTTCCGCCATATAAGCGGCGCCCATGTGGGTCATTTCGGTCTTTCTCGCGTTGGTCTCGTCCAGCACGTGCGGAATGGTCCACGGCTTGTGCCAGTCGATGGAGAACTGCAGCGTGCCGACGGTTTCCAGATGGCAGATGGAGCCTTGGTTGAAGGCCACGAAGGGCAGGTGACGGCGGTCGATGACCTCCTGCAGGCCCTTGATGATCCGGTCGCCCATTTCGCCGGCCTTCTGGCAGGCGTTGGTGCGGTCGATCTCTTCGAGGGTGAAGTAACCGGCGGCGCAGCTCAGCGGGTTGGCGGAAAGGGTGCCGCCGCAGAAGGCCTTCTTGACCTTGACGGCGCCGTCGAGGCCCGCGCCCAGATACTTCATGTATTCGCGCTTGCCGCCTACGCCGCCCGCGCCCGGGTAGCCGCCGGCGATGACCTTGCCGAAGACGGTGAGGTCGGGGGAGCAGCCGAAATAGCCCTGCGCGCCGGCCATGCCGATGCGGAAGCCGGTGACGACCTCGTCGAAGACCAGCAGCGCGCCGTACTTGCGGCACAGCCGCTCCACGCCCTGGCAGAAGTCCTTGTCCACGGGACGGGAGCCGCTCTCGGGGCCGATGGCCTCAAGGAATACGGCCGCCGTGCCGCCGCGGAACATATTGCGGCGCAGGACCTTCTCCAGATCGTTCAGGTCGCCGGGGAAGAATTCCTGGGTGTCTCTCATGATGCGGATCGGCACGCCGTTGGCCTGGGTGAACTTGGTGCCAGGGATGCGGATGCCGTAGCCCAGCTGATCGGACCAGCCGTGATATGCGCCGCCCATCTTGACGATGTTGCGGTTCTTGGTGGCAAGCCTTGCGATACGCACGGCCAGCATGCAGGCCTCGGTACCGGACTGAAGCATACGGAACATGTCCACAGTCTCCACGCTGTCGGCGATCTTCTTGGCCAGTTTGTATTCAAACTCGTGGAACAGACCGGTGGAGGGTCCGCAGGTGTTCAGCAGGTCGATGACCTGCTCGCGGATCTCGGGCGGGTTGGACCCCAGCACCGTGGGGCCGCCGGCCTGCAGAAAGTCATAATATCTGTTGCCGTCGATGTCGTAGAGATAGCAGCCCTCCGCCTTGGTGAACACCAGCGGGAAGGGATAGTTGAACGCCAGGTTGTGCTGCACGCCGCCGGGAATGATCTTCTTGGCTTCTTCGATCATGGCCTTTGACTTCTGGCATTTGGCGTCAAAGTAATCCTTTTCGTAAGCGGCCAGCGCTTCGGGCGTGATGGTATAGATCGGTTTCTTGATCAGTGCATTGAGTTTGTTGTTGATCTCGGCAGCGTTGGGATACTGCGAAATCGAGAAACGCTTATCCATTTATAATCCTCCGTTCCCCGTTGTCGACGGGTCCTTTTTATTCATCCTACATTTTAACAGATAATAGTCGGAAAAACAAGGGTCAATCTTTGATTTTATACACAAACTGTTGAAATAATGCATTAGACAACAGATCATTCCCGCGCTAACGATTTATTCTCCGTCCGGACCGTTCCGTCCTGCAGTTCCGCCACGCAATATGACCCCGCGGCGACGGAACCGGGGTTGACCATGGTAAAGCCCGGCTCGAATTCGCAGCAGGGGGAGTGGGTGTGCCCAAACAGACAGAGCTGCGCACCGGCCTCCTTCGCTGCGCAATAAAGCTTCTGTAACCCGTATTTCACGCCGTATTGGTGACCGTGACAGGCGAAGATCCTCACGCCCTCCGCCTCCGTGACGATCGTCTCCGGAAAGCCGTGCGCGACGCTGTCGCAGTTGCCCTTGCAGATGTAACAGGGCTTGCCTTCCGTGTATTCCGCCATCAGGCGCAGGTCGTCGCCCCCGTCGCCCAGATGCAGGATCGCGTCCGCGTCCCTCTCCCGTTTCAGTATTGCCTCTAAATTGAAAACGTACCCGTGGGAGTCGGAGAGAATCAGCAGTTTCATGGATATTGTCTCCTTTTTCTGAATATAGATGAATAGGCAAATTGTGAATTTGTCGCGCTGATCACGCGACAGGTTTGAGGTATCAGGTTTGAGGTCTGAGAACCTTACAATTGACGTTTCTCCTTTACCGGTAAATGGTCTTTCTTCTCACACCTCACACCTCCAACCTCACACCTGCGACGCTCCGCGTCGCCCCGACAAATCCCCATTTTTCTAAGGAGGAATCATCATGCCGAACAACGATATCGAAAAACTGTTCCGCGCCGCGAAGAGCGGCGACGAAAAGACCGCCGCGGCGCTTGCCGGGGAAATGAAAAGCAGCCTCAGCGCCGACAAACAGCAGCTGTTGGAGCGGGCGCTGCACGATAACGACTTTCTGAAATCGTTGCTGTCGTCCGAGAAGGCGAAGCAGATCATGGACGCACTGAAACAGAAAGGGGACGGCTGATGGAGCTGGGCGATCTGCTGTCCTCGCTGGGAGAGGACGACGTGAAAAAGCTGAAGGAGATGGCCTCGCAGTTCTTCGGCGGCGGGGAAGGGGAGAAGCAGGAATCGCCCGGGCACTCTGCCGCCGGGTTCCCCGGGGATTTCGACCCGGGGCTCATCAAAAGCGTTGCAAAGCTTTCCTCGGTC
>CADAMO010000039.1 GCA_902788995.1 Oscillospiraceae bacterium
AACTGCTCGGAGGCGCTGACCAAGGGGCAGTACCTGACGGGGCTGCTCATGCCTTGCTTGCTGCTGGGGATCATTCCCTGCATCATCGCGGTGATTCTGCACAGCGGTTATCTGCTGATGTTCGGCGCGGTGATGAACATGAGCGCGGGCGGCGACCTGCTGATCGCGCAGCTGCTGCTCCGGCACAAACCGCAAAACGAGACGCTGTATATCGACCACCCCACCAAAATCGGCCTTTCCTGCTTTGAAAAAGAGGGAGGAAGCCATGAATCAGCCTGACCGTATCGGCTATTGCGGCGTGGATTGCGCCGCCTGCCCCGATTTTTTACAGGGAAGCTGCCCTGACTGCAGGAACAGCGTCTGGCCGGAGGACGACCCCTGTCCGCCCGTCGCCTGCTGCCGCGAAAAAGGGATCTGCTGCTGCGGGGAATGCGACGCATTCCCCTGCGATATGATGGCGGGATTCTATGAAGAATCCGACAGCCACCGGCAGGCGTTGCAACGAATGCAGGGCCTTGCAAAAGAATAACAGACGCGATCCGTCGGATGACCGACGGATTTTTTCTTTATTCGCTAACAATAAATTGACAAATCAATATACGAATTGCATAATTTTAGTCATTGACACCGGAAACAAGATTCAATATAATGATATATTATGAAAACGAAACTCAACAAAATCAGAAAACCGAAGAAAAAACCCTCCAGCGGCGTGATGCTGCGAAACGCCCTGCTGCTTTTGCTGCTGGGCGTACTGCTGGGGGTATTCGCAAAATGGCTGGACGAGCTGGCGCTGGACAACCGGGTCTGGTGGCACCTTGTCATTGAAAAGCTGGATCTGGGGAACGTGTTCTCTGAACTGCCGGTGTGGCTGGCGCTGACCATGGCCATCGCCGTGTTCAGCGGCTCCCCCGGGCGGGCGGCGCTGCACGGATTTTTGTTCCTGCTGGGCATGTGTACCGCCTACCACGCCTATACGATCATCTTTGCCGGGTTCAACCCGGACCGCTACATGCTGATCTGGTACGGGATCACGCTGGCCTCTCCGCTGCTGGCGGCCATCTGCTGGTACGGCAAAAGCGGCGCCAACGTCTCCATCGTCATCGACACGCTGTTGCTGGCGGCCATGGCCCTTTTCAGCTTCTCCCTCGGCTGGGTCTACGTCGGCCTTAACGGGATCGTCAACGCCGTCCTGTTCGGCGCGGCGGTGATCATTCTCTATAAAACGCCCAAGCAAATCCTCATCAGCACGCTGGGCGGCGTGGCGCTGGCCGTGGCGGTCAGCCCCCTCATCCCCCGCTGAATCCCCCTATTGCAAAGGATATACTCATGAAAATCTGCGATCTTCACACCCATTCCACCGGTTCCGACGGCTCTTTCACGCCCACGGAGCTGGTGATCGCCGCCAAAGCCAACGGCGTTGCCGCGCTGGCCCTGACGGACCACAACACCGCGAAGGGTCTGCCGGAGTTTACGGCGGCGGGCAAAGCACACGGCCTGATCACCGTGCCCGGCTGCGAGTTCACCACCGCCTGGGGAAAAACAGAGCTGCACGTCGTCGGGCTGTTTCTGCCCGAACGCTCCTGGCCGGAGGTAGAGCGTCAGATGGACGCGCTGCGCCGCGCCAAGCATGAGAGCAACGTGCTGCTGATCGAAAAGCTGCGCCAGCGCGGCTGCGATATCACCTATGAGGAGACCGCCGCCCTCACCGACGCGGACGAATTCAATCGCGCCCACGTGGCCCGGGTCTTACAGGCCAAGGGCTGCGTCCACAGCCTCGATCAGGCCTTCGATACGCTGCTGAAAGAGGGCAACGGCTGCTATTTTCCGGCAAAGCGCCCGGACGTGTTTGAGCGGATCCGCTTCATCCGGTCCATCGGCGGCGTGCCGGTGCTGGCCCATCCCTTCCTGAATCTGGATAAAACGGGGCTGGAGGAGTTTCTGCCGCTGGCGAAGGAGGCGGGCCTCGTCGCCATGGAGACCCACTACTCCCTCTTTGACGCGGCAAAGACCGACGAGGCCGCGGCGCTGGCCGAGCGCTTCGGGCTGCTGCCCAGCGGCGGTTCGGACTTCCACGGGGCAGCCAAGCCCGCCATCACACTTGGCACCGGCAAGGGCGACCTGTGCGTCCCCTTCGGCTATTACGAGGCACTTCGGGATTTCGCGGACAACAATCGACCGAACGCATAAAAAAGGAGACGTTTTATGGGATATGAAGGCTCCTGGAGCGGCATGCGCCGCTATCTGGAACAGGACATGCTGGCGGAACCGCTGCGGGGACGCGTCCGGTATAACTGCCCCAGCGGCGTCAATCTGTATGAATTTCAGCGGTTTGAGATCTGCGTAGACGGCAGGTCGATCAAATCATTTTCCTATGACGGCGTCAGAAGTCACCTGCAGCGACGTGGGATGCTGCCAAAGCCTCCCTCCAACGGGTCCATGAATGAGGAGATGTGGGACTATTGGCGTCAGTGCGCGGAAATTGAAGGCGACGTCTCCATGGAAGACCGCACCGAATACACCGACGGGGAATTTGCCGACGCGCTGGAACAATACCGCCTGCAGGATATCCAAACCAGCCTTGCTTCCGACAACCCCATCGTGCGGATGTTTGCCGTACTGGACCGGCGGGTGGGCAAACGGACGCTGGAAAAGCTCAAAGACGAAATCGACCGCCAGCCGGAATGGCTGCAATACTTTTATCGTTTGCGCCTCGGAGAGGCGTAAAAAAGAGGAGGAGGATTTGTCATGCCGAAGATCTGGGGCGTCGCAGAAAACGAAACCTACGTGGCAAAGTGCTCCGGGCAGACCACGTATATCTATCGGAAAGACGGTTCGCCGGTCACACAAATCAAAGGGCAGCGCTACGCCTATTGGCCGCTGTTCACGCCGGACGGCAATCTGTGGATCAAGGCCAGCACCGGGCACATGTACGTCTATTCCGCCGACGATTTTTCGCTGATAAAACGCTGGAAAGAGACGAAATACGATTCGCAGGACGGCAACCACATTCTCTCGTGGGACAACCGCCACGTGATCGACGTGCTGCACGAGGACGGACGGCTAGAAAGGGAAAGCCGCGCCATTGTTCGCAGGTATGCGATCGACACACTCTCTTTTACAGAGCAAAATGTGGAAGGACTGCCGCACCTCGGTATCACACGGTACGACGACGGCCGCCATTATCTGCTGTTGGATTACGATAAGCTGTCGCTGATGAACGAAACCGGCGTGACGGAAAGCAAGCCGCTGCCAAAGAGAGAGGATCTCCGACTGAGCAGCATCATCAGCTTGCAATGCTACGGGTGCACGGAAACAGCGTACCGATGGAGCGATTTTGCCTACGCGCCGGGAAACGAAAAAATGACCCCCGACGAGATACGCCGTTTTTCATTGAGCGACTATTACAGAAAACTGCCCGCCGAAACGCTATGAAACACGAAGCCGACAAAAACAACCCCGGATCCCTGCTGATGCTGACGCTCTCCATGCTGATCTTCGGCACCATCGGGATCTTCCGAAGGATGCTGCCGCTGGATTCCGCCCTGATCGCCTTTTTCAGGGGGCTGGTCGGCAGCGTTTTTTTACTACCTTTATTATGGAAAAACAGACGGAACAAGCCCCTTTTGCCGGACAAAAAAACAGCCGGAAAGCTGATGCTCTCCGGCGCGCTGATCGGCGTCAACTGGCTGCTGCTGTTCGAGGCGTATAACCACACCTCCGTCTCCGTGGCGACCCTCTGCTACTATATGGCGCCCACCTTCGTCATTCTGGGGGCCAGTGTGTTCTTCCGGGAGGCCATGACGCTGAAAAAAGCCCTGTGCGCCGTGGGGGCGCTGGCGGGCATGGCGCTGGTCTCCGGCGTGGTCGAATCCGGCCTGCCTGGAAAGGGCGAGCTGAAAGGCATCCTGCTGGGCCTCGGCGCGGCGGGCATTTACGCGGCGGTGGTGCTGCTGAACAAGACGGTCAACAAGACCGATCCCTACGCCAAGACCGTAATCCAGCTGGCCTGCGCGGCGGCGGTGATGCTGCCATACCTGCTGGCGACGGGCGGCTTTTCCGGCGTCCAATGGACCGCCGGGACTGTGGGCCTGTTGCTGCTGGTGGGCGTGCTGCACACAGGGGTGAGCTACGCCCTGTATTTCGCCTCCATGGAAGGGCTTCGCACCCAGACGGTGGCGCTGTTCAGCTACATCGACCCCGTGGCGGCGCTGATCCTCTCCGCGCTGGTACTGCGCGAATCCATGAGCTGGCTCGGCTTCCTCGGCGCGATACTGATCCTCGGCTCCGCCGTAATCGGCGAGCTGCCGCAGAAACAGCGGTCAACAACCGACGGGATCAGAACCCCAGGTCGTCGTTGACCACGATCACGACGATGCGCCCCTCATGGCGGGAATAGCGGGTGATCAGGAACTGACAGCAGATGGTATCCGGCGATTTGCAGTCCATGCACTTCCCCGTTTTGGCGCAGGGCGTGGCAAGACCGAACCGCTGGGCGTTGACCGGCGCGGCCACGTTGCGGGCGCGCTTCATGGCGCTGTCCAGATCCGGGCAGATCTTGTTGCGGCCCACGAGGCACAGCACGTGCTTCGGCCCCTGGGCGATGGCGGAGACCCGGTTGGCGTTGCCGTCGATATTGACGAGGATGCCGTCGTCCGTGACGGCGTTCGCCCCTACCAGAAACCAGTCCGCGTCGTAGGCCTCCAGCATGGCGGCGCGCTTATCCGTATAGGCGTCCCGGTCGATGAAGCGGTAGTCGCCGTTTTTGACGGCCTCCACCAGCCCGATCTCATGGGCGCTCATGGCGCCGCCCATGGTGACGCTGCTGCCCGCGGGGATCAGCTCCAGCGCGATTTTCAGGGCTTCTTCCTTCGATGCGGCGTAATACGCCTTCATATTGCGGCTTTCAAAGCCCTTTATCAGTTTTTGCGCCAACAGTTCGTTGCGCTTCGCGATCATGTCGTTCATTCGGTTTTCCCCCTTTTTTAGAATATTATACTCCGAAGGCGCAAAAAGAACAAGTATTTTTTCCGTTCTCTACTGGACAAACCGGAACGGTCTGTGCTATCATTAAGAAAAAAGGAAAAGAAGGAATTATCATGAAATCTCCGATTCTGCGTGCGTTCGCGATTATGATTTCCCTGTTCATGATCATCGCCTGCGGCGTCAACGCCGGCGCAAAGTATGACGTGCGGGACCCCGAAAGCTGCAAGCTGAACTTCACGGTGATCTCCGACACCCATATTGAAGGCAATAACTTCAACCGCTACAAGATCTTTGAGCGCTGCCTGCAGGACGTGAAGAAAAACAAGAGCGGCAATGATGCGATCCTGTTCCTGGGCGACAACACCATGAACGGACAGAACATCGAAAATATGCTGTTCCACGGCACCACCGGCATGCTGCTGAAAAACGAAAAGGTGCTGCCGGTGATGGGCAACCACGATATCGGCAACGGCGAGGGCAATTACGATCAGCTGCAGAACCGCTGGTATGACTATACCGAGGCCTTCTTCGGCTATAAGCTGAATCACCCCTACTATTATCAGGTGATCGACGGCTATTACTTCATCGTGCTGGGCATGGAAGCGCAGCTGGTCTATGACATGGTGATGACGGAAGAGCAGTTCACCTGGCTGGAGGGCGTTCTGGCGGAGGCCGCCGACAGCGGCAAGCCCGTGTTCGTCTTCTCCCACTACCCCGCCGACGACGCCTGCGACGAGAATGAGAACAACACCGACCGGCTGATTGACATGCTGGCGGAATACAACCAGGAGCACGACCTGTTCTACTTCTGCGGCCACACCCACATGCCGCTGTACCTGTTCTGGTCCTTCCACAACAGCGACGGCTTCCCGGAGATCTATCTGCCCCGCAATACGGAGCTGGCCGGCAACGGCGACAATGAGATCTATGAGAAAAGCGGCGACGGCGTGGAAGTGGAGATTTACGAGGACCGCGTGGAGGTCCGCGGCCGCAACTTCTACCGCAGCGAATGGCTGGTGGACGACGAGGAAACCGGCGAGATGTGTGAAATGATCTACACCCTCAAGAACCCCATCGCGTAAGGAGCTCACCCCAAATAATATTTCACCGGCGGGAAGCAACAGCCTCCTGCCGGTGTTTTATTGTTCTGCAACAGTACGTTCAATCGCTTTGCGGCAGTTCCGCCAGCGGCTCGCCGGAAGCGGCCGCGATCCGTACTGTGCCGCCGCGCTCCGTGAACCAGTCAAACAGATGCGCCGCATATACGTTGGCGTCGGTATACTGCGAAATGTCCAGATGATCGGCAATATAGAAATCCTCCATCAGAGAAACGATCCGGTAGTTTTGATCATATTCCAGCTCGCAGGGGTATTCTTTTCCGTTCAGCTCGCACATGAAGGAGACCGTCCCGGCGGCCTCGGTTTCAGATGTGTGAACATCGAAGCTACGTGTGGCGCGCAGCAGAGGGAACAGGATAACGGGCAGCAGGACAAGGATCGCCAGCACGATCACCACCGCCTTCAATACCCGTTTGCCGCGGCGGTTTTTGATCGCCAGCTGTTCGTTGATTTTCGCCAATTGCTCCGCGATCTCGTTGCGCTGCGCTTCCTCCTCGGGCAGCTCCGCCCCCAACAGACGGGCGACGGGCGTTTCCAACACCTCCGACAGCTTTTGCAGCATTTCCGCGTCCGGCACGGAAAGACCCTTTTCCCATTTTGAAACCGTCTGCCGCACCACGTGCAGCTCGATGGCAAGCGACTCCTGGGTAAAGCCCTTTTCCTTACGGAGCGCTTTCAGATTGTCTTGAAACATTGCGAACCCTCCTTTCGGTTCGCCTCTATCCTACCCCAAAACCGCCGTTGCCGCAAGCAACGGAAAGTAACATTGGATGAAATATGGGCTGAAGCGCTGTTTTTTTACCGCGCCGCGCCGGTTTTTCAAGAATCATTCAACGCCGCGCTGCGTTTTGCCGCCATCACGGTATTCTGCATCAGCATGGCCACGGTCATGGGGCCAACGCCGCCGGGCACGGGGGTAATGTAAGAAGCGACCTCCGCCACCTCGGCAAATTCCGCGTCGCCCACCAGCGTTTTATCCGGCAGGCGGTTAATGCCCACGTCCAGTACCACGGCGCCGGGTTTGACCATATCGGCGGTTAGAAAGTGCGGTTTGCCGACGGAGGCCACGATGATATCCGCCTGCAGCAAGATCTCCTTCAGGTTCCGCGTTTTGGAGTGACACACCGTCACGGTGGCGTTTTCCCGCTGCATGAGAATGGCGGCGGGCTTGCCCACGATGTTGCTGCGGCCGATCACCACGCACCGCTTGCCCTCGATGGGGATGTTTTCATATTTCAGCATCTCGATCAGCCCCGCGGGGGTGCAGGGCAAAAAGCCGTCGCCGCCGGTAAGCATTTTCCCCACGTTCACCGGATGGAAGCCGTCCACGTCCTTCTCCGGGGAAATGGCCTCAATGACCTTTTCCTCGCTGATGTGCCCCGGCAGGGGCAGTTGGCACAGGATGCCGTCCACCGCGTCGTCCCGGTTCAGGGTGCCGATCAGGTCCAGCAATTCCCGTTCAGAGGTCAGCTCCGGCAAGGCGTATTCCAGCGACGTGATGCCGCAGGCCTCGCAGGCCTTTTTTTTGTTGTTGACGTACACTTTTGACGCCGGGTTCTCCCCCACGATGATCACCGCCAGACAGGGCTTGCGGCCGAGGATTTGGGCGACCTGTGCCGCTTCCTTCGCGGCCCGTTCTTTGATATAGGCGGAAATCACCTTTCCGTCAATGCGTTTTGCAGCCATTCTGAATTTCCTTTCTTGCGCGTTCCCTGCGGGAGGCAGCCGGAACGCCGTGATCGATTATACGCCCAGTAACTGCCGCAGGTCGGCAACGGAAGGGACGATGGTCTCCCCTCCCGCTTCGTGCAGCTGTTCTTCCGACCGGAAGCCCCACGCCACGCACACACAGGGCAGACCGGCGTTTTTCGCGGTGGCGATATCCACCTCGGAATCGCCGATATAGACAGCCTCATCACGGGCCGCGTGCAGCTGCTTCAGCGCCTCGTTCACCGAATCAGGCGCGGGCTTTCTTCTGACGCCTTCCCGCTCCCCCACGGCGAAGTCAAACAGCCCCGGGAAAAACCGCTCCACCAGCTCCTGCACGGCGAAATCCGCCTTATTGGAGACAACGGCAGTCTTTCTCCCCGCCGCCCGCAGCGCGGCCACCAGCTCGGGGATCCCCTCATAGGGTCGAGTTTTGTCAAGGCAATGCACCTCGTAATGGGCCTTAAAATCGGCGAACATGGCGTCCACCGTTTCCGCCGGGACGGTCTCCCCCGCCCCCAGCTCGATGAGCCGCCGGATGCCGTTGCCGAGGAACCGGGCGGTCTCCTTTACGCTGCGCAGCGGCAGGCCGTATTTTTTCAGCACGAAATTCAGCGAACCGTTCAGATCCTCCACCGTGTTCAGGATCGTGCCGTCAAGGTCGAATAAGATCGTAGTATATTTCATGTTATTTATCAGGCAATAGGTAATAGGCAATAGGATTCTAAAATCTAAGAACTAAGTACGAAATAACTGTTCTTCGCTGAAAGCGGCCGCCGATCCTTCGGCGGCCGCTGATCGGTATCACATTACTTCTTCTCTTCCCAGCCCTCGAAGATCTCGTCGAACTGGTAGACGTTGTGCTCATCCTTGGTGTGGTTGGTGTACCAGACCTGCGCAAAGAAGGGATTGGTCTTGGCGATCTCGTCGTAGTTCCAGGTCTTCTCCGGCAGATAGCACTCGGGGCACCAATGGCCGCCCAGCAGAATCAGGTTGGGGCTGGCTTCAAACTCCGCGCCGCAGCAGCCGCACTTCCATTTGAGCTTGGTCATCAGGTCGCCCTTCTTCATCTTCTTGCTCACGACTTCGCCGCCGCGGAAGGCCGCCGCCTGCTTCATATCCTCGATATCCAGCTCACTCTTGGGCTTGCTCTCGTCATAGCCGTGATCCAGCAGGTAATCCTTGGCAGCGGAATTGCGCTTGTCTGGGCTTTCCAGTTGGAAGTTCTCCCAGCTGGAGGGGATCATACAGTAATCCTCATAGGAGCTGTAGTAGGCGGACATTCTGACGGGGACCTTGGTTCTGACCCAGTCCAGCGTGCCCCACTTGGGCGTCTGGGCGATCTTCTTCATGAAGGGCTTGGCCGCCGCGCCGATGAGCTTTTTGGCGGGGATGTACTTCGGGATACGGTAATAGAACTCCACCTGATTGGCCAGATGGTCGAAATAATCCTTCACGGGCATATTGGCGCGGAAGTGGAGATACTCCTCCAGCAGGTCGCCGTCGGCGTAATACTGGCCGTGGAAGTTCTTGGTGGTGAACCAGTTGGGATCGAACAGCGTCTTGGGGGAACCGAGACCGATGCAGCCCAGCAGCAGCTCTTCAAACTCGAAGTTGGTCAGGCGGTACTGCTCGCCGGAACCGATGTTATAATACCGCTGGAAGAACTCCTCCGGCAGGTCGGTGGTGACGAAGTTGCACATCAGACGGCCGGCGTCTTCCACGGTACACCACTCCAGCATGCCGTTCAGGGGCACGTGGTACATGATGGGTTCCATATTGTGAAGGATAGCGGGATAGAGAATGCCGGACTGGCGCATGACCACCCAGTGCTTGATGCCGCTTTCCACAAAGACGCGCTCCGCCAGCACCTTGGAGATGGCGTAGTGGTCGTACACGGAGATTTTAATGGGATCGCCGCAGCGGCCCCAGTGGATGGGCGTGTTGCGGTCGCCGGTCTCGGCCACGGAACCGATGTAGCAGACGCGGATATCGTCCGCGTTGGGCTGGGCGAGAACCGCCTTGCAGATGTTCTCCGCCGCGCCCACGTTGACCTTGCGGGTGGAATAGGGCTTATAGTCCGCCTGCGGGGAGACCATGCCGCCGATGTGCAGCACGTAATCCGCGCCGGTGACGCCCTTCAGAATGGCGTCATAGTCCAGGAAATCGCCCCAGATGATCTCCACGTTCTTCTGTCCCATATAGGGCAGAAGCTTTTGCTTGTTCTTATCGCTGGGTCTTGCAAGGAAATTGATCCTGACGTCCTTCTGCTTGTACAGCTCCTGGAAGGCCGCCCAACCCATGGTACCGGTACCGCCGGTCAGGAATACGGTTTTCATATTATGTTCCCCCTTTTTGATTTCTTTCATCATACCACACTTTGCAGGGAATTGTCAAACAGTATTATCGGCAATCGGCAAACGCCCGCAAAGTGAAACGTCCAGGAAAAACGCCCCGGGATCCGACGCTTTTTCAGACTTCAAAGCACTTGCGGTAGGCCTTCGCCCAGGCGGCAAGGGCCGTGCGGTTATAGACTTTGGGCATCGCCGCTCCGACAGAAACGGCGGAGGCGATGCGCCCCACCATCCAGCTGATCTTTTTCAGCAGCGCCTTATCCTTGATGAGCCCGGAGGCCTTGATTTTCAGGGACAGCGGGTCCATGCCCTTTGTCATGGAGAAGATGCTGGTGGTATCCGCCCCCATGGTCACGTCCATCTCGTTGAGGATGCCGGAACCGAAGAGGTAATCCACCTCCTGCGAGGTGAGTTTGGTCAGCATCAGCTTTACGCAGGCGATGGGCGCCAGCCCCGCGCCGAGGGAGGCAAAGAACGCCTTCTGATAGGCGTACAGCGTCTGCGCCGTGAAGACGCCGTCCCGGTCCGCCTGTACCGCCTCCGCCAGCATCTTCGCCGCCTTCAGGGAGTTGGCGATGCCGGAACCGATCAGCGGCACCGTCATGAACGCCGCATCGCCGATGGCGGCGTAACCGTCCGCCACCATCACCTCGGCAGCCTGCCGCACGGGTATTTTGACGAACTGACCGCCGCGCAGGCGCTTTTCGCCCAGCTCCGGGCATTCCGCCCGCAGGGAGGCCAGCTCCGTTTCCACTTCCTCCATTCCGAAGGGCTCAAAGCGGCCGATCAGCACGTCCGTGTGGGCCTCCTCCGCCGCCACCCAGCTGATGCCGAGGATATTGTTGTGGAGCAGCAGCACCTTGAAGTTATCCTCCGGCATGGGGGCCGTCCGCTCATAGAACGCCCGGTAGACGTAGAAAATCTCATATTTCGCCGCCTCGCGGGGAATGCCGAGGTACGAAGGCAGCTGCGAGCGGACCGGGGAACAGGCCCCGCAGGCGTCGATCACCAGATCCGCATAGACGGGCCCGTCCTTGGTGCGCACGCCGGCCACCCGGCTGCCCAGCATCACGGGGCCCAGCACCTCCGTCTCAAACTGTATCGCCGCGCCGCATTCCTGCGCGTGGCCGATCAGCATATCGTAGAGGTCCTTCCGTTCCATCTGGATCTCCAGCTGATCCGCCGGCGTATGCTGGCGCAGCCGGTGCTCGCCGGAGGGGCAGACGAAGGTCATATCGTTTTTCAGCGCGTACTTTCCTTCTTCCGGCAGGTCCAGTCCCACGGCGAACAACCCTTTTTTGTCGAAGATGTCCGTCCAGTCGTACCCCATGTTTTCCCGGGCGTTTTTCTCCAGCACGGTCACGCGGTGCCCCTGCTTTGCCAGCAGCGCCGCCGCGCCGAGTCCGCCGTGTCCGGCGCCCGCCACAATGATGTCAGCCATAGAGAATTCAGCTCCTTTATTCTGAACGCCTGTCGTTACGCGTTCTGATATTTCGCCATTTCATAGAGGAAGATGCGCGCCTGACGGGGCGCTTCCTCCAGTCCCACGGAGGTCCGCAGGATCAGTCTCGCGTCCGCGGGAGAAACGTAGACGTCCCCGTCCAGATCCGCCGCCGCTTTGGTGATCGGCGTGACCCGGTCGAGACCGACGGCCACCCGCAGCGCCAGTCTGGCGTCCGCCGGGGTCACGGAACCGTCCATGTTCACGTCGCCCCGCAGGATCGTCACGGAGTCCTTTTTCAGTCCGAAGGTATCGATCCGCACCAGGTTGCCGTCCTCCACGTAGTAGGAATCGACGCAGAGGGTATCGTCATCGATCGTCACCGCGCTGAAGACGGGGTGCTCCGACCGCAGCGCCACAGAAGCATGGTCGCTGCGGGGGATCTGCTCCTGCGCGTCGCCGCCGCAGGGACCGGAGGACATGGCAAGATAGCAGGCGTTTTCCAGATAGACGGGATAATTGGTCCCGTTCCGCCTGACGGTATCCATCAGGGAATCCGTCGGCGCGCCGTCCTTCAGCAGCGTCGTACGCAGATAACCGCCCGCGCCGCCTTCCAATACCAGGTCCACGTGGTATTCGCCGATCAGTCCGTTCAGCTGGGTCTCCAGCGTCGGGTTGACGTTTTCCGTACCGAAGACGGGAGCGGAGAGGACGAGGATGCGCCAATCCGCCTTTGTCGACAGGTCTTCTTTCATCCACGCCAGCTGCTGTTCCGCCAATCTGCCGCTTGCCTGCAGCGCGTTGGCGTTCAGCACGGTAAAGTGGGCGTTGCCGTAATCGAAGGAATAATACACGCCGTTCTCGTCAAACTGCGAGGGCGTGCGGGAATAGGTCGTATGCTTCTTGACGGAGTGCGCGCCGTTGGCATCGTTGCCGCCGGAGGCGTATTGCAGCGGCAGCCGGGCGAACACGTCCGCCGCTCCGTCAAGCGCCCGCGCCCAATGGGCGTCGCTGGCGGGGTTGCGCACCAGATTGCCGGCGTGCACCAGGAAATCGGGCTCCAGCTTTTCGGTCCCGATGCGCAGCGCCTGGGCAAAGGCGTCGTTGGCCGCCGCCGTCACGCCGTCGGTATCGCTGCAGGTCAGGAAGGTGAAGGCCCCGTCGGCCTTACCGGTTTCAAAGGCACACTCTTTCCAGAGGTTTTTCTCCGCGTCGCCGATACGGAAACGCAGCTTCACCCCGGCGGTCAAACCGCGCACCGTGATCACGTGGCGGATCACCTCACGGGAAGAGGGGAAAAAGCCGTAGCTGCCGCAGTCGAAGCCGTATCGCTCGAACAAGCTGGACGCGGCGGCCGACGCGATAAGATTGGAAGCGGTGGGAACGCCGGTGAAGACGCCGCCCTCCCGGATCAGCTCGATATCCGTTCCGGTGACGGAATACTTCGTGAACCAGGTCACCGTGAAGGAGGTATTGCTGTTGACGGCGATCTGCACCATGGAGGGAATGCGCATGTTCCGCTCGTCCGCGGAGGGCATCCCCTCGCCGCCCGCCGTATACGGCACACCGGTGTCGGCGGTATCGTCCGTGCTGAGATCGACCAGATACGCGCTGAGCTGGTCGCCGATGGCGGTCAGCTGCTCTTCGCCGAACAGCAGGCCGAACACCGTGTCGAGGAAGGCGTCAACGGATTTGCCGGAGGAGGAACTGCCCGCATCCAGCAGCACGTTCAGCACGTCGCCGACGGAGACGGCGCGGCCTTCCGTCAGCAGCCCCGCCAGCGCGTTCCACGCGTCGTTCCCCGTGGGCGCCTGCAGCAGGCGGGACGCAGCAACGGAGAGGATCGCCGAGAAGATCGTCTGTAAATAAGCCGCGTCGGAGGCGGACCGGTCGGCAAACAGCGCTCCGGTGCGGAACTCCGTTCCCGCCAGGATCTCGTTGACAAAAATGCCGTCCACCACCTGCACGCGGAGCACCTCCGCCAGCTTTGCCACGAAGGCGGGAGAGGCGCAGGACGTGATCGCGTCCTGCAAAAAGGCGTCCTCCGCCGTGTTTTCATCGCCGGGCTTGACGGTGGCCAGCAGGTCGAGGATCAGCTCCCCCACCGTGCCGCCCCGCTGGGCGTCGCCGAAGCCGTACACGTCCAGATAGCGGGTACAGGGCACGTCAGAGACCGGGATCTCCGCAAAAGCCTTGACCGCCCGCGCCACCGCCTGATAGAGATTCGACGGACGGCGGACGTAGTTTTCCATCAGTGAAGCGTCAAGATCTTCAAGCACCGACAGCACGTTGGCAGAGGACAGGATCGTCACGGGGCCGAGCCGCAGGCCGCTGCCCACAGCGCCCACCACCGCGCCGCGCACGTCCACGCCGAAGCGGCTTTCCACGTATTTCGTCACGCTGCCGGCGGCGATGATCTCCGCGCAGAGCTCGCTGAGCTTTTCTTTCGCCAGCATATTGAGGTACGCCTGTGCGTCGGAGGCGCCGCCGAACTGTTTGGCAAAGCCGATGGTCCGGTAGGGCGAGGGATAAACGCCGCCCCCCGGCGCGGCGACTTCGCCCGCCTCGTCGCAGTCGTGTTGTTCAAAGTTCAGCTCCACCGCGCCGTCTTCGCCCGGCGTAAACGCCGTGACCCGGTACGCGAAGGGAAACTGGGTCGCCGACGGGGCGCTGACCGCATAGAGCGACCGGCCGCAGTCGGCTTCATAGACGGCGGTATCGGCCGCGTTGACGCCGCCGCTGAAGGAGCAGAGCACGCCCGCCTCCGCCAGTGAGTCCCGCAGCCGCCACGCATCGTCCGCCAGCGCGTCCGGCAGCAGGTATTCCTCAAAATCATTCATGGGCACGATCCCCGCGTGGGTCACCAGCAGCGGGATCTCGCCGTTTTCCTTCGCGTCGGCGGCCTCGTCCAGCACCCATTGCAGCTGCGCCTCCGAGAAGGCGGCGCCGTGCTCGCACCGGTCGGTATGGTCGGCGGTACAGTCCGCGGTATAGCGGCACAGGTCCGCCATGATCAGCCGATAGCCCTGTTCCAGCCGCACGGAGTAGGTCAACGCCCCCTGCGCGCCGCTGCCGAGGGGCAGATAGGTGTGGTAGGCGTCGTTGTAACCGCAATCGCCGAACAGCTCGGCGAACTCCGCCTGGGTGATCCCGCGGGCGCTCTGGCGACGGTTGGCGCTGAAATCCGCGGCGGCGGGATTGTTGATATCACGGTCGCCGTTGACGACGTAAACCTTAACGCCCGACTCAAACGCAAAAAGACGCAGCTTCTGCGCCAGCGCGGCCGCGCCGTCGTACTCGCCCCCGGGCGTCATGTCGCCGCAGACCACCAGGCAGTCAAGGCCGTTTTCCTCCGCCTGTCTGCGAAGCGAACGGAAGGCGGCCTCAAGCAGCGCGTCCTGATCTCGTCCGTTGACGCCGGCCCCCTGCGTATAGGTATAATAGGCCTCCCCCTTATCCCCGGCAAGCGAATCCGGGAAATAGCGGAGGTTCGACACAACGGCGATCCGAAGCCCCTTCGGAGAGGCGGGGGCGGCGGCAAACGCCGGGACCTGGCCGAGCAGCAGCACGGCGCAGAGCGTCAGGGACAGCAGTTTCATCAGCTTGGAACGGTTCATGGTTCGTCTCCTTACAGTTCAAGTCAGTCCGCCAGACCGGCGGCGCGGATCATCGGTTCAAACAGGTAAACTTCCTCCGTCACGTCGTCAAGGCGCAGATCGGAAGCGTCCCGCTCCGTCACGCCCCCGTAGAGGATGGTGAAATCGGCGCGCAGATCCGCCGCTTCCCGCACGGTGTACCGCGCGGCGATGGGAGCCAGCGTACCTGGCTCAAACCAGTATTCCGCCACGGCGCCGGTGGTGATCTCGCGGCAGGTGAGATCCGCCTTGATGGTCACGTCCCGCTGCTTCTCTTCGGAAGATACGTTATAGGCGGCGAAGTCGTCGAAAATATTCTTTTCATACAGGCGCTGCAGGGCGGTCTGCGACACGCCCGCTTCCTTCAGCACGGTGCAGGATTCGCTTCTGACGGTGACCGTCAGGCGGATGGCGTCCTTCACCTGCGCGTTCTGATAGGGGGCAAGGCTGCCGCCCTTCAGCTCCGACGGGTAGCCGGAGAGGAAATCCACCGTTTTGCCGGTTTCGATCACGGCGTTGGTCACGTCCTCCGGCCGCAGCGCGCTGACGAACAGCTCGCCCCGGACGGGATAGCCGAAGAAATAATTGATCGGCTGCAGGGCGCTCAGCTCCGAATAGACCGTCTCGTTTGCCTTGCCGCTGTCCAGAATGACGGAGGCAAACATATCCGCAATGGCGCCGGAGGAACCGGAGGGAGCGGCGATCTTCTGGGTGCGGGCGGTAAAGGAGGTGACGCGGCTGGCGTTGACGTGGCCGGTGGATTTCACCTGATCCGCCAGAACGTTGAACAGCGACACCAGCTCTTCTTTCGTGTAATAGGTCGACTGCGGGTCCATCTGCAGCGCAAGCCGTTTGACCAGACGGACGTCCTCCATGGTGATCTCCGGAACGGCGGGATCGGAAAGCTTCATGGCCTGATAGACCGGCGTGCCGGACGGGGGCGCGGGTTCCAGCCCGGCGCAGATCCGCAGCATCGCACGGGCGTCCGCCACCGTGATCCTGCCGTCGCCGTCGGCGTCCCCTTTCAGACGGGCGTCGCAATAAGCCCCACCCGCCGCAACGGGGGCCAGCGTGAGCAGCAGCAGCCCAATACATAACAGCGCAAGCGCTCTTTTCATTTCATCACATCCGCAATCGGTTCAAAGATCCGTATAATCGGTTTTATTTTATCATATCAGATCCATAAAGTAAATAATAATCTTTTCCTTTATGGCAGGACAATAACAAAACCCCTGCCGCGGGAAACGGCAGGGGGAAATTCCTTGTGACGATAATGCGTCAACTGAATTATTTGATGTTGCCCAGATCGGTCACGGTGACGGTCTTGGCGTTCTCAGCAGCGGTGATGGAGATGTCGTTGGAAACGGTGATCTCGCCGTTGAACAGCTTGGCGGTCAGGGCAGCGTAATCATCGGCGGTGAAGCCTTCGCCGAACTGAGTGGAACCGGCCAGCTGGACATAGTTCTCATCGGGGTTCTCGGAAACGAGGCCAAGGTTGTCAACCTTGCCGCCGAACTCGCCGAAGTTGCCGGAAACGACAGCCGTCAGCATGGTCTTGACGGTGGGGGCCAGGCCCTTCATGGCGGAGGTGACGGTCAGGTCGGCGTAGTCGGCAGCGTTGCCGTCGTCGCCGGCCGCATAAGCCGCGATGGTAGCAGCCTGGTCAACGTCAACGCCGATGACCTTGGCGCCTTCCACCTTCTTGGCAGCGTCAACAGCGGAGGTGTAGATGCCGCCGCCGCAGGCGAACACGACCTCGGTGCCGCCCTGATACCAGGTATCCATGGCCGCGGTGATGTCGGCGTCGCCGAAGAACTGGTTGCCGTAAGCATAGTTGATGGTCACGTCGGTCTTTTCAAGCTCGGCAGCGGCAGCGTCAGCGCCCTGCACGAAGCCGTAGCCGTAACGGATGACGGCGGGAACAGCCATGCCGCCCAGGAAGCCCAGCTTGGTGTAGCCCAGCTTCACGGCAGCGTAACCGGCCATGTAGCCGCAGAGCTCTTCCTGATACACAGCGCAGTACAGGTTGGCGGGAACTTCATAATCCTCGCCCAGGTCGCCGGCGCTTACGTCAAGCGCGATGAAGGTCACGTCGGGGTTGGGGCCGGCGGTCTCTTTGATGGCGGCGCCGAAGGCGTAACCGGGCAGAACGACCACGTTGTAGCCCTCGTCGATGGCGGATTCGATCATGGCGACACGATCCTCATCGGAGTCGGAAGCGGGCTTGAAGTAGGTGAAATCCACGTTATTGGTGCCGCAGAAATCTTTGCAGGCCTCATAGGTGGTCTGGTTGAAGGACTGGTCGGTGATGTCGCCGTAGTCGGTGATCATGGCAACCTTATAGTCGCCGGTGACCTCAACGGGCTCAGCGTCCGTACCGGACGTAGCGGGAGCGGATGCATTGGTATCGGTGGCATCGGTATCGGTGGCGTCGTTGCCGCCCTTGCCGGCGCAAGCCGCAAACGCGAGAACCATCGTCAGAGCCAGAATTAAAGCAAGAACTTTTTTCATGGGATAGGTTTCCTCCTAAGTATAATGTGATTGCACTCAGCAACCTGACCAAAGCTTATCACAATTTTTTATGTAAATCAACAGTTTTTTTAATTGGTAACTAATCTGTAACCTTTTCCTCCATGTAAGAAGGGCCGAAGCCGAAGGGCAGCAGCTCCGCCAGCGTCACCCGCCGGTAAGCGCCCTCTCCGGTGATCAGCAGCACCGGGAAATCCGGCGGGCAAAATTCCGCCAGGACCTGCCGGCACACGCCGCAGGGCGGGAACGCCCCGGTGATTACGCCGTTTTTTCCGCCGCAGACGGCCAGCATGGCAAAGTCCCGCTCCCCCTCGCTGACGGCCTTGAAAACCGCCGTCCGCTCCGCACAGACGGTGGGGGTGAAGGAGGCGTTTTCAATGTTGCAGCCGGTATAGACGCGGCCGCTCTTCGTCAGCAGCGCCGCCCCCACCCGGTAGCCGGAATAGGGGACGTAGGCGTTTTTCATCGCTGAGATAGCCGCAGCGCAGAGTTCAAGTTCGGTCATGAGAGTATCCTTTCAAAAGGGGATTTGTGGGATCATTTTGTAGCGCGGCACCTCAGTGCCGCTATGAACAAATGTTGCTTTAAAACGGATTTTGGATCGATCAATCGTTTTCCTTTACAAGATAACC
>CADAMO010000040.1 GCA_902788995.1 Oscillospiraceae bacterium
ACTCCGTTAATTGTTTGATTCGCAACTACAATTTTGGAGTTTCCTATGCTCTTTTTCAATATCTATTTTTGCCTATCCCACAATTTTCCGTGAAGAGGCCTTTTTTCAGTTCTTTTTTGGTTCGCAGGGGCGGCGGGAAGGAAGAAAACGCGTCATGCGGTTTTCTTCCCCCCGCGCCATTCTTCTTTTTTTTGGAAGGAGTATTCTTTTTTTCTTCTCTCCCTCTCCCTCTATGCTGCTCTCTTCTTATCTTATCTTATCTTATCTTATCTTATCTTCTCTTTTCTTCTCTTCTCTTCTCTTCTCTTCTCTTCTCTTCTCTTCTCTACGTCACATTGTGACGCTCAAGGCGCACATTGTGACACTTCCGGCGCACATTGTGACGCTCAAAGCGCACATTGTGACGCTCACGTCGTATGCACGGAAAACGCCTTTCGGATAATAGGCGCCTCACGATAACGTGGCTGGCGCGAGTGGAATGGTCCGCTCCTGCGGTGGGGCGGCAAAGGGGCTGCCGTATGCGCCGGTCCTCTGACCGGATATTCCTGTCCGGCAGGGGAGAGAGGGCCTTCCGGCATGCGGTGGAACCGCGAATGGCGCGGCCGCCCAGACGGCCTTCGGTTTATTGGCCGCCGAGGACGGGCAGCCAGTTCAGCAGCCTGAGATAAAGAGCTTTGAGCCAGTTCAGTATCCGTTCCATGTTCTCGCCTTCTTTCTTATATCCTTCCGGCCGCGGACAGCTTCCGCAGGCGTTCTTCCAGTTCCTTCTGTTTCGTCAGCAGGTCGAACAGCGCGTCCTGCGACAGCACCCCGCGTTTCAGCCCGGCGGGCAGCTTTCCCGCCTCGTCGGCTTCATAGTCGCGCCGCCAGTCGCCGCCGTCATAGTATTCCGCCAGCGCTGTCAGTTCCGGCAGGGCGGCTTCATAGCCGTCCAGTGCGGCGTCAAGACTGTCCAGCGCCGCCTCCAGCGCGTCAAGGGCCGCCTGCCCTTCGTCCATCCGCCGTTCCATCTCCCGGACCCGCGCTTCCCGGGGATCAGTTGTTGTCTGCATTATTTCGTTCTTTTTCATTTTCGGTAATAAAACTCCCTCAAAACAGAATGACAGCCTTCCATTTTCGGAAGGCTGTGTTTTTATGTAACAGTTTATCAATATCCATCAGAGAACTAAAACCGGTACTCAACCCGGGTCCCGACCGCTGAAGTATAAGTTTATCAATATCCATCAGAGAACTAAAACAGCAGCTTTACAGCAACGAGATCGCCAGTCGTATAAGTTTATCAATATCCATCAGAGAACTAAAACCAACACGGGAAAGACGCGGAATGGGGCCGGTATAAGTTTATCAATATCCATCAGAGAACTAAAACGATATGTACAGACATTCTGCGAGACGCAAGTATAAGTTTATCAATATCCATCAGAGAACTAAAACTTCAGGTCGTTGGAGATGATCCGGGAGATGTATAAGTATATCAATATCCATCAGAGAACTAAAACCGCAGTTATGACAACATCCTCAAACTGGTAAACCCATAAAAATCATTCCCGATATTATACGGGTATAAGTATATCAATATCCATCAGAGAACTAAAACCGCAGTTATGACAACATCCTCAAACTGGTGTATAAGTTTATCAATATCCATCAGAGAACTAAAACGGTTCAACGTCTGCGGTAATGGTCAGAATGTATAAGTTTATCAATATCCATCAGAGAACTAAAACGTGGTATAATTGCCCTTGTTATTAAGGTTTGTATAAGTTTATCAATATCCATCAGAGAACTAAAACCTATAGCAAAAAACGATGGATTGTCAATAGCTACAGCTCCGTAAAGTCTTTTGGCGTCAGAAAATCCTCGGTTGCGGTGCGTTCCCCCACCAGCAGCATCATGGAGGCATACTGCTTTTCGGTGATCTGCAACACCCGGACAGAGCCCTTGGGCGGCAGATTTTTGTTCAGACGTTCCACGTGCTTTTTCGCATCGTCGTGATTCTGCGTGATGCGGGAATAGACGGAAAACTGCAGCATATCATAACCGTCGTGGATCAGAAAATGGCGGAACTTTGCGTAGTTCTTCCGGTCTTTTTTGGTCGTCACCGGCAGGTCGAACAAAACGAGCACTCTCATATTGCGGTTAATCATCTTCTTCGTTGTAAAGATCCGTGCGGATCATTTCCGGCAGCTTCAATTTGGCGGGGGAGAGGTTGTTGATCGCGGTGGTCAGTGAACTGACGTACTTATCCAGCGCGTTGCGCAGTCGCATCTTTTTGCCGTCCCACAGCACCAGTTGGTTGACCAGCGCCGCCAGCTCGTTCCGCTGCTGCTTCGTCAGCGCGTCCACCAGATCCTCATGGTGATCGGAAACCCACATATCCACAATGGGCCGCAGGGGTTCCATGACGTCATCCGCCAGATTAAAGGGGTTTGCCTCGTTGATATGGTGTAGCCCCAACACACAGTTATAGCCATAGGCGGTCAACGTTTTTGCCACGGCGGAACGGATCACGGTGTAGCCGTAATTCAGCGCAGCGTTGATGGCGTCGTCATAAAAACGGACGAATTCATAGCCATATAATTCATGGAAGAAGATGCGGGCGGCGATCCCTTCCCGGTTGCCCGCGTCTCCGTCTTTCACCTCCTCTGCCAGCTCCCGCAGGCGGGCGCACCGCTCCCTTTTGCCGCCGCACAGCTCCAGCACCTTTGCCTGATTGAGGATCTTCTGCCGTGCGATCCGGTCCCACAGCTTATCCTTGATATCCTCCGGCAGGGCGATTTGTTTGCGCATCACCGTCAGCGGATGATAGTGGATGCTTTGCGGCAGAATGACGGAGGCGGGCAGGTGCTTTTCATCGCAGATCAGAATATGTGCGCCGGCCTTTGTCAGTGTGGTGATAAACGGCGCGGTCAGCAGCGTCTGGCGGTTGTCGATCACTACGGAATAGATATCCTCCACGGGCAGACGATGTTCACCGTCTGCCCCGCTGACGACCATCCAGTTTTGTTTTACCGAGACTTTTTCTCCGCTATACACGGTAACGGTTCTGAACATTTGATTGTACCCCCTATTCTCCCGAGAATATCTATTGAATACTTTATTACCTTGTCTTTTGGAGAAATCGGTTTAACGCAGGTCGATGAATTATTATTATGTTTGCAGTAAAACTGATTTTGATTAATGTTGAATACTGCAGTGTAGAATCCATCAAATTTTAATTCACCTTTGCTGTTGATGATTCTGATATAATCTCCTGCAAACAGATACATTTCATGTGCAGCATAATCCTGAGGCAAGCTATTCGCTTTTCGATAGAGTTTTTTGTCTTTGTTGATGATATCCACAAACCGAATACCTGTGTTTTTTAGGTTTCCATTTTTGTCTCTATACAGTTCTACACAATAGTATTTTAGTTTGCTGAGATTTGTATAATTGTTTTCATTGATTGTTTTGCGATAGAAATTGGTGACAGGGCCGTCGTCAATGGAAACCTTACGGATCACCACGCCGCCTTTGGAGATAAAGTGGGGCTGATTCGTCTCTTTCAGATATGAATCAATCGTGTATTTCTCTGTTTTGCCCTCCAGAATTTCCGTCAGCTGCGCGACCAATGACGGATCTCCGCAGCGCAGCTTCGGCAGCGTTTTGACAGAGACCGCCCGGACATTGATCCGTCTGATCTTGTGGGGTGCGCCGTCAATCTCCACCACTCGGATCGGATTGTCGTCGGCGATACACCCTTTGAATTTTTTGTCCTGTTTGTGGGACGTGACCGGGATATGCGGCGGCACGATAAAAGGCGCTTCGTTCCCGTAGAGCTTTTTGACCCCTTCGTCGAATGCATTTTCGTCCTCATCGTTGAACCGGACCTTTACTTCATCGGCCAGCCTTGGCAGATAGGCGGGCGCCCGCTCGGTATTTTTCAGCAGCATCCGCGTCTTTGCCTCCGGAAAGCCGTAGTACTTCTCCATCTTCCGGACGCACTTTTCCAAATACTCCACGTACTCCGGTGCGCTCGTGCTGCGGTATCGACGGTACAGCGCGATCAGCCGCAGTGCGTCGGAGCCGATCTCGATATACGCCTTGGTAAGGTTGGCCGCCACCAGCGCGTCCAGCGCATGGTTGAGGTAGTTCTCACGATTTTTCTCCGCGTCGCCCCAGGGGCTGTCTTTGAACCACTCCCGGCGGAATTTCTGCGTCACCGCGCCCTTTACCGTGAACACGTGCTGCTTTTCCGCATCGCCGGCGAACAGAAGATAGCGGTCGATGATCCCCGCGATATATTTGGTGATATAGCGGGTGTCGTTGATATTGCGGGATTTCCACCCGCTGAGAATGTCCTCCGCCTTTGCGCCATAGACGGTTTCCAGCAGACAGTACTCCGCTTTTTTCCGGCTGAGCGGGTTTTCTTTACGGGAAAGCATCGCTTTGACCCTCGCCCGGAAAGCCTTGCCCTGTTCCTCGGTCATATACATCAGCGGCGTCTGCTGGCCCTTCTTCTGGTTTTCTTCTGTCAACACCAGCGCCTTGTTGTGCAGCGTGTTGTCAAGGATCAGGGAGTAGGGAACGATGTGGTCGATCTCGTAGGCGTGGCCGGTATTCCGTACCACGTCGCTCAGCTCGCCCAGCGGTTTGCCGGAATAGGCGCATTGGCCGTCCTGTTCCACATACAGTTTATACCGTTCCACCATCACGGGAGTCACTTTGTCAACGTCTTCATGCAGCAGCTCCGCAATGGCTTCTTTGACTTTTGCCGTCGCCTTTTCATTGGCGTTTTTCGCTCTGGTAATCTCGTCGCGCATGTCCTTGCTCTTGCCCAGCTCGCTGGCGACCTCGATCACAATGGCGGTGGGGGAGCCGTAGGTATCAATGATGGCGTTGACGATTTTGCGCGTCTCGTTGACTGCCTTGAAAACGACCCGGTTGTTGCGGATATCGGCGTCGTCGATATGACCGGGCTTGAGCTTGAAGCATTTTTCCGTCGGTGCGACGGTCTGCTGTTCTTTGATGAACCGTGCCTGATAATTGCCGTAAATGTCGCCGTCCATAAACGCGTGGATCGCGTCACACATATACCGGTAACTGACGGACGCGGTGCCGCTGAGCTTTTTTGAGGAAAATGCGTCGATCAGGGCCGTGTCGACCCCCGCCGCTTTCATTTCTTTCTTTCTGCGGGAGGGCGTCTGATAGGTTGAAATCAGCTCGCCTATGCGGTGCAGAAGGGAGGGGTTCTCCACGTCAAACTGCTCCTCCGTAATCAGTTCAGCCCAGTTATAGCCCGCCGCTTCAACGCACTTTTTGGCAAGCGCCAGATATTTGATCGCCTTGTTCAGCGCTTTGTCGTCGGAGTTCTCGCTTTTACGCAGCTCAAAACCGTGGGCTTTGAGGATCTTTTTGATCTCCGTGAGGTTCATCTTCGCGTCGGTCAGCAGCCTGTCCACGATCTCCTTCGCTACGGCCTTGTCGAGCGTGTATTCGCCGGTGGATTTGTCCACGAAACGGTATTGGGACAGCGTATTGGTGACGGCGAAGACGTCCGCGATCACCGTCCCTCGGAAACCGCGGTCTTCCTCTTTATAATAAGGGCATTTGCCCAGCTTTTCCAGAAATCCGCAGTAGCGTCTGTTGGGATCATCGGGATTGCCGGGGCCGTCTTCAAAATCCCGCTGGTTGAAAATGATCGTTTCCGTCCGATCTATGTTTTTCTGCGTCAGGCAGGAATAATACTCGCTCTGCTTTGTCAGAATCTGCCGCACCTCGTCCAGCAGCAGCTTTCTGCGGATCAGCCGGTAGGGGTTGTCTCCTTCGTTTCTGTTTCTGTATTTGACAAAGCCGTTGACAAGCTTGTCTGCCAGCAGGTATTCCGAAACGGTCCTTTTGCCGCTCTTTATGAAAGCTTCCTCCAATTCATTGGCGGCGCTTTCGTTCAGCCCTGCTTCTTCATCGTCCTCTTCCGGTTCATAAAAATCTCTGTACCCTCTGTGGTTGCAGGTGTGAACGAGGCACTTGTATAACTCTGCCGGAGAAAGCTGTTCATCCAGACCTTTCACCTTCAGTTCGTAAACGTCCGCATCTTTACAGGCTGCGTATTCGTCGTTGAACGTCTCATTCAGAATTCCGATATTGGCGAAGTGATTTTTCAGTATTTTCTTCCGGTAGGAACGGCGGCGCTCCAAACGCCTCACCCCGCGGGCCGACCGCCTGCCCTGACATAATGATTCTCTTGTTTTTTCGTCTTCCCCGGACTGAAAGATTCGTGTGCCGAAATCTTCGATCCGTGCCGGATGTCCGTCCTGTTCCGCCGAGACCACCGCCCAACCGACGGATCCGATGCCGATGTCCAAACCGATTCTGTACTCCATTTTTTTGACCTCCTGTATTGACAATCAAAATGATGTATGTTAAAATAAAAACAACTTAGAAGTGTTGATGTGTAAGTTTATCAGTATCCATCAGAGATAACATATTGAAACTACGTATAAGTTTATCAATATCCATCAATGAGTTCTAAGATAAGGCAATATGCCGTGGGGTATGGTGGTAACCTCAACAGCAATCCACCGTTTGACGCACACTTTGTGCGTTTTTTTATTTTACTATAACAAATAATGTCCGTTTTTTCAACAGAAAAAAGAAAACGAAAAAGTTGAAGTACGATTGATGGAACCGAAAACCGAGAGCCGGAGTGCAATTTGCGAAATGGAAACGTTGACATATACGGAATTGATTCATGACGTGCTGTCTTTTGTTGCCTCTGTCCCTTCCGGGCGGGTGGTCACCTACGGGCAGATCGCCTGGGCCGTCGGGCGGCCGAAAAATGCGCGGCTGGTGGGGAGGGTCCTCTCCCGGGCGGAGTGGTACGGGGATTTCCCCTGTCACCGGGTGGTGAACCACGCCGGGCGCACCGCGCCGGGCTGGCCGGAACAGCGCAGCCTGCTGGAGGCCGAGGGGGTGGCGTTTCTCCCGAACGGCAACGTGGACCTGAAACGGTTTTTGTGGCGGAGGGAGGAAGGTTCTGTTTTCAATTGACAAATGCCGCACGGTATCGTAAAATGAAGATGAAGGAGTGAATCGTATGTCTGACAACAAGCATCAACCGCAGACGGAAGAAAAAGTGCCGGTTTCCGGCAAGGTGTGGCTCAGCTTTGCGGATTGCATGTGCGCCACGCTGAACGGCCTGCTCACCGGCGGCGGCATGACCTATTTCTTTACCAAATTCATGGGGCTCAGCGAAGAGCTGGCCAGCGTGGTGTGGATCATCTTCGCCATCTGGAACGCCTTCAACGACCCGCTGTTCGGCTATCTTTCCGACCGCACGAAGAGCAAGCTGGGGCGGCGCATCCCCTATATCCGCTACGGCTCGTTCTTCTACGCGCTGGTCTTCGTGCTCACCTGGTTCAAGTGGCCCTTCGGCGGCAGCCAGACGGTGCTGTTCATCCAGATGCTGGTGACGCTGTTCCTGTTTGATACCTTCTACACCGCCATCGCCACGTCGCTGTACGTGATGCCCTATACCATGGCGGTCACCAACAAGGCCCGCAGCTCCATCTTCATCTGGAAGATCGGCTTCAGCCTCATCTCCCTCTCTGTGCCGCTGGTGGTGTTCCCGCTCATCAAGCCGGAAGTGGGGGAGGACCCCTTCCGCTTCCAGATGATCATGACGGCCATCGGCGTGGTCACCTTCCTCGTGATCTTCTTCTCCACCTTCTTCTATAAAGAAAAGGTGCAGAACGAGGCGGAGGAATCCATGGGCCTGTTCCGGTCCGTGGCGGAGTGCTTCAAAAACCGGTCCTTCGTGGTGTTTGAGGTGCTGTCCTTTACCGTGATCTTTATTCAGACGATCCTCATGCAGGGCGTCATCTACTATTTCGACGAGTTCGATACCCCCATGCCCCTGGCCTACGGGGCGCTGGGGCTCGGCGCGGTGGCGGGCATCCTGCTCTGGATCAGGATGCTGCGGCCCTGGGGCGTGCGCAAGTGTGTGCTGATCATGTGCGTCTCCTTTGCCTGCGCCGCCGCCGTTATGTGCGCGCTGGGCCGGTTTGCCCCGGTGGCGCTGATCGTGTTTTTCGTCACCGGCGTGGGCTTTGCGGGCGGTATGTACCTGGTGCCCATCATGAACGGCGACGTGATCGACTATGACGAGATCAAAACCGGCGCCCGCCGGGAGGGCATCTACGCCGGCGTCAACTCCCTGATCACCAAGCCTGCCATCAGCCTGGCCAACGCCGCCTTCCTGATGATCGCCAAGTGGTTCGGCTACGATACGGCGCTGGCCGCCGGTATGCAGAGCGCCCTCGCCAAGCAGGGCGTGCTGGTGGCGTGGATGGCCGTTCCCGCCCTGCTGCTGGCGCTTTCCGCCGTGGCCATGAAGTTCTATCCGCTGTTCGGCAAAGGCTGGGAGGAACAGAAAACCGCCCTGGCCCGCCGGCACGAGCAGGAATAATATCTGTCATTGAAAAAGGAGAGGATCAAAATGGACAAGGAATCAAGAGGACTTGAAATCAGCGAGTTTAACGGCAGAGGATATGACCGCACGCTGATTTTCAAGACCTGGTGCGTGGCGTTTCTGACGCAGGACGACGAATATACGGTGAATACCTACATGGAGCGCCACATGGAGACGGACGAGGTCTTCGTGCTGCTGAAGGGCGAAGCCACCCTTTACATCGGGCTGGAGCGCACGCCCGTGAAGATGGAGCCCTGCAAGCTCTATAACTGCACCGTGGGCACCTGGCACAACATCGTCGTCTCGCCGGACGCCAGCGTGCTGATCGCCGAAAACAGCGATACGGATAAAACCAACACGGAATACCACTATCTTTGAGGACATCCCGGGAGAAAATGATGGATAAGGATCATGACGCGCTGGCTTTAAATGACGGTTTTTTGAATCATATCTCTGCTGTGCTGCTTCATGCGCGGGAAAACGCAAAAACAGCCGTCAATCTCTCAATGGTTTATGCCTATTATGAAATCGGCAGGATGATTGTGGAAGAGGAGCAGCATGGAGAAAATCGCGCGGCTTATGGAAGCCGGCTTCTCAAAGAGCTTTCGGCTTATTTGACAGAACAATTCGGGAAAGGGTATTCTGTCGGCAACCTGAAGAATATCCGGCAGTTTTATGCTGTTTACAGTACGGATCAAATTGGCGAAACAGTGTTTAGCCAATTCAAAAACCTTCCGGTGGTCGGCACAGGACGCAGATTTTATTTAAGCTGGTCGCATTATTTGAAGCTCATGCGGATCGGAAACGTGGAAGAACGCCATTTTTATGAGATCGAGTCCGTCAAAAACAATTGGAGCTTAAATGAACTGAAAAGACAGTACGACAGTTCGCTCTATGAGCGTATCGCGCTCAGTAAAAACAAGGACGAAGTGTATCGGCTTGCTGTGGAAGGTCAAACGATTGCTTCTCCGAGAGATACGGTAAAGGATCCGTATATCCTGGAATTCCTGGGATTGCCGGAACTGCCGGAATACTCGGAGAATGAACTGGAAAACAGGATCATCAACCACTTGCAGCAGTTTCTTCTGGAGCTCGGAACCGGATTTGCGTATATTGGCCGTCAGGTACGTTTTACCTTTGACGAGGCACACTTCTTTGTAGATCTGGTATTCTATAACCGGTTGCTGCGTTGTTTTGTGCTGTTCGATTTAAAGATCGGCGAGCTGAAGCATCAGGATATCGGTCAGATGCAGATGTACGTGCATTACTATGACAGGGAAGTAAAGCTGCCGGAGGAAAACCCCACCATCGGTATCATTCTTTGCAAAGATAAAAACAACGCGGTGGTGGAAATGACGCTGCCAAAAGATAATTCACAGATTTTTGCCAGCCGGTATGAAACGGTTCTCCCCAGCAAAGAGGCTTTGAAAAAACTGTTGGAGGATCAGACAGATTGAGGAGAAAACCATCATGAACAACCGATTCCAAAAGGTAACGTCGGGCTTTCTCCTGACCGCAGCGGGCTGCTTTGCGGCGGCGTTGATCTGGTACGGGTTTTACTGGCTGGATGGCGCCTCCCTGTTCGGTCACGCGTTCTTCCTGCCCGTATGGATGACGAATCCGGCGGTAACGGTGATTGCGTTTTTATGCGGGAATATTCTGGCCGTCGCCGCGTCCGGCCTTTTCATTGCGGCTACTGCTCCACCAATTTAATCGTGAATTATTTATGCGCCGGATAAACGTCGCAAGACAAGGAAGAAACCGCAAGACAGGCTGTCGCCTGTCGAGGATTTATTGCGGCGTTTAGACAAGCAGAAATCTTCAAGTATTAATTGGTGGAGCAGTAATATCCGCCGACTTCCGTTTCAAAAAAATACGGCGGTATGGTGTCTGGCGGTTTTTGATCTGCTTTGCCTGATTGGCTCCGGTTTTCTCATCTTTTGGATGGAGATCAGGGAGAATATCATCTTTTTGTAACAGAAAGTCTGCGTCAGCGAAAGGAGCGATCGTGTGAAAAAATTTTTCGGCATGATCCCCACCGCCAGCATCGTGCTGGCCATCGTCACCGTCATGTTCGCGGTGTGGGGCGTGTATCAGAACAAACTTTACAAGGACGCCTGCGAAATTTTCGACAGCGCCGCCCGGTTGGAGGCGGACGCCCTGACCCCGGCGCAGGCGGCCGCGCATGACGGGCAGCTTGTCTGCCTGAAAGGAAAGCTCTCCCTGCAAAACGCGCCGAAGGACCCCATGACCGGCTTCACCCTGCCGGACGCGCTGGTGCTGGTCCGCAAAACGGAGATGTACCAGTATTCCCTGTCCGGCGACGAGGTCGTCACGGGTTTTTACGAAGACCAACAGGCGAACATCGTCGGCAAGAACGATGAATCCTATGAAAACCCGGTCTTCCCGGAGGGGGGTTATTCCTTGATGCTGCTGGCGGACGTCTCCGTCGGCCCCGTCAAGCTGGCGGACGATTTTGTTTATACCTTTACAAACGGCTATCCCTATCTGGAGGATACGGAGGGCTTTGTGGAGGCTGCGCCGGACCAAAGCTTTGAAAACGCCTACGGCCTGACGCTGCGGGACGGCTGCTACGTCAGCGGCGACCCGGAAAATCCGAAGCTCGGCGATCTGCGCATCCGCTATGAGTATATCCCCCTGTCGGCGTATCCCGATGCGCTCTTCTTTTTCGGCAGGCTGTCGGGCGGCGTGCTGGGGAAGGACGGCGATACCAACAACGCGTTTATGACGGACGGCTGCGACACCTTTGAACAAGTGCGGGAGAAGATCCCCGGCAGCCGTAAGCAGGACGCCGCCGGGCTGAACCTGATCGTCGCGCTCGCCGCCGCGGCGGCTGTTATCGTGTTTGTGGCGGTCACCGTAAGGAACAGAAAGAGAGGCGCGGGAAAATGAAAGCAATGAAAAAAACGGCCCTTGTGCTGTGCGCGCTGTTGCTGCTGTTCGCGCTGGCCCCCTTTGCGCCGGCGGATTTCGGCGATTACGGCGGCGATTCGGATTACGGCGGCGGCTACGACAGCTACGACTCCTATGACTCCTATGATTCCTACGATTATGATGACGACGATTCCTACGGTTGGTTCGGCGGCAGCGACAGCTACGGCGGCTCAAGCTCCAAAAAGGACTATTATTATCACTTTACCTCCTATCCCGACGACGCGGTCTATTACGGTACCGTGAAGCTGGCGGATCACGCCGGTCAATCGGTGGAGGCGGGCTATCTGACCTCCTCCGCGCTGTTCCCGGAGGAGGAAGACGACGACGGCGTGACGCTGGTGGGCGGCATCTTCTTCATCTGTATCGTCGCCATCATCGTGGTGATCGTCGTGCGCAGGAAGCGCGGCGGCGGACCGGGCTTCCGCGGCGGCCGTCCCGGCGGATCGGCCACAAGAAGCACCCCCATCCGGTCCATGGCGCCCGGCGCGCAGCCTACGCCCCAAAGCCAGCTGAAGCATCTCAACGAATACTACCGGCTGGACCCCAACTTCTCGGAAGCGGAGCTGTGTGAAAAGATCTCCAACCGGTACGTGAAATTCCAGAACGCCTGGCAGGATAAGAACCTGGAGGAGCTGCGCCCCTACCTGACGGACGCCTTCTACGCCCAGATGGACCGCCAGCTGGACAACTACCGCCGCAACCGGCAGACCAACCGGATCGAACGGATCGCGGTGCTGGGCGTGACGCTGCAGGGCTGGCAGCAGCGGGGCGGCGAGGATATCATGGTGGCAAGGCTGCGCACCCGCATCGTGGATTACGTCACCGACGACGCGTCGGGACGGATCGTCCGCGGCAGCAACACGGCGGAAAAATTCATGGAATACGAGTGGACCCTGACCCGTAAGACGGGCGTGCAGACCGGCGTCAACGACGGCGTAAGGGTGCAGAACTGCCCCAACTGCGGCGGCGTGGTCAACATCAACCGCACGGCCCGGTGCCCCTACTGCGACAGCATTATCACCGTGGAGGCCACCGATTGGGCGGTCAGCGGCATTAAGGGCATTTCACAGCATACCGCCGGAAGATAAGTATTCAGAAGATCGATCCCAACCGATCGGAAGGCCCCGGGCAGCGCGTCCGGGGCCGGTTTTTCGTTCTTTACGGATGACGGTGGCGCGGAATTGCCAATCGGCGGTTGGGCGAGGCGATTGAATGCGGAATTCGGAATGAGGAATTTTGGAAATCCTCGCCCACGGTTCTGTCGGTGCTTCTGCTTGACGGCAGAGGTCTTCACCGGAGTAAACCCGGTAGCGCGGCACCTCAGTGCCGCTCATGACATAAACAATCTTTTTTTATCAACCGGAAAAGAAGGTATTGTCTGAAAAAACGGATCAACGAATTGTTTCATGTTGCTGAATGTTGCTTTGGTAAATAGCGGCACTGAGGTGCCGCGCTACCGATATTGCCCCGGCGAATCCGCCTTTTATCGAAAAAAACGCTCCCCGGACCGGCGTCCGGGGAGCTTGGCGTTGCGGTTGTTTGCCGCGTTTTTTTGTTTTGCAGGCCGTCTGTTGGGATCAGTCGAAATACTCGTCGAAGAAGTAGAAGGTGTTGAGATCGGTTGTGATCTTGAAGCTGATGGCGCCGGTGGTGCTGCTGGCCAGCTTCAGCACGGCGGGCAGGTCGTCTTTGTTCATGCCGCTGATGTCGATGCTCATGGTCTGTGAGATATCCATGGTGATTTTATACGTGGCGGCGATGGGGCTGAAGGTCTCCGGCTCGAAATAGTAGGTGACGGTCATGTTGGAGACGCAGTCGGCGTCGGTCTTGAGGAAGTCCTCATTCAGACCGGAGAACTGCATCATGGCGGAACTGATCAGCGAGCCGTACTGGGAGGAGATCCTGCCGATGGCGTCCACACCGCCCTGATCCGCCAGCTTGGAATAGGTTTCCGGCTTGAGGGTGACGGTCACTTTCAGTACGTCGCCGAAATCCTTCGCCTTGATGGCGGTGAGGTCGGAGGAGCGGCTGCCGACGGAAACGGTATCCGGCAGGTTCTTGAGGAAGTCCACGCCGCTGACGGTTTCGGTCTTGACGGTGGCGTCATTGTCCGTCAGCCGGCTGACCTCGTCGGCGTTGATGAGCTCAAAGGTGCGGCTGTTGACTTCCGTCTTTTCGCTGAGAACCGTATATTCCGTTTCGTTGTTGTCGTCGTTTTTGAATTCCTCGTCAAACATCGGCTTGAGCAGCAGCATCACGCCGGTGAATTTGGGCTCGTCGATGGCGGTGTCCGTCTGAGAGAGGTAGGTGAAGGTGTGGGGAGCCTGCTTCAGCGGGTTGACAAGATCGTTGAAGGAGGGCGTTTTGACCTCGCCGCAGCGGGTGCAGACGACGCCGTTTTCCACGGTGATGGCCTTGGCGTTGTATTCGTGCATCACGGCCTCGGAAAGGGTCTCGCCGCAGCGGGCGCAGACCTGGGCGGGTTCGCAGACCTCTTTGCTCTCCGCGGGAACGGCCATGGGGTCGTGACCGAGGGCGGGGACGGTTTCCTGCGCGGTGAAGACCTCGCCGCAGACCTCGCAGTGTTTGCCTTCCGTCAGGCCGTCTTCCGTGCAGGTGGCGGCCACGGCTTCGTCGGTCACCTCTTTGTGCCCTGTGGCGGGCACGACCTCCTGCGGTTCAAACGTCGTGCCGCAGATGATGCAGAACAGGCCGTCCGTCAGGCCGTCTTCGGTGCAGGTGGCGTCCTTCCCGACGCCCTTGAGCAGCTCGTGGGCCGGGAATTCGTCAAGGCCGACCGACAGTCTGAGAACAGAACGCGCGTCAGAGGAAGAGATCTTGCCGTCCTGATCGATGTCGCACTTATACAGCACGTCTTCCGTATAGCCTTCCGGATTGTCTTTCAGACCGACGGAATGGCGCAGAACGAGACGGGCGTCGGCCGAGGTGACCTTTCCGTCTTCATCCATGTCGCCCCAGTATTTACATGTTTCGTCGGCGGGGGCCTCCGCGAACACGCAGGGCAGGGTGAGGGTGGCGAGCATCGCGATGGCGAGCAGCAACGCTATGATTTTTTTCATCAGCAATAAACCTCCGGTACAGTAATAATCTCATGGTTGTTTCTAATGTAACATAAAACAGATGAAAATTCAACTGTTGTTTCTGAAAAAATGGCGGCAGGCGCTTTGCGGGGGAGGGGCCCCGGTTCTTCTCCGGTTCCTTCGTCAGTCAAAGAAGTAATAAGTGTCGGCGGTGTTGACGATCTCCACCTTGACAAAACCGGAGGGGGCAGTATGGCCCACGTCCTCTTCCTTCTGATAGACGTTGATCTTCTGGTCGGAATCCGTCACCACGTGATAGACCGCGGCCAGAGGAGAAAGCGTGCGGGCGTCAAAGTAATAGGTCACGGTGGCGTCGGAATAGACGTCGCCCTCCGCCTGCAGGACCCCTTCGTTGAATTCGTGCAGGTTTTCCATGGCGGTCGTCACCTTTTCCCCGTAGCCGGAGCTGATCTTGCCGATATGGGCGGAGCCGCCCTCATCCACCGAGCCGGAATAGGTCTCCGATTGAAGAATAACGGTCATTTTCAGCACGCTGCCCGCGTCCCGCTGTTTGTAAGACGTCAGGTCGAAAGAAACGCCGTCTTCCGTCGTGTAGCTGTCCGGAAGGTCATTCAGAAAGTCCAGTCCGCTGATCTGCTGCGCGGTGAAGGAGGCGACGTCCTCCTCCGTCAGCAGGCTGACCTTGTCGGAGCCGTTCAGCGGATAGGTATTTTTATCCAGCGGCGCCCCCTCTTTCAATGCGGAATAAGAGGAGGTCGCGCCGAGACTGTCCGCGATGGCCTGCTGAAATTCTTTACGGAAGAGCACCATCATGCCGGAATAGACGGGGGGCCTGATCACCGTGCCGGTGTGGGAGACCTCGCTGAAGGTGTGGCCGCCCTGCTTCAGCGCATTGACCAGCTCGTTGAAAGAGGGCGTGGCGGTTTCGCCGCAGCGGGTGCAGCGGACGCCCTCCGTCAGCGTGACGGCGGCGCCCTCCGGGATCAGGTGTCCCAACGGAGCGACCGTCTGCTGGGCGGTGAGGATCGTGCCGCAGACGGCGCAATGGCTGCCCGCCGTAAGGCCGCTTTCGGTGCAGGAGGCGGGGACGGCCTTGTCCGCCGCCGCTTTGTGGCCGGTCTTGCCGGTGGTTTTCTGTTGTTTCAGTACGGCGCCGCAGACGGAACAGTATTGCCCCTCCGTCAGGCCTGTGGCGGTGCAGGTGGCGGCCACGGCGGGCTGAGTGACGGGGGTGTGTCCCATGGCGGGCACCGTCTCCTGCGGCGTCAGAACGGCCTTGCAGACGGAACAATGGCTGCCCGCCGTGAGGCCGCTTTCGGTACAGGTAGCCGCTTTCGCCGCGTCCGTCACGGGTTTATGGCCTTTGGCGGGTAACGTTTTCTGCGCTTTGCCCACCGCGCCGCAGACGGAGCAGACCGTTCCGGCGGTGAGGCCGGGCTCGGTGCAGGTGGCGGCCACGGCGGGCACGTTCACGTAGGTGTGGCCGTGCATGGGAACGGTCTTTTGTTCCACAAGGATCTTGCCGCAGACGGCGCAGCGCTGCCCCTCGGTCAGGCCCGTGGCGGTATGCGTCGCCGGAACGGCGGGGATGATCTCGACGGTATGGGCGGCGGGAACCGGCTGCTGTGCGACCAGCGTTTTGCCGCAGACGGCGCAGTGGCTGCCCTCGGTTTTGCCCTCCGTTTCACAGCCTGGGGCCACGGCGGGATCGGCGACGGGGGAGTGGCCGGCGGCGGGGATCACCTGCTGGGCTTTCAGGATCTCGCCGCAGACGGCGCAGCGGGAACCCTCCGTCAGACCGTTGGCGGTACAGGCGGCCGCCACGGCGGGGATCGCCTCCGCCCGATGGCCGGCGGCCGGAATCTTTTTCTGCGCGGCAAGCACGGCTTTGCAGACGGAGCAGCGCTTGCCCTCCGTCAGGCCGTTTTCGGTGCAGGTGGCCGGAACGGCCGGGTCGATCACAATGGTATGGCCTGTGTTGGGCAGCGTCTTTTGGGCGGTGAACACCTCGCCGCAGACGGCGCAATGGGAGCCTTCCGTCAGGCCCGTCTCCGTGCAGGTGGGCGCGATGGCCTTATCCGTGACCCTGGTATGCCCGAGGGCGGGGATCGTCTCCTGCTCCCGCGTCACCGCGCCGCAGACGGAGCAATGTTCGCCCCGGGTCTTGCCGGGTTCGGTGCAGGTGGCGGCAACCGCGTCGTCGATCACTTCCCGGTGGCCCCTGGCGGGGACGGTCTGCTGTTCCGTCAGCACGGTCCCGCAGACGGCGCAGTGCCTGCCCTCCGTCAGACCGGGTTCGGTGCAGGTGGGGGCGACGGCGGCGTCAACGACCTCCGTGTGGCCCTTGGCGGGAACGACCTCCTGTTTGACCAGCACGGTTCCGCAGACGGAACAGTGCCTGCCCTCCGTCAGGCCGGTCTCCGTACAGGCGGCGGCCACGGCCTTGTCAATGACTTCCGTGTGGCCCTTGGGGGCGATCGCTTTCTGGGGCGCGATCACTTCGCCGCAGACGGCGCAATGGGTCCCCTTCGTCAGGCCGGCTTCGGTGCAGGTGGGGGGCACGGCCGCGTCGACGACCTCTGTGTGGCCCTTTGCGGGGATCTCTTCCTGCTTTTCCAGAACGGCGTTGCAGACGGAACAGTGTGACCCCTCCGTCAGGCCTGCCTCGGTGCAGGTAGGGGCGACGGCCGCGTCAACGACTGCCGTGTGTCCCTTGGCGGGGATCTCCTCCTGCGGGACAAGGACCTCGCCGCAGATCACGCAGCGGGTCCCGGCGGAACGCCCCGGCGCGGTGCAGGTGGGATCAGAAGCGGGCAGCGCCTCCGTCCGATGGTCGGGGAACTGCTCAAGCCCCACGGAAAGGCGCAGCGCGAAACGGGCGTCGCCGGGGGTGACGGTCCCGTCGTTGTCAAAATCGCAGCAGACCAGCGCTTCCGGGGGATAGCTTTCCAGTTGGACGGACTGCCGCAGGATCAGTCGGGCGTCCGCCGGGGTGGTGCTGCCGTCCCTGTCCAGATCGCCCCACGCCCTGCACACGGGCTCCGCCGCGAAAGCGGAAGCGGCGAACAGCGTCAGAAGAACCAGCGCCGCCGTCAACGTCGTCACTATTTTTTTCACCGATACGTTCCTCCTGAAAAAGAATAGTATTATCTAATCATAGTTTACGTTAAAAAAGCTGAAATTTCAAGCAAAAAACTGCGGCGGAATCGGTTGCAAAGCGATTTGTTTTGTTGTATAATAAAATGACATATTTTATTTTATCCGGACGGTACTGTTTATGGACAAAAGACTGGAAAAAATCCTGCCGCTGGTGCAGAAGCCCGCCCGCTATACGGGCGGCGAGCTGAACAGCGTCATCAAAGATAAAAACAGCGTGGCGATCCGTTACGCCTTCTGCTTCCCGGATTCCTACGAGATCGGCATGTCGCATCTCGGCATCAAGATCCTCTATTCCCTCATCAACGCCAGGGAGGACGCCTGGTGCGAGCGGGTCTTTGCCCCGTGGACGGATATGGAGGAGCAGATGCGCTCGAACGGCATTCCGCTCTACGCGCTGGAAAGCGGCGATCCCGTGAAGGACTTCGACCTGATCGGCTTTACGCTGCAATACGAGCTTTGCTATACCAATATCCTGAACATGCTGGATCTGGCGGGGCTGCCCGTCCGCGCCGCGGACCGGAAGGGCCTGTCGCCCATCGTCATGGCGGGCGGCCCCTGCGCCTGCAATCCCGAGCCCGTGGCGGAATTCTTCGATCTGTTTCTGCTGGGCGACGGGGAAGAGGTCATGAACGAGATCCTCGACCTGTATAAAGCCCACAAGCAGCGCGGCTCCGATAAGGCGGCCTTCCTAAAGGCGGCGGCGCAGCTCCCCGGCGTGTACGTGCCCTCCTTCTACGACGTGACCTACCGGGAGGACGGCGTCGTGGATGCGATCATTCCCGCCGAAGGCGCGCCGGAAAAGATCACCAAGCGCGTGGTGAGGGACCTTGACAGCGTGTTCTATCCCGACAGCTTCGTGGTGCCCTTCATCGACGTGGTTTTCGACCGGGTGACCCACGAGATCTTCCGGGGCTGCATCCGGGGCTGCCGGTTCTGCCAGGCCTGCTTCCTCTCCCGCCCCATCCGGGAAAAATCCCCCGATACCATCAACGAGCAGTGCAAAGTCCTGTGCAAAAACACGGGCTACGACGAAATCTCCCTCTGCTCGCTTTCCAGCAGCGACTATTCGGGCATTGAGGAGCTGCTTTCCAAGCTCCTGGACTGGACCCCCGGCGAAAAGGTCAACATCGCCCTGCCCTCGCTCCGGGTGGATAACTTCTCCGACGAGCTGCTGAAAAAGCTCACCGGCGTGCGCAAGTCCGGGCTGACCTTCGCCCCCGAGGCGGGCACCCAGCGCATGCGGGACGTGATCAATAAAAACGTGACGGAAGAGGAGATCATGGAGACCTCCCGCATCGCCTTCGCCGGCGGTTATTCCGCCGTCAAGCTGTATTTCATGCTGGGCCTGCCCACGGAAACGCCGGAGGACGTGCAGGGCATCGCGTATCTCGCCAAAAAAGTGGTGGACACCTTCTATTCCATGCCGGAAAAGCCCAAGGGCAAAGGGGTGAACGTCAGCGTCAGCGCCTCCAACTTCGTGCCCAAGCCCTTTACGCCCTTCCAGTGGGAGCCTCAGGCCACGGTGGAGGAACTGAAGGAAAAGCAGGACCTGCTGCTGCACACCTGCCCCTCCAAAAAGATCAACATCAGCTTTCACGATATCCATACCAGCTTTCTCGAGGGCGTGTTCGCCCGCGGCGACCGGCGGCTTTCCCGCGTGATCGAGACCGCGTGGAAGAACGGCTGCGTCTTCGACAGCTGGAACGACCATTTCCGCTTTGATACGTGGATGGACAGCTTTGCCTCCTGCGGGCTGGACCCGGTCTTTTACGCCAACCGCCGCCGGGACTACGGCGAGACGCTGCCCTGGGACCATCTGGATTTCGGCGTGAGCAAGGGGTATCTGGAAAAGGAAAACGAAAAGGCGAAGCGGGCCGAGACCACCGCCAACTGCAAGATCAAATGCGCGGGCTGCGGCGCCAGCAAGCTGAACGGAGGCCACTGCGATGTATGACGTGAGGATCCGCGTTTCCAAGCGCGGAAGGATCAAATTCGTTTCCCATCTGGATATGTTCCGCACCATGCAGCGGGCGGTGCGCCGGGCGGAAATTCCGCTGTGGTACACCGAGGGCTTCAATCCGCACCCGTATATCTCCTATCTGCTGGCGCTGCCGCTGGGGGTGGAGGGGGTCGCCGAGCCCATCGACATCCGGCTGGTGGAGCCCATGCCCATGGAGGAGCTGCTGGACCGGCTCAACGCCGTCATGCCCGAGGGGCTGCGGGTGGAAAGCGCCGCCGCGCCCTTCCATAAGCCGGCGGAGATCGCCTTCGCCCGCTACGACGTGACGCTGGACCGGGCGGATATCACCCCGGAGGAGCTGACCGAGGCCCTGACCTGCGGCGAGCTGACCTGCGAAAAGAGCGGCAAGTCCGGCCACAAAAAGATCATGAAGACCGTCAACGTGTCCGAACACATCCGGGAATACCGGCTGGAGGACAAGGGCGAACAGCTGCTGCTGACGGTGGTGCTGCCCGCGGGCAGTACCTTTAATCTGAACCCCATCCAGTTGATGGAGGCGGTCTCGGGCAGGCTGGGCAGAAGGATCTACCCGCCGCTGACCGTCCGCACGGCGCTGCTGTGCGAAGATCTCAGCGAATTCATCTGAAAAAGGCGAAACCAATGAAAAAAGCAATCGTATTTGCGGGGGGCGGCTCCAAGGGCGCCTATCAGGTCGGCGCGTGGAAGGCCCTGAACGAGCTGGGCGAGGAATTTCAGATCGCCTGCGGCACCTCCATCGGCTCCATCAACGCCGCGTTCTACGTGCAGCACGACTTTGACGCGGCCTATGAGATGTGGAGCGAGCTGACGGCGGACGCCATCATGGCGAACGGCATCAATATGGACCGGTCGTTTGAAACGATCTTTTCCCAGCGGGATCAGCTGGTCCCCTTTATCAAAAATTATATCAGCTCCAAGGGGGCGGACGTGCGCCCCTTCCACGAAAAGCTGAAGGCGTTTTTCGACCCGGAAAAATTCTTCGGCTCCGACGTGGATTACGCCCTGATGACCACGGAGTTCCCCTCCATGACCCCGGCGATGATCCGCAAGTCGCAGATGGCGGCGGATCCCGAAAACGGCTGGCAATGGCTGGCGGCCTCCGCCGCCTGCTTCCCGGTGTTCCCGGTGATGGAGATCGGCGGAAAAAGCTACGTGGACGGCGGCTACTACGACAACATTCCCGTGGCCCCTGCCTTTTCGCTTGGCGCGGATCGGGCGGTGGTGGTGGACCTGAAGACCGAAAACAACCACGAGGGGTACCTGCGCCACCCACGGGTGACCTATATCAAGCCCACGAGGGACCTGGGCACCTTCATGAACTTCGAGCGGGAGGTGCTGGACCGGTCCATGCGGCTGGGCTACAACGATACCATGAAGGTCTACGGCCGGTATTACGGCTCCCTTTATACCTTTATTCCCAACCGGGAGGAGGCGCGGTACCGGGAGATGGCCGCCGCCTTCATCGACCTGATGACCCGCATGGAGGCGGATTACGACTTTTCCGGCACGGTGCGGTTCCAGCGGATCAACAAATCCCCGGGCTGCGCCACGCTGCTGGCGGAACGGTGCCCACGGGGCAAAGAGGATGAGCTGCACTTTTTCATCGCCGCGCTGGAGCTGTACCTGAAGCTGATCGGCAGGGACGACAAGCCGGAATACGACTTTGACGAGCTGCTGTATGAATTGAAATCGGAGGTCTACGGTCTCTATCCCATGCTGGAGTTTGCCGCCGACGACGCCTTTGCCCGGGTGAAGGACTTCGCCGCCGGGCGGACCGGCAAAAACAACCCGGAGCTGAAGCGCTTTGAGGACCTGCGTTACGCCATCGTGGTCACTTCCGTGGTGCGTACGCTCCAGCAGACCCGCTACGGCGACGCCGTTTCTCCGGCGCCGGAGGAGGAGCAGGACGACGAGCCCATGCCCTCCGCCATTTTCGCCGCGCTGGAAGAGGCGTTTCCCGCGGCGGCCCCGGTGACGGAAGCCTGACGGCGGCGGACCGGCGGCAACGGCCGTCCGCCAGCCGACGGATCACGACAACAGAGGAGGAGACAAGATGACGATTTGCCCCCATTGCGGCGTTTCGCTGGCCCAGCCTGCGTCCGTCTGCCCGAACTGCGGCCTCCGGCTCCGACAGGAGGCCCCCGGCGGCGTGCCGCCGACAGACCGTCCGCGTTTTGCCGCCAGTCCCGTGAGCGTGGGGCGCTACCTTCTGTGGTGGACGGTGGCGCTGTTCAGCAACGCGGAGCTGGTCTGCTGCGTGCTGACCTTCGTGTTCGCCTTTTCTTCCTCCGACCGGAACCGCGCCAATTTCTTCAGGGCGGTGCTGGTCTTCAAGCTGTTTGCGGTGCTGCTGGGCATGATCGCCGTGCTGATCCTCGTGCTGATGGGCTTTTCCTTCACCGATCTGCTGAACAGCTTTGATTTCGGCGCCGCGTGGCAGCTGCTGCGGGAGGTTTTCTGAAGCATGGTTTCAAAAGTAAAAAGTCTCGGTATTTTCGGCATGCACTCCTTCACCGTGGAGGTGGAGACGGACGTTTCCGGCACCAAATACCGGTTTGATATCGTCGGCCTGCCCGATACCGCGGTATCGGAGGCCCGTGAGCGGGTGCAGGCGGCCGTCAAAAACAGTGGCTACGCCTTCCCGTTTACGCACATCACGGTCAATCTGGCCCCGGCGGACGTGCGCAAGGAGGGCTCTCTCTACGATCTGCCCATTCTGATCTCGCTGATGGCGGCGGGGCGGCAGATCGACTGCCCTTCGCCCGACACCGCCTTTATCGGCGAGCTGTCGCTGGCGGGGGAGGTGCGCCCGGTCAACGGCGTACTGCCCATGGTCATCGAGGCCCGCTCGGCAGGGCTGAAACGGGTCTTCGTGCCGGCCGCCAACGCGGCGGAGGCCGCCATTGTGGAGGGCGTGGACGTCTATCCCGTGGCGACGGTCCGGCAGCTGATCGGTTTTCTGAAAGGGGAGCCGGACTGCGCGATCGAAACGGCAAAGCCCCTTCCGAAGGAAGCGAGCGAGCCCCTTGACGCGCTGCTGGATTTTTCGGACGTAAAGGGGCAGGCCGCCGTGAAGCGGGCGCTGGAGGTGGCCGCCGCCGGCGGGCACAACTTTCTGATGATCGGCACCCCCGGCTCCGGCAAAAGCATGCTGGCCAAGCGCATCCCCACCATTCTGCCGGAGATGACCTTTGAGGAATCGCTGGAGACGACGAAGATCTATTCCATCGCGGGGGAGCTGACGCACAGCGGCGGGCTGATCCGCCGCAGGCCCTTCCGGTCGCCCCATCACACCGTTTCGGCGGCGGGGCTTTCCGGCGGCGGCGTGATCCCAAAGCCCGGCGAGCTGTCGCTGGCCCACAACGGGGTGCTGTTTCTGGATGAGCTGCCGGAGTTTTCCCGCATGACCATGGAGGTGATGCGCCAGCCCATCGAGGACGGCGTGATCACCATCTCCCGGGTGGCGGGCTCCGTCACCTACCCCTGCTCGGTCATGCTGGTGGCGGCCATGAATCCCTGCCCCTGCGGGTATCTGGGCCATCCGGTGCGCCAATGCACCTGCTCTCCCGGGGCGGTGCAGCGGTATATTTCCCGTATCTCCGGCCCGCTGTTGGACCGGATCGACATTCAGATCGAGGTGCTGCCGGTGCAGTATAAAGAGCTGTCCGCGGGCGAGGGGAGCGAGGAGACCTCCGCGCAGATCCGTGAGCGCGTCAACGCCGCGAGAAAACGGCAGCGGGAACGCTTTGCCGGAACGGACGTGACCTGCAACGCGAAAATGAGCTCGCGGCAGGTGCGGGAATACTGCCCTTTGGACGGCGACGCGGAAGCGCTGCTGCGCAAGCTGTTTGATAAGCTGGGGCTTTCCGCCCGGGCCTACGATAAGATCCTGAAGGTGGCCCGCACGGTGGCGGATCTGGAAGCAAGCGACGTGATCACGGCGGCCCATCTGGGCGAGGCGCTGCGGTACCGGGATCTGGATAAGAAGATACAGTAGGCAATAGGCAATAGGCAATAGGCAATAGGCAATAGGATATCTGTTATTCTGAGGTGTGGTATGAGAATTTGTGTGTTCGGCGCGTCGGGGACGCAGCTTGACGACGTTTATATCAAAGAGACGGAGGCGCTGGGCAGAACGCTTGCGCGGCGCGGTCACTCGCTGATCTTCGGCGGGGGCAAAAACGGACTGATGGGCGCGGCCGCCCGGGGCTTTACGGAAGGCGGCGGCAAAATCGTGGGCGTGGCCCCCGGCTTTTTCAAAGAGGCGGGCGTGCTGTATCCGCTGTGCGACGAGTTCGTCTATCCGGACAGTATGCGGGACCGGAAAAAGTACATGGAGGACAACGCCGACGCGTTTATCGTGGCGCCCGGCGGCATCGGCACCTATGAGGAGTTCTTCGAGGTGCTGACCCTGAAGCAGCTGGCGCGGATGTCAAAGCCCATCGCGGTGTTCAACGTCAACGGGTTTTATGATTCTCTCTACCGGCTGATTGTTGACAACACGGAAAACGGTTTTATCCGCAAGCAGACCACAGAGCTGTTCCGCATGTGCGATACCGTGGAAGAAGCGGTGGACTGCGTGGAAAATGACGTCTACGAGATCAATAACATCCGCTTTACCGACTGACGCTTCATTTTCGTGCGTCTCACGCCGGGGGGCTTGACAAACCCAAAAAACGGATATATAATAAATTGAAATCAGAATATTTGAGGCGGCTCCCGGAAGGGATCAGAGGGAAGTTCGGTGCAAATCCGTCGCAACAGCCATTGCCGTGTTCAGAGGTTCGCCTCTGTCAGTCGGAATACTCGCCGTCGTCAGACAGGTCGTGCGGTCTGTTTCAACCGCCCGGTGGCATACCGGGGGAGACCGTGCATTTTTGGGCATGAAAAGTGCAACCGTAGCTTTTTGCGGAGGCTCTTTTCGTGTTGCGCCTTTTCGCCTGAAAGCTGACAGTTGCGCTGTTCACTCCTTGTGAACAGCTTTTTGATTTTAAAAGGAGAGCGGCATGGCTTCTTCGGAAAAAGAACAATACTGCGCATCGCTCCTGCGGGACCGCTACGCCGAGCTGCAGGCGGCAGGGGAGGAGCGCTACCCCAAACGCGCGGATTTCAGCGTGGAAGAGGTGGTGGCCATCAAGGCGTGCTTCGGCCCCTGGCCCCGCGCACTGGAAGCGGCCGGCGTCAAGCCCGTCAATGCGGAAAAGGCGGCGGCGAAACAGCAGAAGCGCATCGCCAAAAAGCGCGCCGCGACGCAGCGCAAGACGGCGCAGGGGGCACAAGCGCCCTCCGAAACACAGGGTATTTTAGCAGAAGATCCCACAGGGTCTTCGCCGAAATAAATAAAAGGAAAAAGGAGTTACCCATCATGAAAAAGACATTCAGCATTCTTCTGGCGGCGCTGCTGTGCTGCTGCACGCTGATCCCCGCCTTCGCGGCGGACAGCATCAACGCGGTCGTCACCATCAGCGACGGTTCCGCTTCCCCCGCGCTGGCCTGCGCGGACGTGACCGTTACAGACAAAGACGCCGACGGCGCGCTGACCATTTACGACGCCCTTTACTGCGCCCATGAGCAGTATTACAAGGACGGCGCTGCGGGCTTCCGCTCCACCGCGACGGAATACGGCGCCAGCCTTTCCAAGCTCTGGGGCAAAGAGAACGGCTATGATTACGGCTACTACGTCAACGACGATTCCGCCTGGAACCTGACCGATACCGTCAAGGACGGCGACTATGTGGCCGCTTTCCTTTACACCGACAGAAAGAACTTTTCGGACGCCTATTCCTTCTTTGATGTGAAGACCGCTTCCGTGAAAGAGGGCGAAACCGTCACCCTGACGCTCAGCAAGCTGGCCTATATGCCGCCGGAGTGGAATCTGGCAAAGGGCGCTGTGGCGGACGCCACGATCCTGATCGACGGCAAAGAGACCGCCTACAAGACCGATGAAAACGGCAAAGTCACCGTGACCTTCGACAATGCGGGCGAACACGTCGTCAGCGCCAAGGCGGCGGACGGCATCATCGTGCCCCCGGCCTGCAAGGTCAACGTGACCTCCCTCAACTTCCTGCAGAAGATCGTCAGATTTTTCCGCAATCTCTTCGATATGCTGAAAAAACTGTTCAGCTTCGGCAAATAAACACGACCGGCGATGAGACTTTATAAAAGGATCATTTGCTGCTGCCTGTGCATTCTGCTCGCCGGGGGCGCGTTGCCGCTCCCGGCGGTTTTCGCAGACGTCCCGGTTGACGCGGAGACGGTGATCGAAGGGGTGCTGGACTGGAAGTGCCGCGCCGCCGGGGCTGCCGATTGGGATGCGCTGATCGACGGCGACCTGACCGCAAACGCGGGCGTCACCGCCGACTGGTATATCCTCGGCCTGAAGCAGTACGGCTACGCCCACGATTATACCGGCTTTTCCGCCGCGCTGAAGCGTTTTGCCGACGCCAACGAGGTGGAATCCCCCGTGACGGACGAGCGGATCGCGCTGCTGTTTACCTGCCTCGGCACGGAGCCGGAATACGTTTCCGCCACGGCGGATTCCGCCATCGGGCAGCTTGGGATCATGAGCTACGTCTACGGGCTGCATCTGCTGAACAACGGCGTCGCCTCTTCTCTGACCACCGCTTCTGACGTGGTGAAGGCGCTGCTGGAAAGACAGCTGGCGGACGGCGGCTGGGCGGTGATGGGCGCTTACGGCGACGTGGACGTGACCGCCATGACGCTGGCGGCTTTGGCCCCTTACGCGTCGTCCGACAACGACGTGAAAGCGGCGGCGGATAAGGCGCTGGGCTTTCTGTCCTCCCGTCAGCTGGAAAACGGCGGCTTTAAGACCTACGGGCAGGAATCGCCGGAGAGCGCGGCGCAGGTGATCGTGGCGCTCACGTCCCTCGGGATCGACCCGCTGACGGACCCCGCCTTTGTCAAAAACGGCCATTCCGCCTTTGACGCCATGCTGACCTACCGGCTGGAAGACGGCAGCTTCGAGCACGCCCACGGCAAGGGCGGCAACCACACCGCCACCGTGCAGGCCTTTTATTCCTCCGTGGCGCTGTACCGTTTTCAGAACGGCCTGCCGGGGCTGTATCTCTTCGGGGAATCCCCCCTGACCAAGCCGGGGACGGAACGGCTCATGGCGCTGCTGAAACAACTGCTGGCCTTCTTCGTCTTTTGGCGGAGACTGCTGGAAAACCTGTTTGTTAACGTATGAAAATCACACCGATCAAACGAATTGCATTATATTTGTGCTGCCTGCTGACGGTCTGTCTGCTGCTGCCTCCGCTTACCGCAAGGGCGGCGGGAAAGGCCGACGTGCAGCAGGTGATCGACGACGTGCTGGCGTATAAATGCCGCAGCGCGGGGGCGGCGGATATCGGCGCGCTGATCGACGGCGACCTGACCGCAAACGCCGGCGTCACCGGCGACTGGTACGTGTTCGGGCTGAAGCAGTACGGCTTCCGTCACGATTATTCCGGCTTTTCCGCCGCGCTGAAGCGCTTTGCCGACAATAACGAAGTGGAATCCCCCGTGACGGACGAGCGCATCGCCCTTCTGTTCGCCTGCCTCGGCGCGGAGCCGGGGTATATCGCGGAGGTGATGGATTCCGCCATCGGTCAGCTGGGCGTTATGAGCTACGTCTACGGCCTGCACCTGCTGAACAACGGCTACACCTCCCGCCATACGACGGCCTCCGCCGTGGTGAACGCGCTGCTGGATAAGCAATTGGCGGACGGCGGCTGGGCGGGGATGGGCGAATACGGCGACGTGGACGTGACCGCCATGACGCTGGCGGCCCTGGCACCTCACGCCGCGTCGGATACCGCCGTCAGGAAGGCCACGGATCAGGCGCTGGCATTTTTGTCTTCCCGCCAGTTGGAGAACGGCGGCTTCAAAACCTACGGGCAGGAATCGCCGGAGAGCGCGGCGCAGGTGATCGTGGCCCTCACGTCGCTGGGGATCGACCCGCTGACGGACGGTGATTTCGTGAAGGGCGGCCATACCGCCTTTGACGCCATGCTGTCCTTCCGCCTGTCGGACGGCAGCTTTGAGCACGCCCACGGCAAGGGCGGCAACCACACCGCCACCGTGCAGGCCTTCTACTCCTCCGTGGCGCTGTACCGCTTCCTGAACGGTCAGCCCGGGCTTTATATGCTTTCCGCCGGGGAGAGCCCGGCGCCGGACCCCACGACCCGTCAGGCGGCTGCGCCGCAGACGGTCCCCGCCGCGCCCACCGCGAAGCAGGCGGAACCGGCGGCCACACAGGCTCCCTCCGTCACCGCAGCGCCTCAGAGCGCGACCACCGGCAGCGCAACGACTGCTACGGCGGCCACCACGGCGGCCGGGACGACGACCGCCACGACGGAGCCCGGTGAGGCGATCAGCGTGATCCGCCCGGAGAAACGGGCCACGCTGCCGGATTTCGGCGGCGGTGAAAAGACGGAGGCGACCCTGACGGACGCCACCGGGACGGACGCGGAAAAAACGGGCGGCGCAGGCTATTATATCGGAGGCGCGGTCGGTATAGCGGCGGTGGCCGCCGCGGTTGTGGCCGTGCTGGTGAAGAAGAAAAAACGGTGACGGGATCGACCAAAAAAAACGTCGCCGGAACAGAGACAACGGTCCACGGACAAACGTCCGTGGACCGTTGCTGTTTGGTGCGCCCGGCATGGGCAACGACTTGGCGGTGAAAGTCCGCTACAGACTTGGCAGTAGGAACTGTTAGCCAAAGGCAAGGGTGTCCGTCGTGAGG
>CADAMO010000041.1 GCA_902788995.1 Oscillospiraceae bacterium
CGATGAAGGTGCCCAGGATGCGCACGCCCCACATGCCGCAGAGGTTGAAGATGAAGGGCAGGACCGTCTTCCCGGCCCCCTGGAGCATGCCCTCCACCACCACGCAGACCCCATAGAAGGGCTCGGAGAGGGCAACCATCCGCAGCACGGTGCTGCAAAGGGCGATCACCTGCGCGTCCTTGGAGAACAGCGATACCAGCTGCGGCGCGAAGGCGAAGAGCAGACCGCCGCTGACCACCATCAGCGCGATCTCGGAAAGCTGTATCATCCGGGACATATTTTTCAGTTTCACGGTATCCTTCGCCCCGATGCAGTTGCCCGCCAGGGTGGCCGCCGCCGTCTGCATGCCGTAGCCGGGGATATAAAAGGCGGATTCCACCGTGTTGGCGATGGTGTGGGCCGCCGTGGCGGAGCTGCCCAGTGAATTGATCATGCCGGCGAACACCACGTAGCCCAGCGACGTGAAAAACCGCTGCAGCATATTGGGCAGCGCTACCTTCAAACAGGGGCGCAGCACTGTTTTATCCGGCTTGAAGCCGTAGCCTTTGGGGGAGATCACCGGATGGCGGAACAGCGCTGCGGTGATGAGAATGCCGCCCACGGTGAAGGAGACGGCGCTGGCAAGCCCCGCGCCGATGACGCCCATATCCGCCCCGGGCAAGGTAAAGGACGCGGAAAACACGCGTACTTCCCGGGAGGGGTAGATCAGCAGGAAGTTGAGCAGCACGTTCAGCGCGTTGACCAGCACGCTGACCCGCATGGGCGTTTTGGTATCGCCCGCCGCCCGCAGGCAGGTGCCAAAGATCATGCTGGCGGTGCGGAACAGCATGGGGGCGTATAGAATGAAAAAGTAGCGCCCGGCCAGCTCACAGACCGCCGGGTCGGTGTTCATCCACACCGGTACAAAGGGGCTGATGGCCAGTGTGACGGCGGTGGAGAATAGGCCCAGCACCACCGTGCAGAGCACCGCCTGCGCCGAGGCGTGGGCGGCCCTGTTCTTTTCTCCCGCGCCGATGGCCTGGGAGATATACGCCAAAAAGCCGATGCCCAGCGAATAGATCGTGCTGCCCACCAGCCAGTTGACCGTGGTGGTGGAGCCCACCGCCGCCGTGGCGGCCGTGCCGAGGGACCCCACCATAAAGGTGTCGGCGTACTGCACCGCCGTCTGCAAGAGCTGCTCCAGCATGGTGGGCCACGCCAGCGCAAAGATCACGGGGATCAGGTCCCAGGAAAGACGTTTTCGTTTCACTGTGTTTTCTCTTCCGTTGCGCTCGTTTTTCTCACAGTATAGCACGAAAAAAACGGTTTGTCCATTCAACCGGACAATTTTACTCAAAAGCCGGAAAATACACGACACAAGGATGCTGCTGTTTCGGTATCGGTTCTCTGTGTTCAGTTCTTTTTCCGTCATAAAACAAACGATGCAAGAGAAAATCGTTTCTCCTGCATCGGAATATCGGTATTTTGATTTTGTCACATATTCGGGTTGTGCCTTGACTGGGAGCCGGCGATGAGGCGGGCCAGCTTGACGGCGTGTTCCTTGTAGTGCCGCAGGCTTTCATAGTCGGCGTCATGCAGACGCTTCATGCGGTCCTTTGCCGCCTGAAGGTCCTCGTCGTTGGCCCAGACGCACACGTCGGTGAATACCCGGGCGTCGTTGTTCTCCACGAATACGGTGCCCTCGTCTGTCAGCACGGTCAGCACCTCCTCCGGGGTGCGGATGCGCATGACGCCCTCATTGATGGCCAGCAGCATGGGCATGTGGTCCCGCATGACGCAGAGCTCGCCGTCGGTGGCGTTGCAGGTCAACGAGACGGCCTCAAAGGTGCCGAAGAGCTGTTCGGGCGTGTAAATTGTTACTTGAAACGTATTGGCAGCCATGGTGAGGTCTTCCTTTTAACAGGTTTTAGGTGTGAGGTTTTAGGTGTGAGAAAGCATGGGAAAGGTAATCATTGTAAAGATTGATTTCTGGTACTTTTCAGTTTTGTAATCAGAGAAAAAAGCATCCTGCTGATTTGATTCGTCAAATCGATTGCGGTCGATAGCTGTTCTTGGGAGAGATAACAAAGTCGGCCGCATATGACAAGCTGCGTATATAATTCTCCGGTAGACCCTTTTGCGATGGATAGGAAATGGATATACTCATTCAGGCTATTCCGTTGCTGCCCTTCTGCAATATTTGACGGAATGGAAACGGCGGATCGGCGCATCTGGTCAGACAAAGCATACAGTTCTTCTTTAGGAAATGATTTGGTGAAACGATATATCAACTGTACCAAATCGATACCTTTTTGCCATACGACCATATCCTCAAAACTGTTGATTTTCAATTCTCACACCTCATCCCTCGCACCTCACACCTGCGAAAAACGCTACAGCGTTTTCGCTTTTTCAAGGACTTCGTCAAACCCGCCCACCATGAAGAACGCGGCTTCGGGGATGTCGTCAGCCTCGCCGTCGATGATCTTGGCAAAGCCTTTGACGGTCTCTGCCAGCGGGACGGAGCGGCCCTTGACGCCGGTGAAGGCCTCGGCTACGCTCATGGGCTGGGAGAGGAACCGCTGGATCTTTCTGGCGCGGTACACGGTGAGCTTATCCTCCTCGGAGAGCTCCTCCATGCCGAGGATGGCGATGATGTCCTTCAGCTCGGAATAGCGCTGCAAACACTCCTGCACGGCTCTGGCCACCCGGTAGTGCTCTTCGCCCACGATTTCCGGCTGCAGCACGCGACTGGCGGATTCCAGCGGGTCCACCGCCGGATAAATGCCCTGCTCCGCGATGGAACGGGACAGCACCGTGGTGGCGTCCAGATGGGTGAAGATGGCGGCGGGGGCGGGGTCGGTCAGGTCGTCCGCCGGGACGTAAACCGCCTGCACGGAGGTGATGGAGCCCTTGTCGGTAGAGGCGATGCGCTCTTCCAGCGCGCCCAGCTCCTGGGCCAGCGTGGGCTGGTAGCCCACCGCGCCGGGCATTCGGCCCAGCAGGGCGCTGACTTCGTTGCCCGCCTGCACGAACCGGTAGATATTGTCGATGAACAGCAGCACGTCCTGGTTCTTTTTATCCCGGAGGTATTCCGCCATGGTCAGGCCCGTCATGGCCACGCGCATACGCGCGCCGCTGGGCTCGTTCATCTGACCGAAGGCCAGAATGGCCTTGTCGATGACGCCGCTGGCCTCCATGTCGGCGATCAGCTCGTTGGCCTCACGGGAACGCTCGCCGACGCCGGTGAACACGGAGTAGCCGCCGTGGTCCGTGGCGATATTGTGGATCATTTCCATGATCAGCACGGTCTTACCCACGCCCGCGCCGCCGAACAGGCCGATCTTGCTGCCCTTGGCGTAAGGTACCAGCAGGTCGATGACCTTCAGGCCCGTCTGCAGCAGCTCGTCCGCGGGACGCTGCTCCGCCAAAGAGGGGGCGGGGCGGTGGATGGGCCAGTATTCCTTGGCGTTGATAGCGCCCTTGCCGTCCACGGGGCGGCCCAGCACGTCCACCACGCGGCCCGTCACCGCGTCCCCCACGGGGACCGTGATGCCGCTGCCGTCGCCGCTGGCCTCCATGCCGCAGTATAAGCCTTCCGGCGCTTCCAGCGCCACGGCGCGGACCACGCCGCCGCCGATATGCGCGGAAACCTCCATATGACGGCCGGAACCTCCCACCGTCAGCAGGGAGTTGATGGGGGGCTCTTCGCCCTCTTTGAACCGCACGTCGATGACCGGCCCGGAGATCCGGACGATGGTGCCGGTGATTCGCTTCTTCATTGGGTTACCTTCTTTGTCTGAATGTGTGGGGGAGTAAGTCGGAAGTCGTCAGTCGGAAGTGGGAAGTCGATGACCGGCTTTGCCGGTCAGGGTCGCTGACGCTCCTCGGCTGGCCGTCTACCGACGGCAGATCATATTCCCTTTGCTTGTTTGACGTTTTTCCGATCGGAACGCGTCGGATGTACGGGACTACCGACTTCCGACTGATGACTTCCGACTGAAAAAGGCGCAAAGCGCCGTGCTACCGCTCGATAGCCGCCGTGATTTCCGCCAGTTCGTTGGTGATGCTCAGCTGGCGGGCGGTTTTCAGTTGGGTCTGCAGCTCTTTGATCATGTCGTCCGCGTTGGAGGCGGCGGACTGCATGGCCTCCATCCGGGCGGCGTTCTCGCTGGCGGCGCTCTGCATCAGCATGCTGTAAAGCATCCCGGAGCAGTACTTGGGCACGAAGGCGTCCAGCGCCTCCTGCGCCCCGGGCTCATAGAGCATTTCCGTCGGGGAATAGTCGTCCTTGGCGTCCTTGAAATCGTGGCGCAGGAGCGGGAGCAGCCGGAAGCACACCGGCTTGCCCTTGGCGCCGGAATAGGGCGTGTAGATGATATACACCTCGTTGACCTGATCGGTCACGTACATGTCGATCAGCTCTTTGGAGAGGGCCTTGGCCAGCTCCAGCGACGGGTGCATGGAGGAGCCGGGCAGCACCCGGTCGGGGGTGATGCCGTCGGCGGCAAGGATCTCCTTGCCCACCATGCCGAAGCAGTAGAGCAGAGGGTCCTTCTTTGTGGGCAGCTTTTCCTTCGTCAGCTCCGCCACGGCGTGGTTATAGTCGCCGCACAGGCGCTTATCCCCCATCACGCTCATAAACAGCGCGGTGCCCAGAGGGGATTTGTCGATATAATAGTTGTGGATGTCCGCGCCCTTGGTGATCTGAAGAATGTCCTCCATGGTGCGGCGCAGCATTTCAACGTATTTCTTTTCGTAGTCAATGCTCTCCACCGCCCGTTTCAGCCGGGAAACGGACAGCAGGTACATGGCGTTGGTAATTTGCTTCGTCTGGGTGACGCTGGTCAGCCGGCGCTTGATCTCTCCGGGGGTGTTCATGCCTGGCGCCCGAACGCTTTGAAGCGCTCCTCCGCCTTCGTTTTCACGTCGTCGGGCAGGTCGCCGGTCTCGTCGATGACCTCGCACAGGTCGGCGCACTGTTCGCTGAGGAAGGCAAGGAACCGGGCGAGATAGGCCGGGAAGGCCTTTTCCCCCACGCCGGTGAACATATCCTGCGAATAGGCCAGCAGCAGCAACACCTGCCGGGACAGCGGATAGGGGCTGCTCTTGCCCTGCTTGAACAGGTTCACAAGGCCCTCGCCCTTGTCCAGCAGTTTTTTGGTGGCGGGGTCCACGTCGCTGCCGAAGCGGGCGAAGACCGCCATTTCACGGTACTGGGACAGGTCGATACGCAGGGTACCGGAGACCTTCTTCATGGCGTTCGTCTGGGCGGCGCGGCCCACACGGGAGACGGAAAGGCCGGTGTTCACCGCGGGACGCACGCCCGAATGGAACAGCTCGCTTTCGAGGTAAATCTGCCCGTCGGTGATGGAGATGACGTTGGTGGGGATGAACGCGGAGATGTTGTTCTCCATGGTCTCCACGATGGGCAGGGCCGTCAGGCTGCCGCCGCCCCTGCCCCTGGAAAGGCAGGCGCTGCGCTCCAACAGGCGGGAGTGGAGATAGAACACGTCGCCGGGGTAGGCTTCCCGTCCCGGCGGGCGGTGCAGCAGCAGGGAGATGGTCCGGTAGGCCACCGCGTGCTTGGAGAGATCGTCGTACACGATCAGCACGTCCCTGCCCTGTTCCATGAAATATTCCGCGATGGAACAGGCGCTGTAGGGCGCCAGGTACTGCATGGCGGGGCTGTCGGAGGCGGTGGCCGCCACCACGGCAGTGTAGGCCATGGCGCCGCCGTTTTCCAGCGTCTTGATGACCTGCGCCACCGTGGAGGCCTTCTGGCCGATGGCGCAGTAGACGCAGATCACGCCCGTTTCCTTCTGGTTTAAAATGCTGTCCACCGCGATGGTGGTCTTGCCCGTCTGCCGGTCGCCGATGATCAGCTCCCGCTGGCCGCGGCCGATGGGGATCATGCTGTCGATGGCGAGAATGCCCGTCTGCATGGGCTTATCCACCGGTCGTCTGTCGGTGACCGTGGGGGCGGGCCGCTCCACGGGATAGTATCGTTCGGGTTCAAAGGGCGCGCCGTCCAGGGCCCGGCCGATGGGGTCCAGCACCCGGCCCAGGACGTTGTTCCCCACGGGGATCTCCGCCACCGCGCCGGTGCCGCGCACGCCGTCGCCCACCTTCACTTCGTCGGCGGAATCGAACAGCACCGCCCCGGCGCCGTTCTCGTCCAGGTCCAGCGCCATGCCCATGACGCCGCCGTCAAATTCCAGCAGCTCGCCGTAGAGGCGCCTGGGCAGGTCCTTCACCCGCACCACGCCGTCGCCGGAGGTGGTGACCGTGCCGCGGACGAATTCCACAGGCGCGACGCTGAAATCTTCTATTTTCTGCTTTAAAAAAGCGCTGATATTCAGTTCAGACACCTGTCTCATTCCTCTCTAAGATGCTTGCCCATCGCCTTCAACTGGGTGGCGAGGCTCAAATCGAAGATATGTCCGTTCAGGTCCAGCACAAAGCCGCCGACGATGGCGTCGTCCGTGATCCGGGTGAACGCGATATCGTCGCCGAATTTGCGGCGGACCTTGTCGCAGAGATATTCATAGGTTTCGCCGCTCATATTGGAGGCGGCGGTGACCGTACATTTACGCATAACGCCTCTCCTTACTCGGCGAAGAAGCTGTCCACGATGCGGCGGTTATCCGCGTCGGTGACCGTTCTGCCCATCAGTTTGCCGGAGATCTCCAGGGCGATCTCGGTGATGGCGTCCTTGGAGTCGCGGGCGGCCTTGTCACGGATGCCCTTGGCGTCCTCGTTGGCGTCGGCCACGATGGCCTCGGCCTGCTTCTTTGCCTTCTGCGTGATCTCCTCGGCCGTCTTGCGGGCCTCGTCCGCCGCTGCCGCCAGCACCTTGGCCTTCTCTGTCTCGGCGTCCGCCAGCAGCGCCTCGTATTTCGCCTGCTCCGCCGCGGCCAGCTCTTTGGCCTGCTGCGCATCGCGGGATTCCGCGGCGGCCTTCTCCTTACGGGCGGCCAGGTACTTTTTTACCGGTTTATAGAGCAGCACCTTTGTGACGAAGAACAGGATGAGGATGTTGACGATATTGATGGCAAGATCCGCCAGCATATCTTTTGACAGTAGTTCTGCCATAATTCTGCACTTCCTTTGGTTGATTCTGGATCATGTGGTTGACCACCGGTAGGGGCGGCGCCTCAGTGCCGCTGCAGACGAATGTTGCTTTGTGTGATGATAACGTTCCTTTTTGGCCGTTCACACACCAGAAATAAGCGTCTTTTACCGAAAGATCCGTCAAAATGATAGTTTGCGCTTGTAGCGGCACTGAGGTGCCGCGCTACCATTTATTTTGCCGTTGCCAGGATCAGCGAGACCACGAACGCGTAGATCGCGGTGGATTCCGCCAGGGCGCAGCCCAACAGAAGGATGGTCTGGATCTTGCTGGAAGCCTCGGGCTGACGCGCCGAAGCGTCGATGGCTTTGGACGTGGCGAAGCACATACCGAAACCGACGCCGATGACCGCCGCCGCCATGATGATTGCCGCACCGATGTAGTTAAGCATAGTTATTTCCTCCGTATGATCATTTTTATAGTGGGAAGCCGGAAGTTCTTTCCGGGAAAAAAATTGCTGTTCTGTGAAAAACATCTGCTATCGGTCGTTCCGCTGGGGATCGGTCAAATCAGGAAAGAGCGCCGCCCTTTCGGGACTTCCGACTCAAACGGCGCGCCGCGCCGCGCTTTGTCGTTTCCGGCATTTCCAGCGCTTCGTTGATGAACGTCAGCGACAGGGTGATAAAGATGTAAATCTGGATGCCGGGGTGGAACAGGTTGAAATACAGGCCCGCGATGGCCGGCAGGCCGGACGCGTATCCGCCCAGCACGCCCTTGAGCAGGTCCATGACCATCAGGCCGCCCAGCATGTTGCCGAACAGACGGCAGCCCAGCGACACGGGAACCGCGATATCGCTGACCGCCTTCAGCGGGATCATGATGGGCCGCATGGCGGGCATCGCGCCGCCCATGTTCTTGAGCCGTCCGCCGATACCGTTCTTGCGCACGCCGCAGAAGTTGATCAGCGCGAAGGTGCAAAGACCCAGCGCCAGCGTGCAGGTCAGGTCCGACGTGGGCGCTCTGGCGCCCAGCAGCTCCGAGCACGCGCAGCCGGCCATGAACAGCGCCATGCCTATCATAAAGGGCGACAGCAGATCGACGAAGTGGCCCTCTGTGGCGTTGTGAACGAAGTTGTCCATGAACTCCACGACGATCTCCGCCACGTTCTGCATCCCCTTGGGTTCGCCGTCGGTGAACTTCGGCACGCACAGCAGCCGGAACAGGATCAGCATCACCACCAGCAGCAATGTGACAACTGTCGCGGTGACCGTGGTCTTGGCAAGGGTCAGGCTCCCGAAGGGCAGCGCGATCCGCTGGCTGAACATCTCAAATTCGATGTGCAGCCCGCCGGGCTTTCTGCCGCAAAACGCGGTGATCACCACGCCCAGCAGGAACCACGCGCCGATGACCATGCCGATGAACAGCAGTTTTTTGCGCTTCTTCAGCTTCGGGTCCGGGGTCTCCATCTCCTTCAGCTTGCCTTTGGTGAAAATAAAACCGACGAGGCACGCGGCAAAGACCACCGCGCCCACCGCCGCTTCAATGATCGTTTTTGTCTCCATTGTTTTCGCCTCCTCCCTGTGCCGGCTGTGGCCGGCAATGATATTCGCCCTGTGGCGAAAGAACAGATCTTAAAAACTATTGTGATGAACATTATAACTAATCAGATTAGTTTTGTCAAGGGGTATTTAACGCCGTCACCGTTTTTTTCGCAGCGTCAGTAACCCGTAGAGGAAGATGGACGGGAACAGGCCGAGCCCGAAACCCACGGCGGCGCCGGTCACGTAATCCCGGAAGCACAGGAACAGCAGCGCGAAGGCCCCTGCGTACAGGGCCAGCTTGCCCATCAGCAGACCGATGGCTTTGACCGCCTTGCTTTCAAAGACGGAACGGAACAGCACCGTGTCCAGATAAAATTGAAAAACCGCCACGGCAGCGGCAGCAACGGCAGCGATTATCATGGTAAAACCACCCGTCATCCGTTATGGATCGATTTGTTCGCATTATAATCTTTTATTATGAATAAATCAAGTATTATAAGCAATTTTTTGTTAGTTATAAGAAACATTTTTGGCGGCATTGTCCGCGGTAAAAAGATCCCTGAACGTTGCCGTTCAGGGATCCGCAGTTGCTTATTCCGTCCGCAGGGCTTCCACCGGGTCTTTCTTGGCCGCGATGGAGGAGGGGACGAGGCCCGCAATGAAGGTGAGGAAGACGCTGATGCCCACCAGAATCACGCCCGCGATAAAGGGCAGCTGGGCGGAGGCGCCTGTCTGGGTGAAGTAGTGCAGCGCCATATTGATGGGGATCTCCAGAATCAGCGTGGCGATAATGCCGATGATACCCGCCCCGAGGCCGATGGTGACGGTCTCCGCGTTGAACACGCTGGCGATATCCTTCTTGGAAGCGCCGATGCTGCGCAGGATGCCGATCTCCTTGGTCCGCTCCAGCACGGAGGTGTAGGTGATGATGCCGATCATGACGGAGGAGACCACCAGGGAGATGGCGACGAAGGCCACCAGCACGCAGGTGACGATGTTCAGCACGTTGGTGACGGTGCCCATCAGCATGCCCACGTAGTCGGTCACGGTGACGGTGTAGCCCATGTAGCCCTGTTCCTCCATCTTCTCGTTGTACTGGGTCACCATGGCGTTGATCTCATCCTTATCCTCAAAGGATTTGGGATAGATGTAGATGGAGGTAGGGGTATCCTCGGTGGAATAACCCAGCGAAGCGAGGGTGGTTTCCAGCGTGCCGTTCTCGTTGATGGTGTCAAGGTAGGCCTGCTTGAAGGCCAGCACCTGATCGTCGGTCAGAAAGCCCTCCATGATCTTTTTCTGCAGGGCGGTCATGTCGCTGAAATCCATCAGATCGGTGATGTCAAAGTGGAGAATGTCGATCTGGGACAGGTCGATATCCTTCAGCATGCTCATAAAGGGGGAGAGGTTCAGCTTGGAGTAGTCGATCTGGGACAGGTCGATATCCGCCAGATCGAAGTCGTTGACCGTCAGGGTGTTGAACTCGGTGCCGGAGATCACGTCCACGGCGGGGTTTGCCAGCTGGGCGCTGACCACTTCGCTGGCGGCGGTGGCTTCCAGCGCGTAGTCCATCAGGTCTGTGGTATAGCCGATGGTGCCGGTGCCGGTGGAAAGCACGTTGGAGGGATCGGGACGCAGAATGCCGACGATTTTGATCTGCATGGCGTTTTCCGCCAGCTGGCGCACGAACAGCGCATTGTCCCGGTGGTCCGCCCACAGGCCGGTGGCGGGGTCCTTTTCAAAGTACTGGTAGTTGAGCACCAGACGGAAATCCATGTTCAGGATCTCGTCGTAGGTGACGGATTCCAGCTCGGTGGTCTCCAGCTCGCTGCCCTGGGCGATCACCTGCACCATGTCGGTCATAAACTCGTTCTGGTCCTTCAGACCGAGGGCGTACATGATCAGCTCGTTGACCTCGTTGTTCTTGTCCACGATCAGCACTACCTCGTCCTTGTCCTCGGGCAGGCGGCCGGCGATGATGTCATACTGCCGGTTCAGCAGCTCGTTGTCGCCCACCAGCTCCGTCCAGGTGTCGGTGGCGGAGGCGCTGAACAGGTTGCTCATGGAGGAGGTCATGGCGGCGGTGCTGGCGTCCTGGCTGCCGGCGGATTCCATCATGGTGCTGTAGACCGTGTTGGGGTTGACCTGCACCATGTCGCTGCCGCTTTCGCCCGCGTCCATGCGGTAGATGTTCAGCGGGGTGGAATATTTATACTGGATGTCGTTGCACAGCTCGTCAAACTGTTCCCGGTTGTCCTCAATGTATTTGCGGAAGCTCTTCAGATTGTTGCTGGCGGCCTGGGCCACGAAGGTGTTGATCATCTCGGTGAAGGTGTTGTTTACGTAGATCTTGTCCAGATCATGCTCCACCGTCAGCACGCTTTTGCCCAGGTCCGTCAGGGCGGAAAGCACGTTGTTCATATCCACTGCCTGCCGCTCCACGCTCATGGGCAGGGCCAGCATCATGTCGTTCTGCACCTTGTCGATATACCGCTCGATGCCGTTGGAGAGGGCCAGCACCAGCGCGATGCCGATGATGCCGATGCTGCCGGCAAAGGCGGTGAGGAAGGTGCGGCCCTTCTTCGTGATCAGATTGCGCAGACTCAGAGAGAAGGCGGTGAAGGTGGACATGGAGGGCTTTTTGCCCTTCTTTTTCTCCGCCTCCATCTTTTCCTCCTCGGCGATGTAGTCGCCGTAGGTGGGCTCAAAGGGCATTGTGTCGTCGGTGATCTTCCCGTCCAGCGCGCTGATGATGCGGGTGGAATACTGCTCCGCCAGCTGCGGGTTGTGGGTGACCATGATGATCAGCTTGTTCTCGGAGATGCTCTTGAGGATCTCCATGATCTGCACGCTGGTCTCGCTGTCGAGAGCTCCGGTGGGTTCGTCCGCCAGAATGATATCCGGGTCGTTGATCAGGGCGCGGGCGATGGCCACGCGCTGCATCTGGCCGCCGGACATCTGGCTGGGCTTTTTGTTGATCTGCTCGCCAAGACCCACCTGCTCCAGCGCCTTGACGGCCCGCTCGCGCCGTTCTTTCTTGGAAACGCCGGAGAGGGTCAGCGCCAGCTCCACGTTGGCCAGCACCGTCTGGTGGGGGATCAGGTTATAGCTCTGGAACACGAAGCCGATGGAATGGTTGCGGTAGGTGTCCCAATCTTCGTCGGTGAACTCCTTGGTGGATTTTCCGTTGATGACAAGATCGCCGGAGGTATAGCGGTCCAGGCCGCCGATGATGTTCAGCAGGGTGGTCTTGCCGCAGCCGGAGGGGCCGAGGATGGAGACGAACTCGTTTTCACGGAAATTGATGTTGACGCCCTTCAGCGCCTGCACGGTGGTGTCGCCCGCCTCGTAATCCTTGACGATATCTTTCAGTATCAGCATTATCTGCGCCCTCCTTTGGGGTTGTTCTTGTTGGCCTCTTTCATGGCCTTTGCGTAGATCCGCTCCGTCTTGAGCCGGTTTTTCTCCGCTTCCTTCACTGCTTTGGCCTGCGCCTTGTTCAGCTGCTCCGCCCTTTTGGGGGTCATGGTGACGGAGGCCTCAAACCGCTGAGGAACGGGGGCATGCCTCGCGGCGGGCGCGCCGGGGGCGTAACGCGGGGTCGGCTGCTGTTGCCGGGGCTGCGCCTGGGGCGGATAGACCGGCTGCTGCGCGCGGGGGGCGGAAGCCGTCGTCGAGGGCTGTCGCTGGCTCTGCGGCGCCGGAGCGGTGTGCGCCGTATTCGGCGGGGCCGCTTCCGTGCGGGCCGCCTGCGCGGGCTGCGCCGCTTCGCTTTGCGGATGATGGGGCAGCGGCGCTTTGGCGGATTTTACGGCCTTTTTCCGCAGTTTCTCTTCCAGCGCCGCGTCCTTGGCGGCCTTCTTCTCCTGCGGGGTCAGCTTTTTGCGTTTCTTCGGCTGCGGTTGCGCCGCGTCGCCCGTCTGTTTTTTCTTTTTGGCCTTGGCGGGCTTCGGCTTCTTCTGCCGGCGCTCCTTCGGGGGCTTACCGGCGGCGATCCGCTTCTCGTTCTTCGCGTTGAAGCGCGCCAGGCGCTTTTCCTTCAGTTTGTCGAACTTGTTGCGCTTATCAAGATAGCGCAGAAGGAAAAAGGCCAGCGCCAGCACGGCAAGGAGCACGACGATAACGATCACCGGATGGTGATGCTTCTCTTTTTCATAGATGATGGTGGGGATATAGTCGTCCTCCGGCTCCACGGGCGGGGTCTCACGGAACAGCAGGTCGTACAGCCACTCGATGATCTCATCGGTGCTCATGCTCTCGAATTTCGTGCTGATGCTGCCCGCGTACATGGCCATCATGTCGGGCTGGTCGGGATCCGCCTCTTCGTCGTCCTGACTTTGCATCATGGAGGTCATGAAGGAGGACAGCACCTCTTTGTTTTCCTCCAGCGAGAGGGTGTTGACCAGATAGCGCAGAGCGGTGAGCAGCACCGCGGGGCTGTTGGCCTCGATATAGGTGTAGACGGTCTCGGAGCCCTCCGCCGTCCGTTTGCTGACCAGCGTCTTCTGGGTGCCGAAGGATTCCAGCCGCCGCAGGTTGGGCTTGACCAGCTTGATCTGCAGGTCCGTCGAGGACAGAAGTTTGTCCATGAGGCTGTCGATATCCAGCGCGGAGGGGTCCATCAGGTCGCCGGAGAGCACGCCGGAAAGGCCCACCTGCTCCAGCTTGGCGGTGATGGGATAGAGGAGGTTGGACAGGCAGTTTTTCAGCCCGTCGTTATAGAGGAAGTAGACAATGTTGGGCAGCTTGGCGCAGGCGGTCTTGACCGGCGTTTCACAGATCTGATCCAGCAGGGCGAACACCGGCGTGAAGATATCGGTCAGCACGTTGGTCTCCGCGGTCTGCTTATACTGGGCGTAGGTCTTGATGGAGGCGGGGGGGCAGCCCAGCGCTTCCAGGATCGGGATGACGACGGAGTTGTAGCCGTCGGCGCCGTCCAGCGTGATACCGCCGAGAATCGTCAATTGCCCCTCCGCGAACAGATAGCGGAAGATGGGGGCGAAGGGGGCGAATACGTCGGTAAGGGCCTTCTGGAAGCCCTCCCGGTCGCCGTTCTCAAAGCCGAAGTCGATGGAATTGGCCGTCAGTTTGTCCCAGGAGGCGATGGAGCGCAGGGTCCGCGCCGCACCGGGGTGGGCGTCCGCAATGGCGGCGGCCACGCCCGCAGGGCTGGCGTCCAGGCCGAGGATGGGCAGCGCTGCGGCGGCTTCTTCGCCGCTCAGGGCCCCGTACAGGGCGGAGACCACGGTGCCCAGCACCGAGTTGGAGTAGACCAGCGGGCGGATGGTATCGGCGATGGTGCTGCCGGGATTGCGCTCGGCGGCCACCTCGTCCAGGAAGGGGTCGATCTTTTCCAGCACCGTGGCGTAGTCCTCCAGCGTCAGATTGGGGGTGCTGAGGATCTCGTCGCTTTTATATTCTTTATAGGTCCATTTGAAGGGATTGGTGAACGTGCCGCGGCTTTCGCCCAGCAGCAGCAACAGGGCTTTCACCAGCTCGTCGTCGGATTTTTCCAGCAGGGGCTGCAGCAGCCTGGCGGCGTCCGCGTTGGCGGAGGTAAAACCGTCGGCGTTCAGTTTCAGGGCTTTGACCAGCCAGCCGGTCACGGTGATCAGCGCCGCCGGGCGGTCCGGGGTGAAGGCGCCGTCTTTTTCGGTCCCGCAGGCGGAAAGCTGCGCCATATCCATTTCAGGCAGCTTCAGCGTGGCGTTGGCCCCGCCGGTCAGTTGGCTGATATCCACGTCTCCGATCATGGAAGAGAGGTCCATGCCCTGCAGGTTGGCAATGCTGCCCAGCAGCGCGGTGACGCCGGGAATGGTGACGATGCCGATGCGCAGGGCCAGCGGGTCCGTCAGGGACTTGACCGCTTCCGACAGCTTTCCGCTGTTGATATACCACGCCAGCGTCGGCAGGGTGGAACAGATCCCCGTGCCGGGCGCGGCCAGCAGCCGGTCGACGGCGGCGAACAGCATCAGCACGATATTGCGCACCATGTTGTTCAGGTTCTGTGAAGCGGCCGCCGCAAAGTCGGCGGAGCTCATGATGGAGGGGCAGTCCAGCGCCCGCAGCAGCGGGACGATGGTGTTGCCGTAGCCGTCGTCGCCCTTGACGGAGAGCAGCAGGTTGATCCGGGCGGTGCCGCCGCAGAGCACGGCGTTCAGCAGGCTGTTGAAGGGGGAGAACATGGCGGCCACGGCGGAAGCAAAGCCGCTTTTGGTGGAAACGCCCCAGGTGAAGCTGTCGCAGACGGAGATCACGTCCTCCAGCGAAGAAAGGCCGCCGATCTTTTGGCTGACGGCGGGGTAATCCGCAAGGGCCCCGGCAAGGGAAGCGGGGGAGACGTTCACGCCCATCAGGTTCAGGGTGGAGGCGTTGCCCGCCATTTCGGAATAGACGGATTTGAACAGGCCGTTCAGGGTAGCGTCGGTGATGATCGCGCCGTAAAAGGTCTCGTCCAGCGATTTGCCGGTCAGCGCCACCGCCGCCGGAATCACCTTGTCAAGCTTGGGAATGGCCGCTTCGCAGTCGGCCTGGGTGACGCCCTCCGGGTAGGCGACGGCGTAGCCCCCTACGGAAAGCGCAGGGGCGAAGCAGAGCAGTATTGCCAGCGCAAAGCACAGCGCCTTGTTGCGTATCAGTTTCAAGCCATCATCTCCCGTTCTTCAGAATGTTCAGTGCGGACGTGATCACGGGCTCGCGGATCTCGTCGATGGTATAGGGTTTGCCCAGCAGGATCGCGTCGCAGCAGACGGAGCCGATCATATCCATCAGGATATAGAATATGATATGCGCTTTTTCCGGTTCGTAACCGTATTCCGCCATTTTTCCGAGAATCACGCCGTAGTATTGTTCAAACTCCGGATCGGGGTTTTCGGCCTCCTGCCGGATGCAGGCGGACATGTTCTTGGAGAGCACGGCGAGGATCTCTTTGTTTTTGGCCAGAAAGTCGATGTAGCCGGAAATGAAGGTCTCCGCCAGGGTCTTCAGGTCCATGGTCTCCGGGTCCGCCTCTGCAAACAGCCCCCGGAAGATCTCCTTGACGTATTCGCCGCTCTTGTACATCACGAGCTGCTCCATCAGGTCCGTCTTGTCACGGAAATACAGATAGAACGTGCCTCTGGCGATGCCCGTCGCCTTGACCACGTCGTCAATGGCCGTGGAGCCCACCGATTTCTGCTTGAACAGCGAGAAGGCCGTCTCCAGGATCTTGATCCGTTTTTCCAGTTTTTTCTTGTTTTCCGCTGCGTCCATATTCACGTAGCCGCCTTTAGTTGAAATATTTTCATGCGTATGATACCGTTACCCTAACGCGGGCGTCTGAAAACGCCCTTAAAAAATGACAATTCGTCAGTTGTTGAAAAAGGAAAATGACACCTTGTCATTCTGCAATAGCATAACAGAAAAATGACAAGGTGTCAATTGTTTTTGTATAATTATTATTTCTTTATACGGTTTGACAAAATCAATAAGCAGATCTCGGATTTTTTGTCATAGTGAACAAGTCTTCTTCATCTCCATATAGGGCAGAAGGTCGAATCCGCACTTGCGGTAAACGTGAACGGCCCGCTCGTTTTCCTCTTCCACCTCCAGCCGGAGGATGGCCTCGGGATACCGCTCTTCCATGAACCGGAGAAAGCCGCTGCCGACGCCTTCCCCGCGGTATTCCGGCCTGACGTACAGATCCTCGATCCAGACGCAGGGCCTGCCGAATTCCGTTGAAAAGCTTCTGGCGGCCATGGCGTACCCCTGAACGACGCCGTCTTCTTCAAAGAGAAACCCTTCGAGATACGGGTTTTCCGATACGCATTGTCTGAAATCTGCCTCAAAGATTTCCTCAGACCCGTCGCTGAGCACCGCCGGGGAGGCGTAGAAGGTCCGCATCATCCCGATCACCGCTTCCCTGTCCTTCGGTTCCATCCGTCTGATCCTGTTTGTCATGACTTCCTCCACGCCGCTCTCAGCTCTTGGTATGCACGTCTACCTGCGGGAAGGGGATGGTGACGCCGTTTTTGTCGAAGGCGACCTTTACGTCGCGCATCAGGTCAAAGTACACGGTCCAGTAGTCGTCCGTTTTGCACCAGGCCCGCACGGTGTATTCCAGCGCGCTGTCCTTGTGGGCGGAAAGCCGGGCGAAGGGCTCGGGCTCGTCCAGCACCAGCGGGTGGGCGCGGCAGGTCTGCGTCAGCACCTGTTCCACCTTTTCAATGTCGTTGTCGTAAGCGGCGGTGAAGGTCAGGTCCACCCGGCGCTCCTGCTTGGCGGTTGCGTTCACCAGCGTGGCGTTGGAGATGGTGGAATTGGGCACGATGATGCGCTTGTTGTCGATGGTGATGACCTTGGTGTGGAACACGCCGATTTCTTCCACCGTGCCGGAAATATCCCCGGTGATGATGAAGTCGCCGATGGAAAAGGGCTTGGCGATCACCAGCACGAAGCCGCCGGCAATGTTGGCCAGCGACCCCTGCAGGGCGAGGCCGATGGCCAGACCGCAGGAGCCGATTACCGCGATGATGGAGGACATGGGAATGCCGAGGATCGCCAGCGCGGTAACGCCGATGATGACCTTGATGAGCACCCCGATGGCGTTGACGATGAAGTTCTTGGTGGCGGGCTCCAGCTTGGCCAGCCCCTTGGCCTTACTCATCTTGCGGATGGAGGTGTTGACGATCTTGAAGCCGACGATCAGGATGATCAGGGCGATGATCAGCTTGCCGCCGTAGGTGACGGCGAACTCCTCCAGCATGGTGAGCAGGTTTTTCAGATAGACGCCGGCCTCCGCCTTGCTGGTGGGCAGATCGGTCAGCGTGTCAATGTTTTCCTGTAAATTTTCCGCCAGCTCGGTGGCGATCTCCGGCGCGGCGGCAAGGGAATGGAACAGCATAAGCTTAAGATACCTCCTTTAGGGAAATTGCGGTAGCGCGGCACCTCAGTGCCGCTATCCATTGATGGAACTGTTTTGCAACCGATAAAACGACAGTATCTTTGGTATCTCAGATGAGACTGCCGTTTTTTCAGCTCGTAAAACAGTCGTTTGCGTCATGAGCGGCACTGAGGAAGATTCCCCCGCAGTGCGGGGGAAATGTCGCGCAGCGACAAAGGGGGACGGCGCCGTCAGCGCGCGCTACGGGGGATCATTCTTCCGCGTACATTTTGTACATCTCGGCGTAAAGTCCGCCTTTGGCGAACAGCTCCTCGTGGGTGCCTTCCTCCTCAATGCCTTTTTCGGTCAGCACGATGATGCGGTCGGCGTTTTTGACGGTGGTCAGCCGGTGGGCGATGGTGAGGGTCGTGCGGCCCTTGGCCAGCTTTGACAGCGACTGCCTCACCAGCCGTTCGCTCTCGTTATCCAGCGAGCTGGTGGCCTCGTCCAGTATCAGGATCGGCGGATTTTTCAGGAACACCCGGGCGATGGAGATCCGCTGCTTCTGCCCGCCGGAAAGCTTGATGCCTCGCTCTCCCACGTAGGAATCGAACCCCTCGGGCAGCGCCATGATGAAGTC
>CADAMO010000042.1 GCA_902788995.1 Oscillospiraceae bacterium
AGATTGCAAGTGCACATGAGTTTTTCCTCCGTATTCTTTCGTTGAATTTCTTTTTCATCCCGGGCTCTCTCCCGTTGACAATTGAAGCTTACCACAAACGGTCCGAAAAAAGTGAAATCCGGGATGAACGGCACGTTTTGCGCGACGAACGGCAGGTTTTTCACAGTTCATCTCAGATCATTTTGGAATTGGGACCGGCAAAAGATTGTGTTCAAGGCGTTTGACGTCCAACCGTAGGGGGCGGCATTCTGACGCCGAGCAAGGCGGTTCCGTCACGGAATCACGTTCCCTGTACGCCCCGGCGTTATGCCTCCCAATGGGCACCGACCAAAAAGGTTGCTTGCGCCAAAATACGGGGCGTCAGAGCTGCCCCCTACGGGATGGTGCGTCTGCCGGGCGTACGTCAAACGGAATGACGGTATCCACAAAAATCCGGATGAACCCTTTTAAATGACCGACCGTCGGGACCGCCATACATAAGGACAACAACAGCGCGACGGACCGAAGCCTGCCGCGCTGATTCAGGAGGGGGAGTCATTCAGAATAATAGGATCGTTTCAGGAGGAAAGCGCCGTGAGGGGCAGATGCGTCAGGCCAGCGTTTCCAGCCCTACCGAGGCGCGCAGAATCAGTCTGGCGTCCGCCGCGGTGACGCTGCCGTCGTGGTCCACGTCCGCCGCGGCCTTCTGCGCCTCGGTGAGCGTTTCCAATCCTACTGACGCGCGAAGGGCCAGCCGGGCGTCCGCCGCGGTAATGCTGCCGTCGCCGTCCACGTCGCCGATCCATGCGCCGCCGGGCTGCGTGGGCTGCCCGTCGTCAGGGGGCGTGGGCTGCCCGCCGGGAAAGCTGCTCTGCCCGTCATCCTGTCCGGGGAAGCCGCCTCTTCCGCCGCCCTGTCCCGGGAAGCCACCCTGCTGCCCGCCGGGGTTGCCGCCCTGACCGCCGGGGAAGCCGCCCTGCTGCGTGTTGCTGACGGCGGTTCCCGTGGCGGCCTGCGCGCCGTTGACGTACAGGGTGTAGCTGTCGCCCGCCTCCATGGCCGCGTCCGCATAGACCACGTAGCTGGCGTCCCGTACCGCCGTGGTCGTGTAGACCGTGTTGCCGGAGCCGTCCTTGATAGCGACTGTACTGCCGGCGGTGACGATGGCCGTTCCGCCGCCCATGCCGCCGAAGCCTCCTCTGCCGCCAAATCCGTTCATGCCGCCCTGCTGGGCGCTGCCGAAGGTGACGTAAACGCCGTTGTAGCCGTTCTGCATGGCGTTGTGACCCATGCCGAGAACCGTCGCGCCGCCGAAGGTGACGGTTCCGTCGCCGTCAATGGGGTCGCCGTCCCCCTGGGTGGGGGAGTGGACCTCAAACACGCCGCCGAGGAGGTTGATAGCGCCGTTGGAATCGAGGCCGTCGCCGTTCTCGCAGTTGACCCACACGGTGCCGCCGTACTGGTTGTAGCTGAAGCTGTACCCCGTCAGGTCGCCGTTGGCGGCGTTGACGCCGTCGTCCGTCGCGTTGACCTTCACGTTGCCGGAATACACGTTCAGCGTGGCGGCCTCAATGCCCTCGTTGGATTTTGTCACCGTGACGGTGGGGCCGTCCGTGCCCTCCGCGCCGATGTTCATCACGTAGTCGCACTTGACGCCGTCGTCATTGGCGGATACCGTGATATTGCCTGAGAGGATATTCAGCTCCTTCTCCGACTTGATCGCGTCGCCGTCGTATGCGCTTGCGTCATCGGGGTCTTTATAGCTGTGTTTGATCGTGACGTTGAGCGTCACGTCTTTGATGGTAAGAGAAGCGGTGGAAAGGAGCGTATCGGTATAATTGCCGTCCGCGTCTTCTTCGTATAGATCCGCGCCGCCCTTCACGCCGTTTTTGCCGTAGGCGTTCACGTTGATGGTGCCCATGCCGCCGATGACCACGTTGGAGCCGTCCTTGCACTTGATGACGGCGTTCTCAATGTCGGGGTAGAGGGTCGCGTCCGTGTAGACGTCGTCGTTGTTGTACTGGTCGTCGGACAGGGTATTGACCGAGCCAGCCGCAGCCAGAATGGTCACTTCGCTGCCCTTGTTGCAGGTGATGGGGGCGGTGGCGGAGGCCGTCAGGGTCAGGCCGTCCAGCACCAGCGTCACCCCGGTGACGTTCTTTTTCACCACAATGCTGCCCTTGGCGCAGCTGCCGGAGAAGGTGTAGGTCCCCGCGGCGGTGATCTTCACGTCCGTGCCGCTGACGCTGACGCCAGAGCTGCTGCCGGAAACTGTGGCCGCCTCGTCCGTAAAGGTGATAACGGTGTCGCCGGTCTCCTCCTGCGCCTCGCCGGTGGCCTCCTGCAGCGTGATCGTGACGGTCAGGTCGCCGGTGACCTTGGTGATGCGGTAGGTGTTTTCCGCGCCGGTGTCGGCGGGTCCCTTGACGTTCTTATAGGTCCCCTCCGTGGCGGCGACGCCGGCCACCTCATAGCCCTCGGCGGGGATCACGGTGAAGTTGATCTGCCCGCTGCCGTCGGTGAGGATCTCCCCGGTGTCGCCGTCCCGGGCGAGGGCCGTCGCCGCGTCCGTCTCGTCGGGTGAAGTATAATCTTGTGTGTAATAGACGTTGACGGCCGCGCTGCCGCCGACGACGGCAAAGGCAGCCGTAAAGCCCTCCGCCGCCAGCGCCGGAACCGCCATCCCCAGCGCCATGACGACGCCCAGTAAAAGGGAAAACGTTTTGAAGAATGTCGTGCGTTTCATGATGTTCTTCTCCTTTTCTGTTTCCGGGGAAGGCGTCCGCCCGTCCCCTTATGATGGCCCTATCATAAACCGGCATTCTAAAGCGGAGTTAAAGCGGAGGAATGATTCAATGTGGAATTCGGAATGCGGAATGCGGAGTTGCATGAGCGTTCCGGGTTCTACGGTTCCGGTTGTTTGATCAGGGGTCTTATTACAATCAAAACACGTCAGTGTTTTCCGAAATTCCGCATTTCGCATTCCGCATTCCGCATTACACCGCCTCGCCCCCCCCATTTCCCTATTGCAATCCCCGGTCCGATATGATATGTTTGTGATATCAGAAAAAAGGGGTGTTCCGTATGATCGAATCCAAATACGCCTTCCCCGGCGTCGGGGCGGCAAGCTATACCGGCAAGGCGGATGCGGCGGTGGCGTTCACGCTGCGCCACCAATTGCTGGACCGGGCCATGTGGCGGCAGTTCGTCGACGTGTTCCGGGAGGACAGCGACGACGGTGACAACGGCTGGCGCTGCGAATTCTGGGGCAAGACCATGCGGGGCGGCTGCCTGACCTATCAGTACACCGGCGACGAAACCCTCTACGCCGTGCTGCGGGAGGCGGCGGAGGACCTGCTCACCGCCCGGCGTCCAAACGGCGCTTTTTCCACCTATCCGCAGGAGAACTGCTGGCGGGGCTGGGATATCTGGGGCCGGAAATACGTCCTCACGGGGCTGCTCCATTTCTACCGCATCTGCCGGGAGGAGGACCTGAAAAGCCGGGTCCTCTCCGCCATGACCGCCCACGCCGAGCGCCTCTTCGACGCGCTGGGGGAGGGAAAAATCAATATCACCGGAACCAGCGATTTCTGGGGCGGGGTCAACTCCTGCAGCGTGCTGGAGCCGGTGGTGGACCTGTACAAACTGACGGGAGACGAACGGTGCCTTGATTTCGCGCGCTATATCCTCTCCACCGGCGGCTGCCGGGACGGCAACCTGATCGCGCTTGCCGCTGAAAACAAAATCCCCCCCTATGAATACCCGGAGGTCAAGGCCTACGAGACCATCTCCTTTTTCGAGGGGCTGCTGGCCGTGTACGAGGTCACCGGCGACCGGTTTTACCTCGATACGGTGGAGAAGTTCGCGGCGGCGGTGGCGGCCACGGATCTCACCGCCATCGGCTGCGCCGGCTGCACCCACGAGCTGTTCGACCATTCCGCCGTGAAGCAGACGATCTTTTCCGAGGGCATCATGCAGGAGACCTGCGTCACCGTCACCTGGATGCGCTTCTGCGCCCGGCTGTTCCTGCTGACGGGCAAAGAGCGCTATATGGCGCAGGTGGAGCGCTCCGCTTACAACGCCCTCTACGGGGCCGTCAACGACCACATGCTGAAGCTGTGGGACGTGGGCGGTCATACGCTGCTGGACGCCCTTCCCTTTGACAGCTATTCGCCGCTGGTCCGTCAGAAGCGCGGCCGGGGCGTGGGCGGGCTGAAGTTCTTCCGGCAGGGCGGCTTTTACGGCTGCTGCGCCTGCATCGCCTCCGCCGGCACCGCGCTGCTGCCCCTCGTCGCCGTCACCGGCGGCAGAGACGGCGTCGCCGTCAACACCTTTCTGCCCGGCAGCGTCCGGCTGGCCACGCCCGGCGGAAAACGGCTGACGGTAACCTGCCAGACGACCTATCCGGCGGCCATGGACGCGCATCTGACTGTTTCACCGGAATCGCCGGAGCGTTTTACGGTCAGACTGCGGGTGCCGGAGTTTGTGAAAGATCCCGTGATCCGTATCAACGGCGAACCTGTGAACGCGGAGATCGCGGACAATTCTGTTTTCCTCACCCGCGAATGGCGCGGCGACGCGGTGACCCTGACCGGGGAGATCGCCCTTGAAACAGTCAGCCTGAACGGCAAAACGGCCTACCGCTACGGCGTGCTGACGCTGGCGCGGGACGAACAGAAGGAACCGGACGCGGTCCTGTCGGAACCGCTGGTCCTCACCGGCACACCGGCGCAGAGAGCGGCGCCGGAAGCGGGGGAGACCGTCCGCTTCCTGCTGGAAAAACAGGGCGGCGGCCACGCCGTACTGACGGACTACGCCTCCTGCGGCAAGCGCTGGGATCAACCCCGCGCCGCCGTCAGCGTGTGGCAGGAGCTGGCGGAGTAGGGATTTTTCGGGCTGAAGCGCGACAAATCCAGTCGTTCGTTCTTTGTCGTTAGTTTTTAGAAGCCCTCCGGATCCTATGAGAATCACAGGGATAATCTCTTTTCTGACGACTGCCCGCGTCAGCGGGCCGCTGACGACTAACGACTGTTTGCCGCTCTGTCGTCACGCTCCCATGTGCATTCATGAAGACAAAAAAACAGGGGTCTCCGAGCATCTCGGGGATCCCTGTTTGATATGGGCGGCGCAGAGGCCGCCGGCTGAAAGGCAGTCAGGTGACGCTGTAATTCTGCGCGAACTCCTCGTTCCATCGTTTTTCGATCTCTCCGCGCCAGGCGACGGCCTCATCCGTCAGCTCCCGGCACAGCTCCGGCAGTTCGTCTGCCAGATTATTGGTCTCGCCGGGGTCGGCCTCCAGATCGGCAAGAAAGACCGGGGCGCGGGGCGGCTCGCTCTCCTCCAGCCGGCCGTTGAGCACCAGCTTGTAGCGTCCCCGCCGCACGGCGGTCTGCTCCTCCATCTCCCAGAACAGGCTGTCGTGGGGGGCTGCTTCGCCCTTCAGCAGCAGGTTCAGCAGGCTTTGGCCGTCCAGCTCGTATTCCGCCGGGTTCCCGCCGCAGGCTTCCAGCACCGTGGGGAAGATATCCACCGCAATGCAGGGGTCGTTCACGGTGCGCGGGGCGATGCGCTTGCCCCAGGACAGGAGCGCCGGCACCCGGATGCCCCCTTCAAACAGGCTGAACTTGTGACCGGCAAAGCCGCCGGCGGTGCCGCCGTAGTAGGGGTCCTCAGTACCGTCCAGCCAGTTGCGGCTCTCCCGCGAGGGGCCGTTGTCGCTCTGAAAATAGAAGATGGTGTCGTCGGTCAGGCCCAGCTCTTCCAGCGCGTCGGCGATCTCGCCCACGCCGTCGTCCACCGCGCTGAGCATCGCCGCCATGATCCGGCGATCCCACGGCAGGTCCGGGAACCGGTCCAGATATTTCTGCGGTGCGTGCATGGGGTAGTGGGGCGCGTTGTAGGCCACGAAGAGGAAGAAGGGCTCCTCCCTGTGGCGGCGGATGAAGTCCACGCTCTTGCGGGTGATGCGCTCGGTGAGGTATTCGCCGTTGGCCCACACCTCGTCGTCGTTCTCCCACAGATCGTGGGTGGGGTTGAAGCCCCCGTCGGACATGCCGTAGTAGAAAATGTGGGAATAGTAGTCCAGGCACCCCGCCAGAAAGCCGCTGAACTCGTCAAAGCCGTTGGCGTTGGGGCGGCATTCCGGCTTCAGGCCCAAATGCCACTTGCCGCACAGGCCCGTCGCGTAGCCCTCCTTTTTCAGCGCCGCCGCAAGGGTGGGCGCCTTCGGCGTCAGGCCGCTGGCCTTGCGGTGACCGGCCAGAATCGCCCGCACCCCGGCGTTGCCGGGATAGCGCCCCGTCAGCAGCCCCGCCCGGGAAGGGGAGCACACGGGGGAGGCGGCGTACATGGACGAAAACAACACGCCCTTGCCCGCCAGCGCGTCCAGCCGGGGCGTTTTCAGGTCGGCGGACCCCATACACCCCAAATCTCCGTAGCCCTGATCGTCTGTCAGGACCATTATCACGTTCGGTCGTTTCATCACGGTTTCCTCCCGTTGCCGGCAGGGCAAAGAAGCCCGGGCCGGTTTTTTTGTCGTCGCGGACTGTCGCGGCATTGAAATACATAAATCAGTGATTACCGGTAGCGCGGCACTGAAGTGCCGCGCTACCGGAATAGCCCCGACAAATCCCACTTTGTGTTAGTCTGCCGCTTTCCGTAACGGCCCGTTTTTCCTCAGGACGATCCTTCAGAAATGGAAAATATACCCCGCCGCCACCCCGGCCGCGGCGGACAGGGCGATCACGGCGATGGGATGCAGCTTTTTGAAGGCGAGGACCATGGCCCCCGCGAAGATGAACAGCGAGACGTAAAAGGCGGCGGAGAGAAAGACCTCCCCATGAAAGCCGCCGGGCAGAAAGACCGTCTGCCCCAGCGACAGCAGCGCCGCCGCGATCAGCCCCACCACGGCGGGCTTCAGCCCGTCCATAACGCCCGCAACCAGGCGGCTTTGGCGGAACGTCCGGTAGACCCGGGCCACCAGCAGAATGATGAGAAACGAGGGCAGCGCCACCCCCAGCGTGGCGCAGGCCGCGCCGGGCACGCCGCCGGTCCGCATGCCGATCAGCGTGGCGATGTTCACCGCGAAGGGCCCCGGCGTGCTCTCGCTGACGGCGATAAAGTCGATCAGCTCGTCGGTGGAAAGCCATCCGCGGGCGGCGATCTCTGAACGGATCATTGGCAGCATGGCGTAGCCCCCGCCGAAGGTGAAGGCTCCGATTTTCAGAAAGGTGAGAAACAGCTCCAAAAAAATCATTCCGCGCCCCTCCTTCCGGCGGCAACGGCCTTCACAAGGCCGAAGACGGCGCACAGCAGAATGATATACACGGCGTTGACGGGCAGAAAGGCTGCCGCGGCAAAGGCGGCCAGCATCAAGGCGTAGTAAAACAGCCCCTTCGGGCACTTGCGGAACATGGACCACAGGGCCTTTGCGATCAGCGCCAGCACGCCGGCCCGCACGCCGTTGAAGGCGTATTGCACCCACCGGACGGAGCGGAACTGTTCCAGCACGAAGGAGACGGCGATAATGACGGCGAAGGAGGGGGCGATGACCCCGAAGGTGGCCGCCAGCGCGCCGAAAAAGCCCCCCACGCGGCTGCCCACGAAGGTGGCGGCGTTGATGGCGATGGGGCCGGGGGTGGATTCCGCCACGGCCACGATCTCCAGCAGGTCCTCGCCGGTGATCCATTTGTGCTTTTCCACCGTCTCCCGCTCGATCAGCGGGATCATGGCGTAGCCGCCGCCGAAGGTGAACAGGCCGATCTTCAGAAAGGTCAGCAGCAGGGAGAGGATCTCCCGGGGCGGTTTTTTGTCTGTCGGTCGTTTCATCTTGTCTCCCGTTCCGTCGGTACGTTCCGCCGTCGTCGGTCTTTTATTGCAAAAACGTATTTTTGCCGTTCCGAATAATATCACCGTCCGCATTATACCGCATCTGCCGCCTTCGGTCAAGTGGGGCGGCGCGATCCGGGAAAGGGCGCGCCTCCGGGCGGAAACGGCCGGGAAAATACGGAAACCGTTCTGTGAAAAGCGCATTCTGGCCGACGGCACCTACGAGGCCCTGCCGGTGCGCGAATCGGCGCAGAACTACGTCCACACCGAGCCCTATAAGCAGAACGTGGAAAAGAGCAAGGTCCTCGTCGGCCACCGCCTGTCGGAGGTCGTCTTCGGGACCCTCACCATGGACGAATATCTCTCCCAGTGGAGCGATAAAGAGCTGGCCACCTTCTTCGTCTCCTACGACCAGAACCAGGTGGGCTGCAGCGACGCGCTCTGTGTGAAATACGGCCTTAACCGCTTCTCTCAGGGCGACGGCGGCATGGGCCTGTGCTTCATGGGCACCGCCTATCCCTGCAGCGCCATCCTCGCCTCCACCTGGAACGACGCGCTCATCGAGGCCTTCGGCCTGCTGCTGGGGGCGGAGCTCTACAAGAACAACGTGGGCATGTGGCTGGGCCCGCCCGTCAACATGCGCCGCAACCCGCTGGCCGGACGGAACCTCGAATACTACTCGGAAGATCCCTACGTGACGGGCCGTATGGCCACCATCATCATCAAGGGCGTGCAGCGCAACGGCGTGGCGGTGTGCATCAAGCACATGATCTGCAACGAAAAAGAAGGGAGCAAGATCTGGAGCGACTCTCAGGTTTCCGAGCGCGCCCTGCGCGAGATCTACCTCAAGCCCTTTGAAATGGGCATCAAAGAGGGCCACGCCGAGGGCATCATGACCTCTTACAACGTGATGAACGGCCTGCCCACCTCCGAAAACGCCGACCTGCTCCGGGGCATCGTCCGGGGCGAGTGGGGCTATGAGGGCTTCATCACCACCGACTGGGGCAACGCAAAGGATCAGGTGCGTGAGATCAACGCCTCCAACAACGTCCATACCCCCTACGACCACTGCGATATCAACCGGATCTACGCCGCTATCGACAGCGGCGAGATCACCCGCGCCACGCTGGAAGAGGGCGCGAAGCAGGTCCTCTGGACGCTGGTGCGCACCCCCCGTTACTACCGGGCCAACACCTGTACCCTGCCGTGCCACTATGACGAATACGGCCGCTGCACCGTCTGCCACCGGCCAGACCCCGCCGTCCGGCAGACCCTTGCCAAGCGTCTGGCGGAGCTGGTTCCCGAAGCGGACCTCGACAGCGTGTTCACCCGTTTTGATTACCCCAGCGCCACCGACTTTTTCGCCCGCAATACCGAAAGCTTCTGCGCGGAGATCATGGCGTTCTTCAAGGCGATCTTCAACTTTTTCACCCAGATCTTCGGCAGGATCGTCTGACCGCCGCGCCGGTCGGCACCCGATAAGGAGACCGTGTTATGCTGAAAAAAATCATTGCCTTCGTCGTCAGCACCTGCCTGACGCTGGCAGCAACACCATCCGCTGGAATATCGACCTGACGGACCGCTTCGGCGTGGAGAACTATCCCTTCGGCCCGGAGGCCACCCTTTCGCTGCTGTGTGAGGAGCGCGGCAGTACGGCGGAGGAGCCGCAGGTGACGGTCACCTCCGACCGCCCCGTCACCGTGGAGATCTTCTGGGACGAAGGCCGCCAGTCGAAAACCGTCGTCGCTGGCCCGGGGAACTGACGCACAGGTCGCGCAGTGATCCCACTTGATGGAATTGCGCAACGTTTGGGTTTGGCGATCTCCCGCGGCACGCAGCCTCGGCTGCGTTTTCTGCGTCAATGTTACTTCGCTGCAACCGGAAGATACCGAAAAAACGCCGTCAGTTCTTGAAAAGAAACAAAAGACGGTATATAATAAAAGCGGTACGCCGCGGACAAGCCTGTTTACCGGCGCTGTCCGCGGTTTTTATGACAAGCGCGAAGAAAGGGGAGATTCCGATGGACGGCGAAGGCAGCGCCTCTGCGCTGCGGTATCACTACGCCACGGCCAAAGGCTGGATCAACGACCCCAACGGTCTGGTGTGGTTCAAGGGGTATTACCATCTCTTTTATCAGCACGCGCCACATTTTGAGACGCCGTGGCATGAAAGCATGCACTGGGGCCATGCCCGGACGAAGGATTTCGTCCGTTTTGAGGAGCTGCCGGTGGCGTTGTGCCCGGATATGCCCTATGACAGGGACGGCTGCTGGTCCGGCACCGCCGTTGTGAAGGATGACGTGCTATGGCTGTTTTACGCCTGCATCCGTGAAGGGACGCAGGCGGTGGCCGCGGCGTATTCCTCAGACGGCGTTCACTTTGAAAAATATGAGGGCAACCCGGTGATCCCCACCTTCCCGCCGGAGGGCGGCCCGGATTTCCGCGACCCGGCGGTCTGCTTTGCCGACGGGCGCTTTTGGTGCGTCATGGCCTCCGGCAACCGGGAACGCCATACCGCCGTTTTGCTGCTCTATGAAAGCGACGACCTGCTGCATTGGCAATACCGGGGCGTGCTGCGGGAATGGGAAAACGCGAAATTCGCCGAATGCCCCTCCCTTGTTAAAGCGGGGGACCGGTATCTGCTGGCGGCCTCCGTCTGCCGGGAGGAGGGTCACGCCTTTTCGGTGGCCTTCGGCCGCTTTGCAGACGGCCGGTTTACCGCGGAGACGGAGGGGGAAGTGGATAAAGGCCCGGACCAATACGCCGGGCAGATTTTTGCCGATCCCCATGGCCGCGCGCTGCTGATCTCCTGGATCCCCGGCTGGAACTACGCCGGGTACCGGGAGAAGGACCTCGGCTGTCTCTCCGTCCCCCGGGAGGTCACCTGCGAAGGCGGCGTGATCCGCGCCTATCCCGCCAAAGAGGTCCGGCAGCTCCTGACGGAGCGCGATCCCGCGGTGATCCGGACGGAAGAGGGCTTCCGGATCCTCCGGCAGGGGCGGGCGGACGTGGAATACCGGGGAGAAATCAGGGATCTGAAGATCCTGCGGGACGGCCGCGTAGCGGAGGTTTTCGTCAACGGCGGAGAAGAAGTTTACACGGCGCTGCTCTGAAAGCGGCGCGATCACAGAAAGGAAGAACGCGATATGGAACCAATCAGATTCGGCATCGTGGGCACGGGCAACATCGCCCACCGGTTCGCGGAGGCGATCCGCAACACAAAGGGAGCGGTCCTCACGGCGGCGGCCTCCCGCACGGCCGCCGGGGCGGAGGTCTTCGGCAATGAATTCAATATCCCTCACCGCTTTGCGGGCTACGAGGCCATGGCCGCCTCTGACGCGATCGACGCGGCCTATATCGCTGTGCCCCACTCGGGGCATAAGGCCTGCTCCATGCTGATGATGGCGCACGGCAAGCACGTTTTGTGCGAAAAGCCCATGGCGATCAACCGGCGGGAGGCGGAGGAGATGTTCGCCTGCGCCGAACAGAACCGCGTGCTGCTGACGGAGGCCATGTGGGCCAGGGTGACGCCCGGCACCCTGAAAATGCTGGAGCTGGTGCAAAGCGGCGCGCTGGGGGAGATCCTCGGCGTGGAGGGCAAATTCTGCTATACCATGGATGAGGATGAGATGGACCACCACGTGCTGAAAAACGAGTACGGCGGCGGCTCATTGCTGGACGTGGGCTGCTACGGGCTGCACTTCGCCAGCTGGTATCTGGGCGACGATATCACGCACATCAGCGCCGAGGCGGATTATTACAAGGGCACCGACCGCCACGCCTGCGTGCTGCTGAAATACCGCAGCGGGGCCATTGCCGACCTCTCCAGCGCCACGCTGCTGCGCAAGCCCAACGAGGGTTACGTCTACGGCACAAAAGGGTACGCGTACCTCAAACGCTTTTACGCCCCCCAGGAGATCGTGCTGGAACGGGAGGGCAAGCGGGAAGTGATCCCCACGCCTTACACCGGCAACGGGTTTGAGGAGCAGATCGAACACTTCTGCGGCTGCCTGCAAAGGGGCCTTACCGAAAGCCCCCTCATCCCCCACGCCCAGACGCTGAAGATCATCACCCTGACCGATACCATCCGTGAGATGATCGGCGTCCGCTATCCCCAGGATGCCCCGCCCGCGGCGGAATGAGGGGGATTCAAATCGGGGTTTGGTTAGCTCCCGCAGCACGCAGCCTCAGCTGCGTTTTCAGGGCAAATGTTATTTTTGCAGCGCGGCACCTCAGTGCCGCTCCCGACGTAAACAACCTTTTTTTCGAAAAATAAGGTAGTGTCCGGGAAAAAAACGGTTCAGCGGATTTCCTGTGTTGCTGAATGTAACATTGGTCAATAGCGGCGCTGAGGCGCCGCACTGCCGGGGTGCCGGACTTTCCCTGTCAATTCGCTGTCAACAAATAAGGATCTCCGAACGGTGCGGTTCAGAGATCCTTTGTTTTATTGTCGTGCCATGTTGTCTTCCTTCAGAAGACGCACACGTCCCGAAGAATGGGCGTTCCGGCGGCCTTGGTGATTTCCACCGTCAGGCGTGAGGCGGTCAGGCCCTTGAAGGGCACGATCCGCTTGTGGCCCACGCACTCGCTTTCATAGACCGATTGTCCGTCTGCGAGGATGCGGAACCCCCGGATGTGCTGCCCTTCGCCGATCTCTTCCCGCAGCACCGCGTACTTCACCGGCCGCGGCGCTTCAAATACGATCTCACAGCTTCCATCCGTCAAAGCCGGATGATCGAGACGGTATGCCGGGTCCCCGAAGGTCTCCCGGATCAGCTTTCCGAAGGCCCGGAACTGCTCCTCGTCCTGAAAATCCCCGTCCCGGCTGATGGCCATGCCCAGCAGCAGGTTGGAATTGCGCCCCACGGAACGGATATAGCAGTCCAGCAGCTGCTCCGGCGTATAGCGCAGATGCTCCTCATTCGGCTGCCAGCTCCACCCGCCGCCGAAGGCCGCGTGGGTGCGGTTGGGCATATCGGTCTCCGCCGGCCAGTAGTATTTTCCCTCCGGGTCGCCCACGCCCGCCTGTTCATTGGGAACCGTGCCGTCAAACCGAGCTTCCCCCGCGTTGGTGGCAGCCCAGCAGTTTTCGGGGGCCAGCCCGTCCTCGTTGCCCACCCACCGCACGTTGTGGGGCCAGTCCCGGGGGCCCTGAAAGCAAACGGCGTCCGGCTGGTATTTTTTCAGCAGGGGAACCAGATCCGGGCCGCCCTTCTCCGGCGGGATCACGCCGCCGTCAAACCAGATCTCCGCCAGGTCGCCGTAGCGGCTCCACAGCTCCTCCACCTGGGCTTCCACGCATTTCACGTAATCCCGGTAGGCCTTCCGGGTCGTGTCCTGGGGCAGGTTGTCGTTGATGTCGTAATAGCCGTTGCATACGGTGCTGTAATAAAAGCCGGGCTTCAGGCCGTATTTGCCGCAGGCGTCGACGAATTCCCGGCAGATATCGCCGCCGCCCCCGCGCCAGTCGGTGCGGGCGATGGAAAAGTCGTTCACCTGCGTGTCCCACAGGGCGAAGCCGGTGCAGTGCTTGGCCACCAGCACCGCGTATTTCGCGCCCAATTCCGCCGCGCTGCGTACCCACTGCTCCGGGTCCAGGTTTTTCGGGTGAATGGTGGCAGGCGCCAGCGCCTCCCGCACGGCGGCGGTCTTGTACCAGTCGCCCGGCAGCTCCGGACGGTACATCTCCATGCAGTAGTGGATCAGCACCCCCAGCTCCATTTCGTGCCAGGCCAGCTGCTGTTTCGTCGGTTTTGCGATGTGCATAGTGTCCTCCTGTATTTTTTTGTGGGAAGGAAAGCAAATTGGCAGTTTGTCGGGATGTAAACGTCTCGGCGAATCCCCCTTGTTACTCCGTGAAGAATACGATGGCTGCCTCCGCGCCGTCGGTCTTCAATTCAATCGTGACCCCGTTGTCGCCGTCCGTGATCTCCGCGTTGCCGAAAATCACGGGGCGGCCCGCCGGCCGCGCCGTCATCCGGTAACGGAACGTGCCGCCGACGCCGGTGAACAGGGATACGAGCCCCCTGCCCGTCGCCCCGTTGATCTTTTCGTGGACCTCAAACAGGTCCCCGGGGCAGCCGTAGACCACCGGGTCCGCCGCCGTCACGTCGTCGCGCACCTGCTTATATACTGCCAGCACCTCGCCGAACAGCTTCACGCCTTCTTCCGATACGCCGGGCAGATCGCCCCAGATGCCGTTCTGCCCCAGCACGAGGGAGGCGAGATTGATAAGCTGGCTGCCCGCCGGGTCGTCCGGCAGATAGTGGGTCATCATCAGTACGGAGGGGATCCATCTGTCGTAGCCTAATATCTTCCGGCATATCCACCCGCGGGCGGGGCCGGGGTTGACGAAAATATTGATCCACTGATCGGAAGGCACCTGAATGTCGTAGTTGGGGTAATAGGGGCCGTTGTTGACGGCGAAATACTTGCCGGAGGAGAGAAAGCCCAGCCCCACGTAGCGGCTGCCCTCGGTGATGTCCATGTCCACGATGGCGTCGGGCACGGCAGCGCAGAGCTTATCCACCACCTTGGAGAGATACAGCCCCAGCCGGAAGCTGTAATTCTCCGCCCGGTCCCGTGCGGAGGCGCTTTCGCCGCCGTGGAAATGGTCCGGGCGGTCGCAGCCGAACATATCCACCGCGTCCCATTTGAAATAGCGGACGCCAACGGTTTCCGCCAGCTCGATCAGCCGGTCTGCGAAGCTCTCCCAGTAGTCGGAAACAAGGCACATGTCGTAGCTCTCCTCCGTGTCCCACACCGGGTGGGGGCGGGGCGTTTCATCACCCTCCCGCCGGATGTCGTCGGGGTGCTTGCGAAGCATATCGCTGCTCAGGGCGGCGGCGGGCGGGGCGAACCACAGCCCCAGCTTCATCCCCCGCGCCTCCAGCAGGTCGTGGATGTGCTTCATCCCGCCCGGAAAGCGCTCCGCGTCGGTCTCCCAGTCGCCGGTTTTCCGATACCAGCCGGTGTCGATGACGAACACGTCCACCCCCATCCGGTGGGCGATCCCGATCTCCTCCTCGATCCGTTTTTGGTTCATGGAGGACAGATATTCCTGCTTGTTGTAAAACTTGTTGCGCTCCTGAAAGGCCCATGTATTGTAAAAGACGTGGGGCTTGCGGCTTTCTTTGTTCAGGCTGCAATACCGCAGCTGAAAGGTCCGGTAGGCCTTCGCCAGCGCGTCCTCGTCCCCCTTCACCGCGCCAAGCTGCAGCCACACGCCCTCAAAGGGCTGCTCGCGCAGGGGCTGGCCGTCCCAGTAGTTGCCCTTCACGGCCCGGATGGCGACGCCGTCCCCCGTCCGGGCAAAGCAGAGAAACAGCTCCGGGTACATGGAGCCGTGCTCGTAGGCCGTCAGCATGGCGGTATCGCCCCGCCGCTCCGTCAGCATCGGCCCCATCAGCTCGTCCTCATGGACGAACGCCGGAATTTCCCGCAGCCGGTAAGCGTGGGCCGGCCCGTCGTATTCCGACAGGCGGATCTCCGTCCTTGCGGCGTCCTTTTCCCCGGGCCATGACAGATAGACGAGCCGTTCGCCGCCCCGCTTGGTCAGCCGGGCGCTTGTGCCGGCGGAGAGCAGATACCGGAACCGGACGAAGGGGGTAAGCCGGCATAACCGCAGCTCCATGGTCAGCGTCAGCCCGCTGCCGAAGCTGCCTCTCAGGGTGACTTGCTCGATCTCGTCGTTGAGAAAGCGCCGGTCGGCGATGGTCAGGTCCTCCGGCGCGGCGGCGGTTTCGGTCCCGTCGATCTCAAAGACGGGCCACGCGAAGGGGAACTCCGTTTCCGTCCCCGCGGCCCGGTAGGTCAGCGCCTGCGCGCCGCCCGCATGAAGCGCATAATAGGCATTGGAATAGAAAAACATCGGTCCACTCTCCTGATGATCGTTTCGCTTTTCAGGTTCAGTATAACCGTTTCGGCCTTTCGTTGCAAGAGCAGAAAATGGAAACTTCGGAAATAATCACCCCCACCCACCGATCTTTACTATTTAAAAAATTATAGAATAACCTCCATAAAAAGGTTGCAAGCAATTCGAATTGTTGTTATAATAACTAACTATCAAAAATCGGAAAATGTGAGAATCGATATGCAGATCATTATTGTAGACGACGAACCCCTGATCCTGCGGGGCGAAGCGGCCACCGTGCAGCGGATGCTGCCGGAGGCCGGCACCCGCGCGTTTTCCTCCCCTCAGGAGGTGCTGCGCTATGCGGAGAGCAACCAAGTGGATATCGCCCTGCTGGATATCCAGATGCCCGGCATGACGGGCGTGGAGCTGGCGTGGGCCCTGAAGCGGATGCAGCCGGAAATCAATATCATTTTTGTGACCGCCTACGACCATTATTACGCCGAGGCCATGCAGATGCACGCCTCCGGCTATCTGGTAAAACCCCTGCGGGAGGAGGAGCTGCTGAAGGAGCTGCAGGAGCTGCGCAGGCCCGTTCCCATGGCGGAAAACCGCCTGTTTGCCCGCGCCTTCGGCGATTTTGAGGTGTTTTACAACGACAAGCCCCTGCTGTTCCGCTATCAGAAGACCAAGGAGATGTTCGCCTATCTGATCGACCGGCGTGGCGCCATGGTCACCAGCGAAGCGCTGATCACCGTTCTGTGGGGCGGGGAAGTGGACCGCTCCAATTTCTTCAAGCAGGTGCGCAAGGATCTGAACGACACCCTGGCGGAGATCGGCTATGACGATATCCTGCTGCGCCGCCGGGGCGCGCTGGGGCTGCTGATCGACCGCATCTCCTGCGACTATTACGACTGGCTTCAGGGGCTGCCCTCCGGCATCAACGCCTATCACGGCGAATATATGCGGCAGTACGACTGGGCCGAATCCACCTGGGTCAATCTGGAAGGGAAGACGAACTTATGGGAATGATCAGTGAAACCATGAATGCGGTCAACGGCGCCATCTCTTTTGTGTGCGCCGTTTTTTCACTCCTGCTGATCGTCGCTTTGCAGGTAACCCCCTACTGGCGGCGGATCATCGCGGTGAAGCCGATGTTTCTGTGCATGATTTTTACCTTCCTTACGCTGCTTTGCGACGGAATCGTTCAATTGTTTTTCATGGATGAAGCAATCCCGTTCAGAGTGCTGCTGACGGCGTCCGATTTTTTTTCCTTCCTGGTGGAATGGTGCTTCGGGCTGTTCGTCGTCTCCCTGGTGACGATTTCCGCCGCAATGAAACGGACCATGCTGACCGTCCTGGGGCTGGTCTGCCTGACGGGGGAAGTGCTGCTCGTCGCCAACTGCATCCATCCGTTTCTCTTTGATTTTGAGACGGGGCAATACCCTTACAACGGCGTTTACTGGGGCATGGCCGGTTTTAATTATTTGTTCTTTTTCGTTGCCGTTCTGCTGCTGCTGTTCCGCGGCAAGAACCTGTCAGCCCGCGACAGGTTCTTCCTGTCCGTCACGCCCTTGCTGCCGCTCACGTCGCTGCTGTGGGATTATCTGTTCCCCGGCCTGTCCTCCTGGTATCTGATGCTGTTTGTCACTGTCTCCGGCAACTACATCCGCCTGATGTTTGTGACAATGGGGGCGGCGCAGGAGGAGGTCCGGCGGTTGGAGGTGAACCGGACCAAGGCGACGCTGGAACGGATCAAGCCCCATTACATATATAATGTACTGGCAAGCATCTATTACCTCTGCGATCAGGACGTGGGAATGGCCAAGGAGGCCATCCACATCTTTTCGGATTATCTGCGCAACGCGCTGAATATGATGGAGGCGGAGACGCTGATCCCCTTCTCCCGGGAGCTGCGCACGATCCGCAACTATCTGGAGCTGGAGCAGATGCGCTTCGGCGACCGCATCCGCGTGCGCTATCAGATCGAGGCCGACGAATTCCTTCTGCCCCCCTTCGCCGTGCAGCCCCTGGTGGAAAACTCCGTGAAGCACGGCGCGGAGCATGCGGAGGAGGCAGGCGACATCATCATCGCCAGCTTCGAGCGGGATGAGGAATACGCGGTCGTCATCCGGGATACCTTCGGCGGCTTTGATTCCGAAGCGGAGGGGGACAACCCCGAGGGCTCCGCCACGAAATATATCCGCGACATCCTTGAGCAGACGGTGGGCGGCACCCTTCAGGTGAAGAGCCGGCCGGGGGCCGGAACCGTCTCCATGATCTCCATTCCCAAAAAAAAGGATCATCACGGATAATTGTGGGATTGGGATTCAAATAAGTGTGCGGTTATGTGATTTTCGGTAGCGCGGCACCTCAGTGCCGCTCATGACATAAACAA
>CADAMO010000043.1 GCA_902788995.1 Oscillospiraceae bacterium
TTTTTTGCCGTTTTACGGCAAAAAACATGGCGAAATATTACTTCGGCAATCATAAAGCCATCGTTTATCATTCAAATTATTTAATTGCCGAAGTAATAATTAAAAAACTGTCACAAGGAGGTCAATCTATGGACCGGTTCAAGAATCTGATGAAAAAGCCCTGGACGGGCTATGCGGCCGCGCTGTGCGTGGCGGTGGTGCTCTATGAACTGCTGGAACACATCGTCGCCGTCAAAACGGCGGTTGGCGCGGTGTGGACGTTTCTGTCACCCATCGTCATCGGCGTGGCGGTGGCGTATCTGTTCGACCCGGTTTCGGAATTCTTCAAGAAAAAGCTGCTGAAAAAAATGAAAAAGGAAAGCGCCCGCCATATCTGGGGCGTGATCCTGACGATCATTTGCGTGGTGCTGATCCTGGCGCTGCTGCTGGTGGCGCTGATCCCCTCGGTGGTGAAGAGCATCACGAAATTGATCTCCAACTGGGACAGCTATATGTCCAAACTCAAGGACATCCTGGGCTGGGCCGACGACTTCGCCAAAAAGCACAACCTCAACGTGGATCTCTCCAACGTGCACAGCCTGCTGGATAACGCGGTGGAAAAGCTGTTCAACGTGGTGAAGGACAATCTGAAAAATATCCTCAGCACGGTGGGCAGCATCGGCTCCGGCATTTCCAATTTTGCCATCGGCATCGTCTTCGGCTTCTGCTTTCTGGCGGCAAAGAAAACGCTGCTGGATATGCTGGCCAGGATCCGTTCCGCGCTGATGAAGAAAGAAAGAATCGAAAAGAACAACCAACTGCTGGAGCGCTGCCACCGGGTCTTTATCCGTTACGTGGGCGCGACCCTCCTTGACGCGCTGATCGTGGGGGTGGCCACGCTGATCTTTACGCTGATCGCGCAGATGCCCTACGCCCCCCTGATCGCCGCGGTGGTTGCCATCACCAATATCATCCCCACCTTCGGCCCCATGATCGGGGCGGCCATCGGCATCTTCTTCCTGATTCTGGAATCCCCCGTCAAGGCGCTGATCTTCTTCATTTTCATCTGTATCTTGCAGAGCGCCGACGGAATGATCATCAAGACGAAGCTCTTCAAGGGCTCGCTGGGCATTCCGGGCGTGTGGACCATGGTGCTGATCATTCTCGGCGGCAAGGTCGCCGGCATGCTGGGAATATTACTGGCCATTCCCGCCGCTGCCATCTTCGTGATCCTCTATCAGGAAACCATCTTGCCGAAGCTGAAAAAGCGGGAAGATAAAATCAACGCCATCCCTTCGGAGGCGGCAACAAAACCGGAAATCAAAGAATGAAAGGATCATCAATATGGACGAGCAGAACATCAAAAATCAGGCGGAACAAATCATTGAAAAGGTCAAAGAGATCGTAAAAAGCGGCAACGCCTCCCACGTGACGCTGAAACGCAACGGCGAAACGCTGCTGAGCGTTTCCACAAACGCCGGTATCATCGGCGCGGTGATCGGGCTGAAGGCCGCGCCCTTCGTGGTGCTGACGGCGGCGCTGGTCTCCTTCGGGCTTGACTGCGAGATCGAGATCGAGAAAAAGGACGGCACCATCGTCAACCTGCGCGAAACAAAGGTCGGCGCGAAGCTTGAAAACCTGAAGGACAGCGCAAAGGAAAAGGCCAAGGATCTTTTCGGCGAAGGGTACGAGGTCTCCGCGACGGTAGACGCGGAGCAGGAGGAAACCGCCACAGACGAGACGGAAGACGCAGCGGAATAACCCTTTGATACAAAACAAAAAAGCGACGGCCCGCCCGGGATTGCCCGGACGGGTCGTTTTCGTCGGCAGCTGTTTGTAGCTGTTACTGCTCAAAATCGAATTCGTCGCCGTGGTCTTGCATGAAGGCGTCGTAAAGGGACTCGAACAGGTCGTCGTCCTCCACGAAGAAGTAGCGCTCTTTGCCGTCCGCGCCTTTTTCTTCCATCCGCAGGATGGTAACCATATCGTCGCCCGGCTGCAGCAGCACGGCGTACTCCGCCCCGTCCCGCACGTACATCTCCAGGAATTCAAAGGAAGCGGTGTTGCCATCTTCGTCGGCCAGCACCATCAGGCCGTCCTCGTCCGCGATTCTGATATACTCCATTTTCATCACCGGGAACAGTATAGCCTTTCCTGCGGACACTTGTCAAGAGGGAGTTGCGCCGGCGCGAAACGACAGCTTTCACGCCGTGGCGGAAACGCGGACGTTCTCGTAACCGTCGCCGCAGACCTGGGAGACCACGTCGGAGATGGCCAGCACGTTACCGTCGTTCAGTGCCGTCTTCGTCACCACCACGTCCACGCTGTTGTCCGAGATCACCGCCACGCAGGCCGAGCCGATCTTGCCGGAGACGAGGCTTTCAATGTCGCTCTCCATTTTTGCCTCCGCGCTCATCTGCTCAATGGCCTTGGCCGTGGACGACGCCGCCTCGCTGTCCTCCACCGCCTGCGACAGCACCGCCTGCAGTTCTTCCAGCGCCTCGCCGCGGGCGCTGTCGCGGTTCATCCGCACCGAGGCAAAGTACTCCTCATCCGACAGACCGTTGACGTACTGGGCCGCCCCGTCGGGATCCGCCTGAGAGGGCTCCGTGGAGGCCCCGGGAAAGAGCCGCGTGCCGTCGGAATAATACCAGTTGACGAACACCGCCAGGCCCAGCGCCGCCACCAGCGCCGCAATCACGATTTGTTTTTTGCCGATCAATACATGCATCTCACATTCTCCTTTACTGCGTTTGCATTTTTGTCACCCAAATCCGGTTGGCGCCGATGCCCAGCGCCGCGCTGATGAGCTTCGTCACCTCCTGCCGGACGATCCCGGAGCCGCCGCCCTCACAGCTCACCGCCACGCCCCGGATCTCCGGCATGACGGAATAGAGGCGCAGCCCGTGGGTATCGTTCCCGGATTCGGTAAAGACGTATTTTTCGCTCTTTTGCGACCGGTCCGGCTCGCTGACCTGCTCTGTGTTAACTGCGTACACGTCCGCCTGCATCCGTTCCAGCGTCACGCAGACCTTGACTTTGCCCACGCCGTCAACGGTTTTCAGCAGCGCCTCCAATTGCCTGGCAACGGCGGCTTGCGTCTGCGCCGGGTCCGGCAGCTCCGTCGCCGTCTCCTGTTTTTTGCCGCCGCCGGAAAGCAGCAGCAACAGCATGCCGACCACCCCCAGCGCCACGATCAACATCTGCTTTTTGTCCCCGCCGATCCGCGCTTTCAGTTTGCGCCGTACCGTCTCGATCCATTCATTCATCGTCCGTTTTCACCCTGATATCGGGAATCACGCCGCATTCCTCCGTCAATTCCGCCATCATCGCGTCCCTGCCCTCCGGCAGCGCTTCAAACAAAATCCTTACACGTTCTATCTCTATGACGTTGTCCTCTGAAATATGCACCGAAACGGCGATCTGACGGGAGACGGACGTGTATTTGTCCACGATCCGCCCGCAGACGCCCGCCACCGCTTCCGCTGCCTCCTGTTCCAGCGATTCGTATGGAAAGGTGGTGTCCCGTTCCCCGAAGCCCGCAAAGCCGCCGTCGGGGATTTCCACGCCCCGCAGGGCCGACCACGCGCCGAAAAGCGGCGCGCACACCGCGCTGAGCATGATGAGGCTGACGATCACCTTGGCCGTGCGTGATACGCCTCCCTCCGGCAGCAAAAACCGGAACAGCAGGCCGCAGACCGCGCAGAACAGCAGCGTCATGACCGCGCCGCGAACGTCCATTTTCACCCACCTCCCGCCAACCGCGTTACCAGCGCCACCGCGATAATAAACACGGCGCTGTTGAAGCAGATCACCGCCAGAATCACCGACAGCAGGCTGTTGAGCCCGTCGGTGAGCGACGCGACGCGCCCTTGCCCCAGCAGGGACGCGCAGGCGCTGAAGAAACGGAACACGCCCTTCCACAGCAGCAGCCGCACCAGCGGCACCAGCACCAGCAGAAACAGCGCCAGCACCGCGAACATGCCCACGGTATCGCGGATCAGCCCCAGCCCCGCCGCCACCGTATTCAGGACCTCCGACACCGCGCCGCCGACGATGGGCACGCCCTGTCCCACAACCAGCTTTGCGCCCTTCATGGAAACCGTATCGGAGGCGGCCGCGATCACGTCACGGACGGACAGCACGGCGGAGAACAGCCCCGCCGCCAGCCCCATGGCGACGGTGACCGCCTTGCAGGCTGTTTTTGCCGCGGCTGAAAAATCCGTCTCCTCGTTCAGGTTGGCGGCCGCCACGGCAGCCGTGCCGAGGGAGGCGGCGGAGGGCACGTACTTCGCGAAAAACACGCCCACGGTCTCCGAAAAGCCCAGCACCGCGCCGCCCCAGCTCAGCGCCAGCGCGGGATTGCCCGCGAACCCCATAACGCCGGTGAAGACCGGCACCAACGCCAGCATGAAATCTTTGGTGGCGGTCACCGCCGGCATACACTCGCGCAGCGCCTGCCCCGTGCCGGAGAGCAGCACGAACATCACGCACAGCCGCCCCAACGTTTCACAGCGGTCCCGCATGGCGCCGCCCGGGGGAAGCAGAGAACCGGCCAGCGCCGTCAGCACCGCCGCCAGCACCGCCCCCGCACCGTACCGCAGCGGCGAGACCGCCTCCCCCGCCGCAATCTTTCCGATCAGCGAGAAGACACGAAAGGGCGACAGGGAGAGGAACCCCTCCGGCGAAACGCCGTCCATGCCCACCTGTTCCAGCAGCTCCTTCGTGTCCGCGTCCACGCTCTCCCACAGGCCGCCGTACCACGCTTCCCCGTCGATTTCCGCCGCCCGGGCCGATACGGACAAGAGCGAGATCAACAGCAACGCCGCCGCGACCGTCAACAACGCTTTTTTCATCGTTCCCCCGCAAATTCCGCGATCAACCCCACGACCCCCCGGATGAGGGGAATCGCGGAGGCCGCCATGATGACCTTCCCCGCGAATTCGATCTGCGACGCCGCCGCGCTGTCGCCCGCGTCCCGGGATACGTCCGACGCAAACTGAACCACCAGCGCCGTGCCCAGGGCCTTCAGGAGAATCGACAGGTATTCCCGGCTCATGCCCGCCTCCAACGACAGGCCGCCGAAGAGCTCGAGCACGCTCTCCAGCTCGTCCGACAGCAGAAAGAGCAGCACCGCGCCGCAGACGGCCTGGGACAGCACCGCAAACTCCGGCCGGTATTGCTTCAGCAGCACGTAGGCGATGATTTCGCAGACCACCACCGCCGCGACTTTGACCGTCACAGGTCGAACACCGAACGGACGTAGCCGAAGAGGCTGCTGATATAGGGGATCACCATCATCAGCACGATGATCAGGCCCGCCAGCGTCGTGATCATGGTATATTCCTCCCGGCCGGAGCGGCTCAGCAATTGGTTGAGCACCGCCACGATCAGCCCCACCGCCGCGATTTTGAAAATGATTTCGATATCCATCCGTTTCCCCTTACCAGCAGACGATCAGGATCAGCGCCGCGCCCAGCACCCCCGCGCCCGCCGTCAGCGTCTCCGTTTTTTCAAGCGCCTGTTTTTCTTTTTCCGCTTCCGCCGCAAAACGCGATTCGTAATTCCGGCAGGCCGCCGTGAACCGCTCCAGAGACGTCAGCCCGAACTGCTCCGCGAAATCCGACAGCAGCCGTCTTTGCTCCGACGTCAGCACCGCCCCGCCGGAAAAGGAGGCAGTCTCCTCCCGCCAGACCTGCCGCACGTTGGCGTCCGCGCAGCGGCGGGAAAAGGGCATCAGAAAGCCCAGCGAGCCGAAGCTTTCCGATTCTGCCAGCCGCCGCACCGTTCTGGCCGCGTCCCGGGGGGCCAGCTCCGAAAAGGAGGCGAAGGCGGCGAAAAATTCAGACAGCCTGCGCAGCAGCGTCACCCTTCGTCGCCGCCGCAGATTCGCAAAGACCGCGGCCAGCACCGCCGCGCAGGAGAGAGCCCCTGCCCCTACGTATTTCATCTTCCACCTCTTCATGGGAATAGATCGCGCTGATTTCGCCCTTTTGCGCCGGGTCCAGCAACGCCACCCGGCCAAACACGTTTTCGCCGAACAGCCGCAGGAACTGGCTCCTCCGCAGCAGCTCCGGCAGGTCCCCTGCGTGCATGGTCGCAATCAGCCTGACGCCGCCGTTCAGCCCCTCCAGAATGCTCTCCGTCTCCCGGTAGGAGCCGATCTCGTCGCAGACGATCACCTCGGGCGACAGCAGCCGCAGGGCGATCAGGATCGCCTCGTGCTTGGCCCGCCCCGCGATCACGTCCGTACAACGGCCAAGGTCAAAAGCGCCGCTCTCCCCCGCCAGCTCCATCCGCTCGTCGACGGCGCAGACCTTCCGGTTTTTTCCGTCCCCTCCGTCGCCGAGATAGCGGCAACAGGCGCGCAGCAGCGTGGTTTTGCCGGTATTCGGCGCCCCGGCGATGAGCAGGCCGCCCCGCAGATCCGTCAGCAACGCCGCCGCTGTATGCCCCGGCAGCGCGCCGTCAACCAGCGGGAAACGGATATTCAGGGAATTGACCCTGCCCGCGCCCAAGGGGCCGCCCGCGCCGCCGAAGGCAATTCCGATCCGGGTGCCGTCGCCCCGGGTCAAAAAGCACTGCCGCAGCTCCTCCTCGTGGGCGAAGCCGGAATACCCCACCGCCCTGCGGAGTATCTCCTCCAGCGCTTCCGCCGAAAGAACGACGGGAGAAGGGCCGGGCAAACGGGTCAGCGCGCCGTTTTGCTGCAAAAAGAGGATCCCCTCCGAAGTGACCGTAAATGCGCCGCGGCCGCGAATCAGCCGCAGCTCATAGAGATCGCCCGGGTAGTCGTCCATGGCGTGCAGTAAAGCCCGGGAGAGGCTGTCCGGCAAAATATTCACGATATCCGTTTGCTGTCTGATGGCCGCCACCGCCTTTCGGTATATCCTATGCGGCATCTTCGTTCAATATGCAAACTCGGAATCGGCTTCACACCAAAATAGGCATTGACAACATTCACCGCACATGGTATAATTTCTCTTATAAAGTGAGGGTTGACAATGGAAAGCGACGCGGACAGTACCGGTCCCCGATTATCACTGACACATCTCAATAACGCATTCGACAGGCAGGCTTGACCCGCAAGGGCGTCAGGCTTACCTTTTTTATTTTTCCGGAGGTTATTTTCTGAAAATGACAAATCTCGTTCCACAACTGATTTTACAGATCATACTGATCGCGCTGAACGCGATTTTTGCGGCGGCGGAGATCGCCATTATCTCCGTCAACGACGCAAAGCTGGCTTCGATGGCGGCGCAGGGCAACAAAAAGGCGGTGCGGCTGGCGCGGCTGACCAGCGCCCCCGCCAAATTTCTGGCGACCATTCAGGTGGCCATCACTCTGTCCGGCTTTCTGGGATCGGCCTTCGCGGCGGATAACTTTGCCGACCGGCTGGTGCAGCTGATCCTGAAAACAGGCTGGCAGATCAACGAATCCACGCTGCGCAGCATCTGCGTGGTGCTGATCACGCTGATTCTCTCTTACTTCACGCTGGTCCTCGGCGAACTGGTGCCAAAACGGGTTGCCATGAAAAAGGCGGAAAGCCTCGCACTGGCCATCTCCGGCCTGATCGCATTCATTTCAAAGCTGTTCGCCCCCATCGTGTGGTTTTTGAGCGTTTCCACCAACGGCGTGCTGCGGCTTTTCGGCATTGACCCCAACGAGCAGGATGAGGAGGTCACAGAGGAAGAGATCCGCATGATGATCGACGCGGGCAGCGAAAAAGGCACCATCGACGAAGAGGAAAAGGAACTGCTGCAGAACGTGTTTGAATTTGACGACATGACCGCCGCGGAGATCGCAACCCACCGCACGGACGTGAACATTCTCTGGCTGGAGGATACCGTGGAGGAGTGGCGCAAGGAGATCATCGCCAGCCGCCACACCTACTTTCCCGTCTGCCGCGACACCGCAGACAATATCGTCGGCGTGCTGAATTCAAAGGACTTCTTCGCCAACCCCGATATGACGAAGAAAGAGCTGATGCGCGCCGTGGTAAAAAAGCCCTACCTGGTGCCCGAAAGCGTGCGGGCAGACGTGCTGTTCAAGAACCTGAAGGCCCGGCGCGAATCCTTCGCCATCGTCATTGACGAACACGGCGGCATGGAGGGCGTGGTCACCATCACCGATATTCTGGAGTGCATCGTGGGCGACTTCGACGAGGATACCCTCTCTGAAAACAACGGCCGGCCGGACATTGAAAAAACCGGTGAAAACGAGTGGCAGATCGTGGGCGGCGCGCTGATCAGCGACGTGTGCGAAGAGCTGGAGGTCCACATTCCCGACGAGGATTACGACACCTTCGGCGGCTACGTGCTCTCCATTCTCGGCACAGTGCCCGCCGACAACTCCCGCTTTACCGTGGAGGACGAAGACCTCGTCATCAACGTGGTCTCCGTGCAGGAGCACCGAATAGAGCTGACCACCGTGACGAAGAAGGAAAAGGAAGAAGACAAGGAAGACGACGAGGACTGAACAACGTCCGTCGCCATCAATCAGCTGACAAGGGGGAATTTTGATGCTGTTATCCACACAGACCGACGTGACTGCCAGCCGGTTCGGGCAGGCGGAGGCCGTCAGGATGATCGCCGCGGCGGGTTTTGACGCCGCAGACGTTTCCATGTTCGACGAGCCTTATAACAACTGGATGTATCTTGACGGCTTTGAGGCGTACGTCGAAGAGATCCGGCAGGCGGCGAAGGAGGCCGGCATCCGGCTGAACCAGGCCCACGCCCCCTTCCCCACCATGAAGGACAAGGACAAGGATTTCAATGAAAAGCGGATGGCGCAGGTCAAACGCGCCATTGAAATCGCCGGGATGCTGGAGATTCCGAACATCGTCGTGCACCCGGTGGTGTTCAAAAAGCAGATGAAGGCAAAAAACCTCGCCATGTATCACGAGCTGCAGCCCGTAGCCGAACGCGCCGGGGTGAAGATCGCGCTGGAAAACATGTGGGGCTGGGACACACGGCGGAATATCATTTGTAAGAACGTCTGCTCTGACGCGAAGGGGCTGGCGGAATATTATGACGCGCTGGACCCGGACCGTTTCACCGTATGCCTCGACCTGGGGCACGTGGGGCTGGTGGGCGATTATGAAGCCGATACCATCAAGGCCCTTGGGGCGAAACGGCTCACCTGCCTGCACGTTCACGACACGGATTACCGCAACGACCTGCACACGCTGCCCTACTGCGGCAGGCTGCCCTGGAAGGAGATCATGGAGGCGCTGGGCGCAATCGGCTACACGGGCGACCTGACCTTTGAGGCGGATAACTTCATCAAGCCCCTGCCGGACGCGCTGATCCCCTCCGCGCTGAAATACATGCATGACGTGGGGCGTGAGCTGATCCGCATGACGGGGCTGTGACAGGCGGCAGGCAGTAGGCAATAGGCAAAATAAAGTAAGAAGAAAGGAAGAGATATCATGAAAACAGTTTTTTCGCGCTTTTTACTATTCTTTACCTCCGTCATTCTGGCGTTGACGTGCCTGTTTACCGGCGCGGACCGGGCCGGTTCCGCCTATGAGGCGCAGGAGCCGGACAAAATCCTGATGAACGCGGTGATCGTCAGCGATACCCACACAAGCGATACCGTCCGCCATCAAAACAACAAAACGCTGGCAAAACTGTTTGCCGGCATAGGGAAAAGCAAAACAAAGCTGGACGCCGTCGTCATTCCCGGCGACCTGACGGAATGCGGCTTGCCGAAGGAATATACATGCCTTGCCGCGATCATCAATCGGTATTGCCGGGCCGATACGCTGATACCGGCGCTGGGCAACCACGACGTGCGCGGCGACATGAGCGTGGAGGACTATGACGCCAATATGCAGGCGTACTACGATTTCTGCCAGACCATGCACGTACCAGCCGACAAACAGTACTGGTCCGTCAACGTGAACGGTTACCTGTTCATCGTGCTGGGGGCGGAATCGGAGGAGAAGGACCGCACCTGGTTCTCCGACAAACAGATCGAATGGCTGGACGGACAGCTGGCCAAAGCGGCACGCCGCGGCAAACCCGCGTTTATCGTCAACCATCAGGTCATCGACCACACCAACAACGTGGACGATTTGTGGTTTTTTGAGGGGTCCATCGGGGAACAGTCCGATAAAGTGGAGGCCGTTATCCGCCGCCACACAGACCGTGGCCTTCCGGTTGTCTTTATCAGCGGCCACCTGCACGCGGCTTACTCTGCATATTCCTTTGAGGAGCCCAGCGACAACCTCTATTGCCTGAACCTGCCCTCCGCCCAATATACGGAGATATTCGGCCAGGGCTGCACATTGGAGGTTTACGCCGACAGGGTTCTGATCCGCACCCGCAATTTCATCACCGGCGAATGGCTGCCGGACGTCTACACGATCCCGTTGGGCTGAGACGGTTTTATTAAAGCGTTATCATGCGACTGACGACGGAAACGCAGGCAACCGCGTATTCCGCCGTTTTTTTTCTTTTTATCCCGACACTTTCCCCCTCCCGATTGTATTCATAGTGAAAGGAGGTTTTTGCGAATGGCAGGATCGAAGTTGCGTACGGACGAAGAGATCGCCGAACTCTATGAACGACATAAAGACACGGTTTACCGGGTTTGCTTTTCCTACATGAAAAACCCGGCGGATACGGAGGACGCGGTGCAGAACACCTTTTTCAAGCTGATAAAAGCAGACCCCGCATTTGAAAACGAGGGGCATGAAAAGGCCTGGCTGATCCGCACCGCCTCCAATCTTTGTAAAAATGAGCTGAAGCACTGGCGAAGAAGGACGGAGGACATCGAGAACTACGCCCATCTGGCCGGTACGACGGACGTGCCGGCGGACGATATTTTGCAGGCGGTGCTTTCGCTGCCCGACCGCTGTAAAACGCCGGTGTACCTCTATTACTATGAGGGCTATACCACCCCGCAGATTGCGGAGATGCTCAAAAAGCGGCCGTCGACCGTCCGCAATCAACTGCGGGAGGCAAGGCTGCTTCTGAAAGAAAGGTTAGGTGACGATGATCTTGAAGAATCGTAAGCTCACAGCGGCGTGGGACCGCGTTCTGCCGGATGAAGCCGCCGACGCCCGGATGAAGGAGGCCGTTCTGCAACAGAACCGGCAGTTCCTTCAACGAAAGGAGAAAACAAAAATGCGCGAAAAACATTTTTCTGCCAAAAAAATCATCATTCCGATGGCGGCGGTACTGTCGCTGGCTGTGATCGCCGGCGTGATCCTCGCCGTCGGCATGGGCGACACAAAGACCTACACAATGCCGGTGCGCGACGGTACCGTGACCTGGCAGGTCGACCGGAAAACCAAAGAGCTGAAGGAAATGAGCGTTCCGCTGGAAAACGGCGATACGGTCACGTTTTCGGAGGGGGACGCTTCGGCGGCCAGCATCCACTTTGACTATGAGGTGGTCACGCGGGAGCTGACGAAAAAAGAAGCCTATGCGGTCTCGCCCCTGCTGACGGAGGCCACCGGCACTTTCCGGAAGGATACCGGCGAGCTGATCCGGCTGGAAGGGCGATACAACGATACGGTCGTCCGGATGGCGGTTCCCGGCGTGGCGGTAACGGATACCCGCCTCACCGACGCCCCGTCGGTTTCTTCCATCGAAGGAACAGAAGTCAGGACGGGGTTCTTTCTCACGCCTTCCGACCGGTCCGAAAAGCGGGAGCCGATCTTCTCCGGTGAATTTCAGGTGGGCGATATCGGCGTATATGCCGAGCTCGGCGCCGATTATAGGGGCGCCGATGATGGGAAGGAAGAAATAGCGAATTATCTCACCAACGACAATCTCGTCGCCACCTGTCTTTCCCTCATCATACAGGACCTGATCGAAAACGGCGAACCGGATTTTGCCGCAGTCACATTCTGAAAAAAATATAAAAAGCGGGAGCGCCGGAACAACCGGGCTCCCGTTTTGCTTTGCGTGAAACAGGACTTTCACCAATGTTTTTTCAGGCTCTTTACGGCTTGGGGAACTTATTATTACTGGTGGAATAACCTTCCCCGTACTTCACCGTCATATAGAGGGGCTTCTCGCCGCCGGTGAGCTTCACGTGGCAAATACCGTTTTCGTCAAACTGATCGGTGATTTCCACCTTCTCGCTGCCGGAATAAACCCACACGCTGCCGTCGTCCTCATAGACGACCTCCGGGGCGTTAAGCTCCTCGAGGATCTCTTCCTCGGTCAGCGGGCGTTCCTTCCCGAAAAAGTCGTAGGCCACGCCGCCGCCCATGATCTGCCTCGGGTTGCCCTCCGCGTCGGTAAAGGACGCCGTGTACTCGCTGTAGCTGCCGTTGTTGGAAATATCCAGCGTCACGTCCGTCAGCTCGCCCTGGAACCAGAGCTGAACCTTGCTTTGAATACCGCCGAGATCCGCCGCATAGGCCCCGCCGCAGGCGCCGATCAGCAGCACCGCCGCCGCGACGGCGATCACCAGACCTTTGAAACGGAACGTCTTTTTACTGTTTTTCATAATATCGCTTGCCTCCAATTGATGCATTTTGGAGGACGCGACCGCCTCAACCGCACTTTTGTATTTTTCCCGATCTGTCATTATCGTCATCCTCCGTCAGTCTTTCTTTTAACAAATCGCGTCCCCGGGACAACCGCATTTTGACGCTTCCCTCGCTGATCTGCAAGCAGTTGGCAATGTCCTTGACAGCCATATCCTCATAGTAGAACAGATGGATCGCCACCCGGTAGTGCTCCGGCAGGTTCATCACCTCGTCAAAGAACGTCTCCACCTCCGGGTCCTCAAAAGGGATATCCGTGGTGAGCTCCTCCAGCGAAACCGTGTTTTTCCGGCGGCTCCGTCTGGTCACGTCCTTTGCCTTGTTGATGGCTACCCGCAGCAGCCACGCCTTGATGTGCTCTTCATCGTTGAATTGTTTGTTGGCGGAATAGTACTGCAAAAACGTATCCTGCACCACGTCCTCCGCGTCCTGCGCGTTGGCACAGACATTGAACGCGGCGGCGAACAGGTTTTTCTGATACCTGTCGATCAGCAGCTCTAACGGTTGTCTCATGGATGGTTCCTCGATTTGTTTCTCTTGAAAGGCCTTTCCCCCATAATACGTTTCAGAAAGGGAAAAGGTAACGATATTTTTGAAAAAAAATGCAAAGGAACCGAAAACGGCGTTTCCGGTTCCTTCGTGTCATACTGTCTTTACCATCGCCGCAGCGGCTTACGTTCCTCCGCCGAACAGCCGTCTGTCAGGATAGCAGAGAAGTCCGTATCCGACAGCGGCGTTCTGTTTTTTCGGAAGATAGAATACACCTCCGTGCCGTCGTCCTCCTCGATCACAGAGAAGCAATCCACAGCCCGCGCCGTGCGTGTCACCGTTCTGCCTTCTGCGTTGCGGTAGGGCTCTGTCAGCCCGTTATCCTTCACATACCGATCGGCCTTGTCGTAAGCGTCCTCAGAGGAATCCGCCTCAAACATCACGACGGAATCCTCAAAGAACGTATCGCCGCCCTCAACAGTTTATTGCAGCAACAGTCTGACGCTGTACTTCATCATATCTTCATGGCGACTTCATAGGCCCGCCAGATGACGGAGCGCAGGTTGCCGACGTTCAGGCAGTCGCCCACCAGATGGACGTTTTTCGCTTTCTCTGCCAGCGGGGCGGGCTTGTAGCCCACGCAGCCGATGACGGAATCACAGGCCACCTCAAAGGTCTTGCCGTTTTTATCCACGCAAAGAATCGCGCCGTCCCTGACCTCCTTAAGGGTGGTTTCCAGATAGACGGGCACCTCGTGCAGTGCGAACCACTCCCGCAGATAAGAGGAATTGGCAAGGCACACGCCCGTCTGGCTGACAAGGTCGTCCTTCATCTCCACGATCAGCGGCTTTTTGCCGGTCAGCGCCAGCTCGTAGGCGATCTCGCAGCCGGTCAGTCCCCCGCCGATCACCGCAACGGTCTCCCCTACCGGCGTGCCGTTCAGGAAGTCGCAGCCCTCCACCATCTTTTCATGGCCGGGGACGTTTTTCAGCACGATGGGCTTTGAGCCCGTCGCCACGATCACCGGCGCGCCGCCGAACAGCGTCACGTCTTTGACCTCGTCGTTCAGCATGACGGAAACGCCGAGGCGTTCCATCTCACGGCGGTACCAGGCGAGCAGGTCGCGCAGCTTGCCCTTATAGCTTTCGGCGGAAGCCGGGATAAAGGTGCCACCAAGCACGCCGCTCTTTTCATGGATGACGGGCTTATGTCCGCGCAGCTTGAGGACACGGGCGGCCTCCATGCCGCCGATGCCGCCGCCGATGATGTGGACGGTCTTCGGGTGGTCGGTCTTTTTGATATAGTGTTTGTTCCACTGCATCATCTCCGCGTTGACCGCGCAGCGGGCCAGGTGGAGGGAATCGGACAGGGCCTGGTCGTTGGGCACGCCCTTGTAGTGGCACATATTGAAGCAGCCGTTGTGGCAGAGGATACAGGGACGGATATCGTCCTCGCGGCCGTCAAGGAGCTTGGTGATCCACTCCGGATCCGCCAGGAACTGCCGCGCGAAGCCCGCGCCGTCGATTTTGCCCGCCGCAATGGAAGCCGCCGCCGTCTCCGGGTCCATACGGCCCGCGCATACCACGGGGATATCGCAGAACTGCCGGATGTGCTCCACGTCCTCCAGATTGCAGTTCTCCGGCATGTAGATGGGCGGATGCGCCCAGTACCAGGCGTCGTAGGTGCCGTTATCGCAGTTGAGCATATCGTAGCCCGCTTCCTGCAGGAACTTCACGGCGATCTCGGATTCCGCCATATCGCGGCCCACTTCCACGTAGTCCTCGCCCGGCAGCGCCCCCTGACGGAAGCCCTTGGTCTTGGAAAGGACGGAATAACGCAGGGAGACAGGGAAATCCTTGCCGCACTCTTTTTTGATGGCCTTGACGATCTCCGCGGCAAAGCGGTAGCGGTTTTCGAGGCTGCCGCCGTATTCGTCGGTGCGCTTGTTGACGTATTTCAGGGTAAACTGATCCAGCAGATACCCCTCGTGGACCGCATGGATCTCCACGCCGTCCACGCCAGCGTCCTTGCAGAGCTTGGCGGATTTGGCAAAAGCGTCGATGATCTCCTGGATCTCCTCTTTCGTCATCTCCCGGGAGGGCACTTTATCCGACCAGCGGTTGGGCGAGGGAGAGGGGGCCGCCGTGATGCGGTCAAGGTCCATAAACGGCTTGCTGACCTTGCGCAGCACGGGATTGGAATAGAGGGTTTCCATCATCTCGCTGATGGTGAAGGATCGGCCGAAGCCCGCAGTCAGCTGAATGAACAGCTTGGCGCCGGTCTTGTGGAATTCCGGCATCCACTTGGCAAGATCCTGATACATCTTTTTGTTCTTATGCAGCCAGGTGCCCAGCATGGGGTTATACACCGGCTGGCAGCCCGGCAGCACCAGGCCACAGTTGTTCTTCGCCACTTCGAGAATGAAGCGGGCGCCGTCTTTATCAAAGTGGTTCTTCTCCATCCAGCCGAACAGGTCGGTGCCGCCCATGCTGGTGAGAACGAACCTGTTCTTGATCTCGCAGTTGCCGATCTTCCACGGGGTGAGAAGGGGCTGAAGTTTTGGGTTCATGGAAATAACCTCCATCTTTCTATTAAAAATAACCTTATTTTTCGAGAGTTGAGTGATGAGAGTGAAGAGTTGAGATTCGGAAAACGCTGCGCGTTTTGATTATATTTCTGATACAATCAAGTCCTAAGAACAGTTTTTAACTCTCAACTCTCCACTCTCAACTCTTTCACTATCCGATCGTCACCGTTCCGTCTTCGCTCACGGTGATATTGTCCCCGTCCTTGACGGTGTCGAGGAACTCCTGACCCAGGCAATCCACCACGGGCATGGGGCTTTCCGACCAGACGGCAGAAAGGGCCGCGCCGGCCGCCGCCAGCGAGTCGATATGCTCCGAGAACAGCAGGCAGGCGGGGCATTTGCCCATGACGTTGGCGGTGAAAAGGATCATGCCGCCGGTGGTGGAGCCGATGGTCTGGGGCAGGCACAGGGCCTTGCCCAGCATGGGCTTGCGGTAGAGATCCTTGTTGTTCTGGTCGTCGCATTCGGTCTGCTTATACTTGCTGCCGATCACCGGGAGATCGCCGAACTGCAGCGCCCCCTGGAACGAGGCCAGCGTATTGAAGCCGCCGTGGGAAACCAGCGCGGGAGCGGTACAGCTACCAGCCACAACAGGGCGTCCTTTGAACTGTTTCATCTTACTTGGCCTCCTTCGTGATGATCTTGACGATATCGTCGCTCTTATAATAGCGCGCCGTGGTGTAGGTGCGCAGCTTGTTGGAGTTGGTGATGACGGGCATGGACTTCGCCAGCGGATTGTTCATATACATCAGCGGGCAGATATAGCTGAGGATGACGCCGGTATTGCGCAGTCTTGCGGCGTAGAAGGTCTTGTTGAACTCCTCGATGACGCCGGGGGCGGCGGTGAACACGGTGGGAACCGTCACCTTCGTCAGCCCGTTATCCCGCAGGGCGTCGCTGACCTTCTCCGTCCACTCGATCAGCTGGGACAGGGACAGATGCGGGCAGCCGATGAAGCAGAGTTTGGGAGCCGCTTCTTTCTTCTTCCACATGACGGGATAATTGCGATAAACGCGATCCAGTTCGGCGTCGTCGATCACGTACACCTGCGCCCCTTCGGCGATCAGGTTTTCGCCCAGCTCTTTGGCTTCGGGGGTCAGGTTCTCGATATGGTACAGCCCCACCGCGCCGTTGGAGGCGGAGGCCGCGCCGAAATCCTTTAAGTAGGAACAGGTGGCGTCGTCCAGCTCGGTCCCCAGCCACTTGTCGAGGCCCTTCACGTAGGGCACGTCCTCCACCACCTTCATGCCGATGGCGGAACCGAGGATCTGCGCCTCCGGCTTTTTGGTAGTCTTGACCTCAATGATCCATTTTGCTTTTCTGCCTTCATCAGTCAGCAGGCCGAAATAGGGCACGTAGCCCACGATGGAGCCGAACAGCTCGATGATGCCGGAGTTGCGGTTGCAGCGGGCGCCGAGAACCGAGTTAGCGTAGACCACCGCGGAGCTCTCCGCCCAGGACAGGATATCTCCCTTTTTCGGCTTATTGCCGACTTCATCCATATAGCAGGTGCAGGTATAGGCGTCCTTGTCCTGAAGGCCCAGTTTTTTCAGCTGCTTGTCGTAGGCCTCCTGCTCGGAATACATGAATTTCTTGAAGACGAAATCCTGCAGGAAGTTCACCGGCACGTTGGGATCAAGGGGCTTGGGGTCCACGGAAAATTTCTGTCCGGACAGCGCGCCGCCGTCGATCAGCGTATCCATCAGGTCATAAATGGGCTTCATGACTTTCAGGCCGAAGCTGGTGACCAGGTGCCCCATTGTCGCGGTGACGGGAACCATCTTTTCCGCCTCAAAAGCATCGCCGTACAGCACCAGCGTCTTCATGACCTTGGCCATGACCTCGCCCTTTTCCCCGTTCAGGATCGCCTCCTGTTCGGGAGTAAGCTTCATTTTGTACTCAAACATAGAAACCATCTCTCCTCTGTCTTTGATTCAGGCATATTGCTGTTTCTATTATAATCCTTGAGGAATATCAAATCAAGGTAAAAAATCAGCAAACAAACAAAATCAGCGAACAAAAGATCCACTCTAGATAAACAAAAAAAACCGCTATCAAGCGGTTTCGTTTCGTTTTGACGATGCACCCTCAAAACTGAACAATGTAATACAGAACCAAGTAAAGAGGTCAAGCCCTCGACCTATTAGTACTGCTAAGCTGAACACATCGCTGTGCTTACACATGCAGCCTATCAACCTCGTAGTCTACAAGGGGTCTTACTGACTTATGTCATGGGATATCTAATCTTGGAGACGGCTTCACGCTTAGATGCTTTCAGCGTT
>CADAMO010000044.1 GCA_902788995.1 Oscillospiraceae bacterium
TTTTTGTGGTGATTAAAATATACTATGAAAGTAGCGACCGGGCAACCCTTTCGGGCTACCCGGTCGTTTTTTGTGGAGCTTAATGCAACAGCCCCTTCCGTCCAAACATTTAAATGGATCGGACGTCTTGGTGGAGACATAGGGACTTGAACCCAAGACCTCACGGATGTGAACCGTGCGCTCTAACCAACTGAGCTATGCCTCCGTCTGTATGTGTTTAGTATTATACTCCATTTTTTTGATTTTGCAAGCCTTTTTTTAGAAAAAATTGAAAAAATTCTGTTTCTCTTCAAAAAACGGCTGTTTTGTTCAGACGGATCGCTCAGCGGTTGCGATTCCGCCAGGTGGAAGGAGTGATCATCAGCAGGATCGGGAAGATCTCCAGCCGGCCCATCAGCATGGCGGCGGAAAGGACGAGCTTGGAAAGGGCAGAATACCCCGCGTAACTATGCGTGGGCCCCACGGCGGCAAAGCCCGGGCCGATGTTGTTGAAGCAGGCCGCAGCTGCGCTCAGGTTGGTTTCCACGTCAAACCGGTCGAAGGAGAGCAGGAAGAAAAACAGGCAGAAGCTGAGCGCATAGACAGCCAGATAGGCGTTCTGCCCGCGCACCACGTTTTCATCCACCATTTTGCCCTCCAGCCGGATCACGTTGACCGCCCGGGGCCGCAGAAGCTTGCGCAGCTCACGGTGAATGCTTTTTACGTAAATCATGACGCGGGACACCTTGATGCCGCCGCCCGTTGAACCGGCGCAGGCGCCGATGAACATCAGCAGCAGCAGCGTGGTTTTGGAGAGCGTCGGCCATGTGTCGAAATCCGCGGTGGCATAGCCGGTGGTGGTCATGATGGAGGAGACCTGGAAAAACGCCGTGCGGATGGCTTCCGATACGCTCGGATAGAAGGAGCGGATATTGAAGGCGATCAGGCCGGTGGAAGCGGCGGCAAAGCCGAGATAGGTCCACAGCTCGCCGCTTTTCAGAACGGACTTGAACCGTTTGATCAGGATCAGGTAGTAAAGGTTGAAGTTGACGCCGAAAACCAGCATGAAGACGCCGATCACCCATTGCAGATAGGGGCTGTAAGAGGCGATGCTGTCCCGCAGAATGCCGAAGCCGCCGGTGCCTGCGGTGCCGAAGGCGTGTACCAGCGCCTCATACAGCGGCATGCCGCCGCACAGCAGCAGCGCGACCTCCACAAATGTCAGCGCAATATAGATGGCGTAGAATATCTTGGCCGTATCCCTTGTCCGAGGGGTGATCTTGTCCACGATGGGTCCGGGCATTTCCGCCCGCATGATGTGAATGGACCGGTCGGAGATATTCTTGGTCATGGCCATCAGAAAGACCAGCACGCCCATGCCGCCCACCCAATGGGTAAAGCTGCGCCAGAACAGCAGGCCGCGGCTCATGGCCTCCACGTCGTTGAGAATGGAGGCGCCGGTGGTGGTAAAGCCGCTGACCGTCTCAAAAAAAGCGTCGACATAAGAGGGGATCTCCCCGCTGATGCGGAAGGGGAGCGCCCCCACCGCGGAGAGCAGAAACCAGGACAGGGCCGTGATGACGAAGCCCTCGCGGGAGTAGATCGTCTTGCTGGCGTTCCGACCCCACAGCATGGCGCCGCCGCCCAGCAGCGCTGAAATGCCGATGGTGATCAGGATCGCGTAAAAACAGCGCTCCCGGTAATAAAGGGCTACCGCCAGCGGCAGCAGAAGCAGGCAGGCCTCCACCGTCAGCAGCATGCCCGTCGTTTTGATCACCATTTTTCGGTTCATGATAAAATGCCTTTCTGCTGCTTGAGAATGTCGGACAGGTCGTTCAGCTTGCCCGCCGCGGAGATGACCACCACCCGGTCGTCGTGGCGGATCACGTCGCCGCCGGAGGGGATGATGATATCCTTACCCCGGATGATGCCGGCGATCAGGATGTTTTTCCGCAGCTTCATATCCTTCAGCGGAATGTCGGTGGCGGAAAAATCGGGGCCGACCTTGAATTCCAGCGCTTCCACGTTGCTGTCCATCAGCTTATAGAGGGTTTCCACGGTGCTGCCCATGGAGTTCTGCAGGGCGCGGGCGTACTGCACCAGTACGTCGGCGATCAGTTTACGGGGGGAGATGATGCTTTCCAGCCCCATCTTCTCCGCAATCAGACCGAGCTCCGTCCGGTTGACCTTTGAGATGACCTTCGGCACGCCCCGGGAGGAGGCGTAGAAGGAGATCAGAATGTTTTCCTCGTCGATGCCGGTCAGCGCCACAAAGGCGTCGGCGGAGCGGATGCCCTCTTCCTCCAGAATCTCCTGCTGGGCGCCGTCGCCGAGGCTGACGGAGGCGGAGGGGAGCAGCTCGCTCAGGTCCTCACAACGCTTCTGATTCTGTTCAATGATCTTGACGGTGCTGCCCGCGGAGAGCAGACGCCGCGCCAGATAATAAGAGGTGCGGCTGCCGCCGAAAATGATGATATTTTTTGCCTGTTTTTGCAGGGCCTTGAGCTCCTTGAACAGCTTGGTGATCTCGGAGGGGGCCGCCGTCAGACCGATCTTGTCGCCGGTGCGCAGTACGAAGTTGCCGTCGGGGATGAACACCTCGGAATCCCGCTGCACCGCGCAGACGAGGAAATGCTGCTTGTATTTGCTGCGCAGCTCGCTCAGCTTCACGCCGTCCAGCACCGAGCCGGGTTTCAGCTTCATTTCGATCATCTCGAACCGGCGGCTGGAAAAGGACTCGATCTTGGTGGCGCTGGGAAGCTTGAGCAGGTTGAACAGTTCCTTTGCCGCCAGATACTCCGGGTTGATGGTCATGGAGATGTTCAGCTCACGGCGCATGAAGTCGATGGATTTTTCGTTGTAATCCGTATTGCGCACCCGGGCGATGGTATGGGCTGCGCCGATGCGTTTGGCGAAATAGCAGCACAGCATATTGATCTCGTCGGAATTCGTCACCGCCACCAGCAGCTCGGCGTTATCCGCCTGGGCGTCCTTCAGCGTGTCGGGGTCCGCGCCGTTACCGCAGACCGTGATGATGTCGTAGATGTTTTTGACCTCTTCCAGCGCCGCAGAGGAGGAATCCACCGCCGTCACGTCATGCCCTTCCGCAGAAAGACTGTCGATGATCGTTTTGCCGATTTTGCCGCAGCCGACAACAATAATGTTCATGTCGCACCAACCTGTTTTTTTTACATGCTTTTTCTTTGTTAGCTCATTATACATCAAATAAACGGATAAATCCACTCTTTTATCAAATTCCTTTGACTTTTTTATTGTACTGCCCGCTGGATTATGGTAAAATAAAACAATCAAGAGAAACAGAGGTCACAGGAATGGCAGAAAAAGTAATCGTCGTCGGCGGCGGCGCGGCCGGGCTGATGGCGGCGGGGAAGGCCGCCCTGCGCGGGCTGGACGTCACCGTGCTGGAGCGCAACGACCGCCCCGCGCGGAAGCTCATGATCACCGGCAAGGGGCGGTGCAACGTCACCAACGCCTGCACGTTGATCAACGAGCTGACCGATCAGATCCCGGGGAACGGGCGCTTCCTCTACGGGGCGTTTTCCCGCTTTATGCCTTATGATACCATGGATTTTTTTGAATCCCTCGGGGTGCCGCTGAAAATCGAGCGGGGCAACCGGGTGTTCCCGGAATCCGACAAGGCGGTGGATATCGTGGACGCGCTGGTGGGTTGGGCAAAAAAGAGCGGCGCGAAGCTGCGCACCGGCCTGCGGGTCAAGGCGCTGCTGACGGAAAACGGCGCTGTGAAAGGCGTTGCCTGCGACAACGGGCAGACCTTCCCCGCAGATGCGGTCATCGTCGCCACCGGCGGGTGTTCTTATCCGCTGACGGGCTCCACCGGCGACGGCTATGCGCTGGCCCGCTCCGTCGGCCATACGGTGATCGACCCTAAGCCGTCCCTGATCCCCTTTGAGACGGAGGAGAGCTGGTGCCGCCGTCTGCAGGGGCTGACGCTGAAAAACGTTTCCATCACCCTGCGGGACGCGGAGAGCTGGAAAGAGGTCTATACGGATTTCGGCGAAATGCTCTTCACCCACTTCGGCGTGTCCGGGCCCATCATCCTCAGCGCCTCTTCCCACGTGCGGGACGTGACGCCGGGGAAGTATCTCCTTTCCATCGACCTGAAACCGGCCCTGTCGCCGGAAAAGCTGGATGAGCGCATGGTGCGGGACCTGACGAAGTACGCCAACCGGACCATGAGCAACGCCCTTGCCGACCTGCTGCCCCGCAGCCTGATCCCGGTGGCGCTGGACCTGGCGGAGATTTCCCCGGAGTTGTACGCCAACCGCCTGACCCGCGAAAAGCGTCACGAGCTGGGCGAGCTGCTCAAGGACCTGACCTGTACCATCAAAGGGACCCGCCCCATCGAGGAGGCAATCATCACCGCCGGGGGCGTCGCCACCAAAGAAATCGACCCAAAAACCATGCAGTCGAAGCTGTGCCAAGGGCTTTATTTCGCGGGCGAGCTCATCGATGTGGACGCCTACACCGGCGGCTTCAACCTGCAGATCGCCTTCGCCACCGGCTCCCTTGCCGGGTCGAGCTGTTAAAAGCGCAGCACGCAGCCTCAGCTGCGTCCGCAACGCAGTTCCGCTTTCCGTAGCGCGGCGCCTCAGTGCCGCTGTTGGCGCGGACAACACCGCGTAGCACGGCGCATTGCGCCGTCTGGCGTGTACGGAAGGATAAATATATAATCCTTGTCAAAAATCCCTATAAAACATCGTATTCTAAGGGAAGCATTTTTAAATGGGGCAAGAACTGACGGAGCAATGCGCCGTGCTACCATAAATTTCACACCTGACAACGAAAGGACATAACACCATGATCAACATTGCCATTGACGGGCCCTCCGGGGCGGGGAAGAGCAGCGCCGCGCGGCTGGCCGCCGCAAAGCTGGGATACGTTTACGTGGATACCGGCGCGATGTACCGCGCCATCGGCGTGGCGGCCCTGCGCCGGGAGATCGACACGCTGGATAAAGACCGCGTGCTCGCCATGCTGCCGGAGCTGGATATCTCTTTGACCTTTATCGACGGGGAACAGCACGTCATGCTGAACGGCGAGGACGTCTCCAAGGCGATCCGCCTGCCGGAGGCCTCCATGGCGGCCTCCAACGTCTCCGCCATGCCGGAGGTCCGCGCCTATCTGCTGGACCTGCAGCATAAGCTGGCGGCGGAAAACAACTGTCTGATGGACGGCCGCGATATCGGCACCGTGATCCTGCCCAACGCCCAGCTCAAAATTTTCCTCACCGCCTCGGCGGAGATCCGTGCCAAGCGCCGCTATGACGAGCTGATCGCCCGGGGGACCCCTGTTGATTACGATCAGCTTTTACAGGAGATCATTCAGCGGGATTACAACGACTCCCATCGGGAGACCGCGCCGCTGAAGCCCGCGGAGGATGCGGTGCTGCTGGATTCCTCCGACCTGACGCTGGAAGAGATGGTGGACCGCATCGTCGGCATGGCGCAGGCGGCCGCCGCGAAGGAGGCCTGACGCATGAAGATCCATCTGGCCGAGACCGCCGGGTTCTGCTTCGGCGTGGAGCGGGCCGTCAACAAGGTGAACGACTACGTGTCCCAGGGGCAGCCCGTGTGCACGCTGGGGCCGCTGATCCACAACCCCGGGTTCATCCGCTCGCTGGAATCCCAGGGGGTGTATATCGCGCAGGCCCCCACCGACGTGAAGCCGGGATATAAGCTCATCATTCGCACCCACGGGGTGACGAAGGACGTGATGGAGGAGATCGCCTCCCTCGGCATCGACTATGACGACGCCACCTGCCCCTTCGTGCAGAAGATACACCGGATCGTGGCGGAACGGTCGGCGGCCGGAGACGTGATCCTGATCGCAGGGGACGTGAACCACCCGGAGGTGGTAGGCATCCGCAGCTGCGCCGCGACCCCCTCTTTTGTGTTCGGTTCGGCGGAGGAACTGGCGCAAATCGCCGGGGAAAACCGTTTTTCGCCGGACGCCGCCTTTACCATGGTCTCTCAGACCACTTTCGACGCAAAAGAATTTAAAAAATCTGAAAAAATTGCAAAAAAACTATATACAAATCTGAAAATATTTGATACAATATGCAATGCTACCGCTCTGAGACAGGAAGAGGCCGAACGCCTTTCCGCAGAGAATGATATCATGATAGTGATCGGCGGGCGCAACAGCTCCAACACCGCCAAGCTGTACAAAATCTGCAGCGGTCACTGCCGGACGTATCTTATCGAGGACGCAGAAGAACTAAAAAATATTGATTTTACTGGCGTCGCATCGGTCGGAGTTACCGCGGGAGCGTCCACTCCCGAAGGTAAAATTAAGGAGGTAATAAAAACCATGTCCGAAATCAATGTCAACATCGACGCGGCGGAAACCACCCCTGGACAGGCTGTTCCCGCTGAGACCACAGAGGAAATGTCCTTTGAAGAAGCTCTTGAGGAATCCCTCAACAGCATGAGCAACGACCAGCGTGTCGTTGGTACTGTTATGCATATCGCTCCGAATGAGATTCAGGTGGATATCGGAAGAAAGCAGACAGGCTACATCCCGATCGACGAGTACAGCGCTGATCCTGCCGCAGATCCTATGAAGGATCTCAAGGTCGGCGACGAGCTGAACCTGATCATCATGAAGACGAATGATGTGGAAGGTACCATCATGCTCTCCAAAAAGCGTTACGACGCTGTGAAGTATTGGGATACCATCGTAGAAGCAGAGAAGGATGGCACCATCCTCGAGGGTTCCGTTGTTGAAGTGCTCAGCAAAGGACTGATTGTTGTTACCAACGGCATCCGTATTTTCGTTCCTGCTTCTCTTTCCACCGTTCCCAGAGGCGGCCGTCTGGAAGACATGCTCAACAAGGACGTCAAGTTTGTCGTGATCGACATCGACAATCGTCGCCGCAGAGCGGTCGGCTCCATCCGTGAGGCCAACAAGAGACTGCGCAAGGAAGTTCAGGAGAAATTCTGGAGCGAGATCGAAGAAGGCAAGAAGTATACGGGCGTCGTCAAGTCCCTGACCGATTACGGCGCGTTCGTCGATCTCGGCGGCGTGGACGGCATGATCCACAGAACCGAGCTTTCCTGGAAGCGCATCAAGCATCCCTCCGAGGTCGTCAACGTGGGCGATACCGTGGACGTTTATGTCAAGTCCCTTGACAGAGAGAACAAGAAGATCGAAGACAGCCCGTGGGAAGTCTTCAAGAGAGATTATCCCATCGGTTCTGAAATCGACGTCAAGATCGTCCGCATCACCACCTTCGGCGCGTTTGCGGAGATCTTCCCCAGAATGGAAGGTCTGATCCACATTTCCCAGATCGCCAACGAGCGCATCGAGAAGCCCCAGGACGTGATCTCCATCGGCGATACCGTCAGGGTCAAGATCATCGACATCGACTACGACAAGAAGAGAATCAGCCTTTCCATGCGCGCCCTGCTGCCCGCTCCGGAAAAGCGCGCTCCCAAAGAGGAGAAGTATGACGACGCTCCCCTGACCATGTCCATCGACGAAATGATCGCCAAGGCCAACGAGGCGGAAAAGGCTGCTGAAGAAGCCGCCCCCGCCGAGGAAGCGCCCGCTGCCGAATAATTTCTGAATAAAAAAACGTCCGGGCTGCCGGACAGAAAATCACCGCCTGTGGAACCGGATCGGTTCGCACGGGCGGTTGTTTTTTTGAGGGTGAACGCGCTCTGATCTTATCTGACGACGGAGACCGTCTCAAAGCCGTAATACTGCATCAGGAGGACGGCTTCCCGGTTGATGACTTCGCCGGAGACGGCGACGGGCACCGCGGGCGGGCAGGCGACGGCGGCGGATGCGCAGATCCGGCCTTCGCTTTGTTCCACGGGAACGGTCTCTCGCGGGGAGAAGAAGGCGTCTCGCGGCGAGAGTATTCGTTCGGGCAGCCGGAAGGGCGGCGGCGTCTGTTCCATCGGGAAACGCTTCGGGATGGCGGCGAGAGAAGCTTCCAACCGGGCCAGTTCTTCGTCGGTGTTTTCCGGCGTCAGCATGCAGGTGACGAAATCCGGGTCGTAAAACTCCGGGATCACGTCGTCCGCATAAAGGCGCTTTGCCATATCGTCTCCGGTATAACCGTAGGGTTTTGCCGCCAGCGTCAGCTTCAGGGGTTCGTCATAGGGCAGGGACCAACCGGCGTCCGTCAGCCGCCTTTTCAATGCGTCTGTTTTTGTCAGAAAGGCTTCCAGCCGCGCGGGGTAGTCCTCCAGATAGCGGTTGACAAGGTCAAGGGACCGCAGGATCAGATAGGAGGGGCTGGAGGTGGCGAACAACGCCATGGTCTCCTTGACGGCGTCGCCGAACCGGCTGGCCGCGGCAGGGGAGAGGTGCAGATACGCCCCGCCGGTGAGGGCGGGCAGCGTCTTATGGGCGGAATCGGCGCAAAGGTCAGCGCCTAAGTCGATGGGGTGGCGGGAGACCGGCAGAAATTTCAGATACGCTCCGTGGGCGTTGTCCACCAGCAGCAGTACGCCTTTTTCGCGGCAGACCCGCGCGATGGCGGCCACGTCCGCCATGCCGCCGAGGTAATCCGGCGAAGTGAGGTAGACCGCGGCGGGCGGCCTGTCGCAGGCGTCGATGGCGGCTGCCACCTGCCGCGCCGTCAAAGGACAGGAAAGGTAGCACGTAGCCTCCGCTGCGTTTCCATCGTGCAGCAGATTGTCGGTTCTTTCCGCACAGAGCCATTCCACCTCCAGATCCAGCAAAATCGCGGCGGAGAGAAAGGCGCGATGGGCGTTCCGGGCGGCCAGCACCTTCCGGTTGCCGTCCCTCGTCGCCAACGCCAACATGGCGCGGATGACCAGCGACGACCCCTCCGTGGAATAGTATGTCCGGCAGCCGAACAGGGAAGAGGCCACCGCCTCGCTGTCGACCACGATGCCGTCCTTTGCAAACAAATCGCCCGCGCCGTCAAATTCCGTGACGTCGCAGGCGCATTCGGGCAGAAAACGCCCCTTATGACCCGGCATGTGGAAGCGTGCCGGGCCGCGGGAACAGTATTCGTCAATAAAATCCGCAATGGGCGTGGGGAGCATGGGCGTTATCCTTTTCTGATATTTGTCGGAGAGCCGCACTGTTGTTTTCTTACGACTTACGACTTGCGACTTACGACTGCTTTTCGATCTCCGCCATGATGGCGCACTCCATGCGCTTTTTGAACAGCTCGCAGCCGTATTTGTACACGCCCCTGACGCTGCCGGTGGCATGGAACGCGTTGGCGGCGCAGCCGCCGGAGCAGTAGAGCTTCGCCCAGCAGTCGGCGCACTCCTCCCGGGCGTAGACGTTGCAGGCGGCAAATTCCTCCTGCGCGGCGGTGTTGTCCACCCCGTGCCATACGTCGCCCAGCTTATATTGTTCCTCGCCCACGAACTGGTGGCAGGGGTACAGGTCGCCCCAGGGGGTGACCGCCATATATTCTGTGCCGGAGCCGCAGCCGGAAATCCGCTTATAGATGCACGGCCCTCCCTTCAGGTCGATCATGTAGTGGTAGAAGGTGAAGGGACGGCCCTCTTTGCGGCGGCGGATCATCAGCTCCGCCAGCTTTTCATACTGTTCCAGAATGACCGGCAGGTCCTCCTGCGTCAGGGCGTAGGGGTCCTCCGGCGCGCAGACCACCGGCTCCATGGAGAGCTCCGTGAAGCCCAGGTCCAGCATGGTCTCGATGTCCTTCAGAAAGTCCGGGTTGCGGTGGGTGAACGTGCCCCGCATATAGTAGTTTTTCCCGCCGCGCTTCTCCACCAGCTTCTGGAATTTCGGCACGATGGCGTCAAAGCTGCCCTTTCCGTTTCTGTCCACGCGGAAGTGGTCGTGGATCTCTTTGCGGCCGTCCAGGCTGAGCACCACGTTGGCGCATTCCCGGTTGGCAAAGTCGATCACGTCGTCGTCGATCAGCACGCCGTTGGTGGTCAGCGTGAAGCGGAAATGCTTCCCGGCCTCCTTCTCGATGGAGCGGGCGTAAGCCACCAGCTCTTTCACCACGCCGAAATTCATCAGAGGTTCGCCGCCGAAAAAATCCACCTCTAAGTTGCGGCGGCTGCCGGAGTGGGCGACGAGGAAATCCAGCGCGGCCTTGCCGGTCTCAAAGGACATCAGCGCCCGCTCGCCGTGGAATTTCCCCTGGCTGGCAAAGCAGTATTCGCAGTTGAGGTTGCAGGTGTGGGCCACGTGCAGGCACAGGGCTTTCACCACGCCGGAGGTGCGGGCTTTCAGCTCTCCCGCCATGGGGCGGAAGGTATCCGGCTGAAAGAGCTTTCCCGCTGCCTTCAGCTCGGCGATCTCCTCCCAGCACTCCGCCACGTCTTCCTTGGTGACGCCCCCGGCGTCCTTATAGGTGTTGAAAACGGCGTCGATCAGCGCGTCCTTTTCCTCGGTCTCAAATCGTGCGATCATGTCGTAGGCCACGTCGTCTACGGTATGTACCGCGCCGGAGTTCACGTCCAGCACGATATTGACGCCGCCCAGCTTATATTGATGTATCATATTTCCCTCATCAAAGCAAAAGCACCTTCGAGGTGATCGAAAGTGCCCGCGTTGTACTGTCAAGAATGATTAGTCTTCCTTCTGAGCGTTCTCGCACTTCTGGTTGGCGATACCGCAGCTGGTCTTGCAGGCGGACTGGCAGGAAGTCTGGCATTCGCCGCAGCCGCCGTTCTTCGCGCTTTCGCAGAGGTTGCGGGTCTCAACGGTATTGATGTGTTTCATTGGTTGTTCCTCCAAAACTGTTTCATTAAAGACAGTATAGCAAAACTGCGTCACATTGTCAAGAATCCGGGTGAGAATTGTGGATTTTTCTTGCGGTTACGGTATCAGGCGGCCGGGGACAGCACCGCGGCCTTTTTCTCGCTTTTCCGCACCAGCACGAGGAAAACGGTGAACTCCGCCAGGAAGGTGACGATCCACGAGACGGTGTAGGAGAGATAGAGACACTCCAGCGTGTGAAAACGGGGTTGCCCGAAGATAGCGAAGATCCAGAAGATCCGGAACACGCAGATGCCCAGCACGCTGATGATCATGGGAAGGAGCGAGGCCCCGATGCCCCGGATGGCCCCGGTGGTCACATCCATGATGCCGCAGAGGAAGTAGGGCAGGCAGATGTAGGTCAGGCGGATCACGCCGTAGGAGATGGCGTCGGCGGAATCGGTGATGTAGATGGAGAGCAGCGGTCTTCCCAGCGCCCAGCTCAGTACGCCCGTGGCAAGGCCCGTGACGGAGACGCAGGCGAGGCTGACCAGCAGAATCTTGTTGATGCGCTTGTATTTCCCCGCACCGTAGTTCTGCCCGCAGAAGTTCAGCGCCGTCTGGTGGAAGGCGTTCATGGAGACGTAGACAAAGCCCTCGATGTTCTGTGAGGCGGCGTTGCCCGACATGACCACCGAACCGAAGGAGTTGACGGAGGACTGGATCAGCACGTTGGAGATGGAGAACAGGGAACCCTGGATCCCCGCCGGCAGGCCGATGCGGATGATATCGGTCAGCTCTTTTTTGTAGAGTCGGAGCTTTTTCACCATCAGTCGGCAGCCGTCCGTCCGCGCGCCCAGCGCCAGCAGCACCAGCACGGCGGAAAGGGTCTGGGAGATGGCGGTGGCCAGCGCCACCCCCGCCACGTCCATTTTCAGAACGATAACGAAGATCAGGTTCAATATCACGTTCAGCACACCCGCCGCCGTCAGGTAGTACAGCGGCCCCTTGGTGTCGCCTGCCGCCCGCAGGATCGACGCGCCGAAGTTATACAGCATATTGGAGGTCATGCCGCAGAAATACAGGCGCATATAGACGGCGGAAAGGTCGATCACGTCCTCCGGCGTACCCATCAGCTCCAGCGCCTTCCGGGCAAAGCACAACCCGAAGGCGGTCAGCAGCAGCCCGCCGATGGCGGCGGTGGGGATGGCAGTGTGGACGATCCGGTGGACCCGGTCGTGGTCGCCCGCCCCCAGCGCCTGTGCCGTGGTGACGCCCGCGCCCACCGCCAGCCCGATGAACAGGTTGACGATCAGGTTGATGACGGAGCCCGTCGCCCCCACGGCCGCCACGGAGATGCTGCCGCAGAAGCGCCCTACCACCACCAGATCCGCCGCGTTGAACAGCAGCTGCAAAACGCCGGTGAGAATGATGGGAACCGTATATAAGATGATGTTTTTCAGCAGCGGACCTTCCGTCAGGTCCGCCCGGATGTGTCGCATGGAAATCTCCTTGGTCGAAAAAATCAGAACTGCGCCTTGGTTTCGCAGTAGACGCAGCGGTAGACCTTGTTCTCCCGATCGGTGAGGCGGAAGAGCTGCGCCAGCTCCTGCTCGGTGGAGGTGATGCAGCGCGGGTTTTTGCAGCGGACCACGCCGTGCAGGAGCTCCGGCATGTCGATGGTCTTTTTCTCCGCCAGCCGGTCGTCCTTGATGACGTTGATGGTGGCGCCGGGATCGACGAAGCCGATCACGTCCAGGTTGACCGGGATATCCGCGTCGATTTTAATGATATCCTTTTTGCCCATTTTGCGGCTGTTGACGTTCTTGATGATGGCGACGGAAACGTCCAGCGCATCCAGCCCCAGCAGCTCATACAGCTTCATGCCGCGGCCGGCGGTGATGTGGTCGATCACGATGCCGTTCCGGATGGAATCTATATTCATATCGTTCCCGCCTCCTTCAGAAGCTTGCGCATCAACGCCATGCGCATATATTTGCCGTTGAGCACCTGCTTGAAATAGCAGGCCCTCGGGTCCTCGTCCACCTTCACGCTGATCTCATTCACGCGGGGCAGGGGATGGAGAATGTTCATATCCAGCTTGGCGTTTTTCAGCTTGTCCGGCGTTAAAATGTAGCTGTCCTTCAGCCGCAGGTAGTCTTCCTCGTTGAAGAACCGTTCCTTCTGGACCCGGGTCATATAGAGGATGTCAAGGTCCGGCATGGCCCCTTCCAGATCGGTGGTCTGCACGTAGGGGATGCCCTTTTTCTGCAGCACGTCCTTTTTGACGTAGCTGGGGACTTTGAGCTCCTCCGGGGAGATTAGAACGAATTTTACCCCCGGATAGCGGGACATGGCGTTGATCAGGGAGTGGACCGTGCGGCCGAATTTCAGGTCGCCGCAGAAGCCGATGGTCAGATCGGTGAAACGGCCCTTCTCCCGGTAGATGGTCAAGAGGTCCGCCAGCGTCTGGGTGGGGTGGCAGTGACCGCCGTCCCCCGCGTTGATGACGGGGACGGAGGCGTTGTTGGCGGCCACCAGCGCCGCGCCCTCTTTGGGGTGGCGCATGGCGATGATATCCGCATAGCAGCTGATGACCTTGGCGGTATCGGCCACGCTTTCGCCCTTGCTGGCGGAGGAGGTGGCGGCGCCGGCCATGGAGATCACGTTGCCGCCCAGCTCATACATGGCGGCTTCAAAGCTCATGCGGGTGCGGGTGGAGGGCTCAAAAAAGAGCGTCGCCAGCTTCTTGCCGCGGCAGACCTCGGCGTATTTCGCCGGGTTTTCGATGATATCCATCGCCGTGGCGATCAGTTCTTCGATCTCGGCCGGGGAGAGGTCGAGGATGTCGATAATGCTTCTCATAAATGTCCTTTCGGTATTTTGTTCACCTGTCATATGATCGGTAGCGCGGCACCTCAGTGCCGCTGTTCACGTAAACAACTATCGCAGCAGCGGCACTGAGGTGCCGCGCTACGAGGTTACTTGATCCAGCTCTCGTCCGACGGGTTGTTGCGGAAGGCGATCAGCCGGGCGATGTCCTCGGATCTGATATAGCCCTCCTCGGCGGCGACTTCGGCGATGGTGTCGAAATCCGTCAGGGACACGTTCTTCACCTTCGCGTCTGCCAGCCGTTCAAGGCCCTTTTTCATGCCGTAGGTAAAAATGGAGGCGATGCCGAGGACCTCCGCCCCGGCTTCCCGCAGCACGTTCACCACTTCCAGCACGCTGCCGCCGGTGGAGATCAGGTCTTCCACCACCACGACCTTCTGCCCCTTTTCCAGGCGGCCTTCAATCTGGTTCTGCCGTCCGTGGTCCTTTGCGCCGCTGCGCACGTACCCCATGGGCAGGCCCATGATGTGGCCGGTGATGGCGGCGTGGGCGATGCCCGCCGTGGAGGTGCCCATCAGGACCTCCGCGTCCGGATAGTGCTCGCGGATGATCTCTGCCAGCCCGTTTTCCACGTCCGTGCGCACGTCAGGCGAAGTCAGGGTCAGCCGGTTGTCGCAATAGACGGGGCTTTTGATGCCGGAGGCCCAGGTGAAGGGTTCCTCCGGGCGGAAGAATACCGCTTTGATTTTTAATAAGTCTTTCGCAATCAGTTTTTTCGTTTCCATAACAGTCTCCTTTTATGTTCAGCCGTTGTTTCGGAACTGCGCTGTGACGCTGCTGAGGCAGCGTGCTGCGGGTTTAACCGACAAATTCTTTGACGCAGCGCTCATACGCAGCAACGGGGTCCGCCGCCGCGGTGATGGGGCGGCCCACCACGATATAATCGGAGCCGATCTCCTTGGCCTGGGCGGGCGTCATGACCCGCTTCTGGTCGCCCACGTCCCCGTCGGCGAACCGCACACCGGGGGTGACGGTCAGAAAATCCGCGCCGCAGACTTCATGCACCTTCCGCGCCTCCAACGGGGAGCAGACCACGCCGTCCAGCCCCGCGTCCCGGGCGTTCTTCGCGTAGTGCATCACCACTTCGTCGATGGGATGGTCGATCCATAAATCTCTTTCCATCGTCTCCTGATCGGTGGAGGTGAGCTGCGTCACGGCGATCAGCAGCGGCCTTGTGACGTCGGGGCGGGTGAGGCCCTCCAGCGCCGCCGCCATCATGGGCTTGGTGCCGGAGGCGTGCAGATTGCAGATATCCACGTCCAGATCCCGCAGCACCGCCATGGCCTTTTTGACGGTGTTGGGAATGTCGTGCAGCTTTAAGTCGAGGAAGATTTTGTGTCCCCGCTGCTTGATCTCCCGCACGATCTGCGGCCCTTCCGCGTAGAACAGCTCCATGCCGATCTTGACGAAGGGCTTTTTGCCGGTGAATTGGTCTAAAAAGTCAAATGTCTGTTTTGCGCTTGCGAAATCGCAGGCGATGATGACGTCTTTGCCCATCAGTGCGCGCCTCCTATGATATCATTCAGATTGTCGATGTGGTATTTGTCCATGACCGCCGGGAGCTGCTCCACGATATCCCGGCAGACGAAGGGATCGGTCAGGTTGGCCGCGCCGATCTCCACCGCCGTGGCCCCCGCCAGCATCATTTCGATCACGTCCTCGGCGCAGGCCACGCCGCCCATGCCGACGATCGGTATTTTGACCGCCTCATAGACCTGATACACCATGCGCAGCGCCACCGGGAACACGGCGGGGCCGGAAAAACCGCCCATTTTGTTGGCGATCACCGGGCGCTTGGTTTTCAGGTCGATCCGCATGCCCAGCAGCGTATTGATGAGAGAAATGCCGTCCGCGCCGGCTTCTTCGCAGGCCTTGGCGATGGCGACGATATCCGTCACGTTGGGCGTCAGCTTGATGAGCACCGGCTTGGTCGTCACGGCCTTGACGGCCTTCACCACCTCCGCCGCGGCCTTGGGGTCGGTGCCGAAACTCATGCCGCCGCCGTGGACGTTGGGGCAGCTGACGTTGACCTCCAGCCAGCCAACCTGGGGCTCTTTATCCAGCTTGGCGCAGGTTGCGGCGTATTCTTCCACGGAAAACCCGCTGACGTTGGCCATGACGGGCTTGTGGAAACACTGTTTCAGTTTTGGCAGCTCCTCGGCGATCACCGCGTTCACGCCGGGGTTCTGCAGCCCTACGGCGTTGATCATCCCCGACGCGCACTCCGCGATGCGGGGCGTGGGGTTGCCGAAGCGCGGTTCCCGCGTGGTGCCCTTGAAGGAGAATGTGCCGAGGCAGTTGATATCGTAAAGCTCCGCGAACTCATATCCGTAACCGAAGGTGCCGGAGGCAGGGATCACGGGGTTGTCAAGCTGAATCCCGCATAGGGATACAACGGTTCTTTGTTCAATGCAATTCCGCATTCCGCATTCCGCATTCCGCATTAGAACAGAATCTCCTCCTTCCGCAGTACCGGGCCTTCCTTGCAGATCCGTTTGAAGCCGGTGATGGTTTTACAACTGCACCCCATGCACGCGCCGAAGCCGCAGCCCATGCGCTCCTCAAAGCTGAACTGGCCGCTTGTGTTGGTCGCCCGATAGACGGCCTTCAGCATGGGTTCGGGACCGCAGGTGTAAAAGTAGGTATAATCTTCCGGCAGGGCGTCGGTGACGAAGCCCTTCACCCCGTAGCTGCCGTCAACGGTGGTCACGGTCACCTCGCAGCCGAGGTTTTTGAATTCCTGTTCACAGAAGACCTCGTTTTTGGTGTTGAAGCCCAGCACGACGGAGGGACGCTTGCCCTCTGCCAGCAGTTTTTTCGCCAGCAGGTACAGGGGCGGCACGCCCACGCCGCCGCCCAGCAGCAGCGGCCGGTCGCCGGAAGGAGCGGTATCGTACCCGTTGCCGAGGCCCGTCAGTACGTTGAGCGTTTCGCCGGGGTTCATCCGGGTCATCTGCTCCGTGCCCTTGCCGACCGCCTTATAAATGATCGTGACGGAATCCCCGTCGCAGTCACAGACGGAGATGGGGCGGCGGAGGAACAGCCCTTCCAGCTTGATATTGACGAACTGCCCCGGGGCGGTGACGGCACTCACGTCGCCGGAGAGCTTCATCCGATAAACGTCCTTAGTCAGGGGCGTGTTTTCGGTGATGGTTAAAAATGATTCTTTCATGGTTTGTAATATCCCTTGTTTGAGATGAGTCGCTTGTTTTTTTTGACGTAGCACGGCGTATCACGCCGTCTGACGTGTTCGGTACCAATGAAGCCATTTGCTGTGAGACTGCTTCCTCATCAGGTGATCCCTCGCCGGAATGTTCTGTGCTTCGCACTCAGGAAAACCCCCGGCGAGGGTTTTCCTGAAACCTTTCCTGCGCTTCGGAAGCGTAGGGGATTTCGCCCTCTGCGGAGGGCGACCAAAGGCGCTGCCTTTGGATACCGCAAGCCTTTTGAAAAAGGCTTGAGCGAAAACTTTTATTGACGCAATGCGCCATGTTATGCTTTTATGAATCGATCGTCGAAATGGTCAGCGTGGTCTCCTCCAGCACGTCCAGCAGCACGCGGACGGTATCGAGCGACGTGAAGATGGTCACGTTGTTCTCGGTGGAAAGCTGGCGGATCTGCAGCCCGTCGTTGGCCTCTGAGGTGGAGCCGAT
>CADAMO010000045.1 GCA_902788995.1 Oscillospiraceae bacterium
AGGCGGTTCTTTACAAAAGTTGCATTTCAAGACAAACGTAAAACAACAGCAAACATTCAAAAAATCGGAATCGCGTTGCAGGCGGATCACTGATCCGCGCTACATTTTATGCCTGCGGCGCGCTTTTCATAACGCAACACGCCGTGCCGCAGATTCAGACCACAAACCCATACGTCCGCCCCGCCTCCAACGGGGTTTCTTTCTGCCCGTCAAAGAAGACGCCGCCGGGGACGGTGGCCCGGACGGTGACGGCCGGTTTATCGTATTCCACCGTCACGCTGCCCTCCCCCACGGGAACCGTGGCCCGGAAGGACCGGTATTTCCCCGGGCGCGGCGCCACGCGGAAGGCCGCGCCGCCGGGGGCGGTGACGGTAACGCCCGCCACGTAACGGCACAGCAGCAGGATGGGCCCGCTGCCCCAGGCGTGGCAAAGGGACTTGCCGTAGGGGGAGCCGTACATGGCGTAGTGTTCCGCGCCGGATTGGGTGGGGTCGTATGCCTCCCACACGGAGGTGGCCCCCTCCTTTATCATGCCGCCCCAGTAGGAGGCGATGTGGTCCTGCGCCGTCTCGATCTCGCCGATCTCGCACAGGGCCAGCAGCTCATACAGCTTGAAATAGGGCGTGGTGATGGCAGGCAGCGCCGGGTTCAGCAGGGCGTTTTCGACCACGCGCTGCTTTTGTTCCCCCTCCACGAAGCCGTAGAGCACCGCGAACACGTTGGTCTGCCGGGTGACAAACCGCCTGCCGGAGGTAAAGCTGTCGATGAACGCGCCTTTTTCCGCATCCCAATAATCCGCGAGGATCTGCCGCCGCAGCGCGTCGGCCCGGGCGGTGTACGTGTCCGGCTCGCCCATGAGGACGGCGAGCTTGCCCATCACCCGGTACACCTGCCACAGCAGGATCTGCTCGAAGCAGATGGGGCCGTCTTTATCCAGCACGCCCCAGTCCACGAAGATCCAGTCCCCGTCGCGCCGGACCACGTAGCCGGTCTCATCCAGCCGGGAGACGATGAATTCATACAGCGCCTTTACGTTGGGCCAGACGGTTCTGATAAAATCCAGCCGCCCCGTGGCCGCGTAATGCTCCCACACGGAGATGACCACGTACGCCGAATAGTCGTTGATGGTGTTGACGTGCAGTTTGAACGGCGGCTTGCCCAGCAGGGCCGTGATGGTGCGCTCCGTCACCGAGGGGTCGTTATACAGATAGCGGGCGATCATGTAGGACTGGTAGGCGTCGCCGGACCAGACCCACCGGTCCCGCTTGATGCCGTCCAGAAAGAACTCCCGGGTGTTCAGGTGGAAGGTGCGGGCGCACAAGTCCCAGATGGCGTCCAACTCCGGTTCGTCAGACGAGAAGGACGCTTTATCCTCAATGGGCAGATACTCCAGCCGGGCGGCAAGATTCACGTCCTTGGCGCCCTCACCCGTAACGGCGATATACCGGAAGGCTCGCGCGGGGCGGTTGGGATCGTCTTTGAAGGTGACCGTTTCCCGCAGGATGGCATTATCCGGGTCCAGCGCCTCTTCCCGGCTTTCGCCGTAGACCAGCAGGATATCCGCGCCATCGGGGACCGTCGCCCGGACGGGGCCGAACTGCTCTTTTCCGTAGTCATAGAGAACGCCGCCGGGGATCTCCTCCACGGAAACCGGGTCGATATCCGCATAGGCGAAGGGGAACACCGCGGGATCGTCCGCCTGAGAGGTATAGGCGGGTTCGCAGGCGGCGGGTACCATCACCGCGTCGTAGGGGTCGGTGAACCAGCTTTCGTCCGTAATGAGGATATCGCTGTTGACAAAGATAGCGGGGAAAGCCTTCACGTCGCACAGCTCCACGCTGATCTCGTGCGCCCCCGCCGGGACGGGGATGGGCTCGTTGACCCGCCACAGCCTGCCGCCAAAGCGCACCATGCCCACGCCGTGGGTGACCACGGTGAGCTCGCCGCCGGTTTCCGCCGTGAAGGTTTTGCGGAACCGCACGTTGGCCTCCGGGCGGCAGATATGCCACACACAGGGGTAGTCGCAGCCCTTTTCCTGCCGCCGGAAGGACAGCAGCATGTGATGATAGATTTCAAAGTCGCCGGGATGCCAGATCCATTTTGCCTGTTTCATTTCGCTTCCTTTTCTTCCGCCGCGCGGCGGATGGCGGCGGCAGTACTGGCGGCGCAGCGCTCGATGCCCACCGGCGACAGGTGGATAGTGTCGTCGCAGACGTTCTCATAGACGTCTTCGGCCACCACGGCGTACAGGTCGTTGATCAGCACGCCTTTCCCTTTCAGCGGCGGCACCACCGCGGCGTTGAACTGCTCGATCACGCCGTTGTGGTTGTGGACGTTCTCCGCACGCACCGGCGTGGTGGTGGCAAAGATCACGGTTTTTCCCTTTGCCTGCAAAATATCAACAATACGTAAAATCTGTGAAACGTAAAACTCCAACGGGGTGAAGGGGCCGTCGCCGAACAGCTCGCAGATATCCCATTCCCCGCTGTTGAAATGCACGATATCCGCTTCGTCGATCCGGTCCGCCATGTCGAACAGGTCCCGCAGCACGTTGGACACAAATTTTCCGTTGGTTTCGGGCTGCCACACCTCGTAAGCGTCGCCCAGCAACGCGGGCACGGCGCTGCCGTAGCCCATCAGCCGGATGGAATCGCCCATCAGGACCACTTTCGTCTTTTTCATATCCTTAAACCTCTGCGTATCGGTTTTTTCGATAAACGTCTGTCGGCAGCCTCACGCCGCCTTTTTCCATTGGGAGGCGTCCTCCAGCCCCACGCTGGCCCGCAGGATCAGGCGGGCGTCGGCGGAGGACACCTTGCTGTCGCTGTCTACGTCGCAGGCGAGATACTGCGCGGAGCCCTCCGGGAAAGTCTCCAGATTGACCGACCGGCGCAGCGCCAGCCGCGCGTCCGCGGAGCTGATCTTGCCGTCGCCGTCCACGTCGCCGGGAGTGTAGGCCGGTATTTTGCTGTTGAGCGGCAGGTTCACCCACGGGTCGAATGCCGTTACCTCCACCTTGACGGAGGCGGCGTTGAACGTATCGCTGCCGGCAAAGCTGAGGGTGTAGCTGCCCACCGGCACGGCCCGGAACAGATAGCTGCCGTCGGCGGAGACCGTGGCGGTTTTCTCAAATCCCTTGCCGGTCAGCGTCACGGACAACCCTGCCGTCGCTCCCCTGTCGGCGGTCACGTCTCCCGCCACGGTGAAAGCCTGCGTTTCCGCCACGGTGAAGGTCCCCGTGGTCACGGGGCTGTCCGGATAGCCGGGGCAGACGGCGATGGCCTTCAGCGTCACGTTGCCGGTCACGGCGACGCCGTCCGTATAGAGGGCGCTTGCCGCCGTGGGAACGGAGCCGTCCGTGGTGTAATGGATCTTCGCGTTTTCCGGCGCGCCTTCGGGCAGCGTGAGCGTTGCCGCCGCGCCGTAGGGGACGGTCTGCTTGCCGCCGCCCGCGATCACGGGGGCGGGCAGGGCCTTCTCCGCGGCAGCAGTCCCGCCGGTCACGGCGTCCGCCGCCATGGGGGAACCGGCGTAGCTCTTGACCGCCTTTTTCACCGTCAGCACCAGGCTGTCGCCGGGCTTCAGGGCGGTTTTCGGCGTCAGCAGCACCGTGCGGGTATAGGTTTTCACATTCTTGCCGTCGATATTGGCGGGGGTGTGGCCCTGCTCCACCGGGACGACCTTGGTAATTTCAACCGCGCCGGAAACGCCCCGCAGCGCGTAGTTGGCCTTGTTGAGTACGGAATCCGCGCCGCCCGCCGAATCCACCATGTATTTGGTGAAGGTGACGTAGATCCCCTTGTCGGTGAAGCGGACGCTTTCCACCGCCGGGGCGGTCTTGTCCACCAGCGGGATGTTCACGTCCAGCTGCACCGGCAGCACCGGCAGCAGGCTTTTCACGGTCTGCCCGTTCACCTGCGCGCCGGGAACGGTCACGGTTGCCGCGGTATCGGCGGCGGAGCTGCCCTCCATTCCCGCGTAAGAAGCGGTGACGAACCACAGCCCCTCCGGCACGAACCACTGATATCTGCCGTCCGCGCCGGTGATCTGGGTGGTCTCCACCGGCGTTTTTTCCGTCACGTCGGCGGCGGGGATCACCTTTTTCACGTTCTTCGCGTCCGCCTCCTTCACCGTCCGGCCTTGGGCGTCCACGCCGTACCACAGGGTCACCTCGGCGCCGGGCACCGGGTTTTCGATGACGCCCTCATAGACCACGCCGGAGGGGTCGAAGTAGGGATGGTAGATATGGTTCGGGTCGATCTGGATTTTTTTGCAGTCGGGCAGGTTGTTGCGGTCGGCGTTGCTTTGGAAAATATCGCCGATTTCCCGGTAGGATTTTTCATAGACGCGGACCATCTCATGCTGCATATCCTCCAGCACGATGCCGCCCGCGATGCCGTGCTGGCAGCCCACCACGCCCACGCCCGCGGCCACCTTGCCGGCCAGCTTGCCGTAAACGGGGATCAGCCCGCCGATGGACAACAGCACAGCGGTTTCGTTGAAGAAAAAGTTGACCGGCGCGAAGTAATCGTCGACGGTTTCATATTCCTCATAGGCCTCCAGATACCGCTCATAGGCCGCGTCGCACTTCGCCTTGTCCTCTTCGCTGAGGCGCTTATAGCAGGGGGAATCCAGCAGATTGTCCATATCGCTCTTGGTACGGATGCGCACGCCGTAGCGGTGGCGCGTATCCCGTTCACCCTGCACAAGCGAAATGATGCCCGCGCTGAGCCCCGTAATATTCATGCCCTTGTCGACGCCCTTCAGCCAGGCAGGGGCGTTTTCGCCCACGTCCATCAGCGCGCCGGCCAGCCCCGCCAGGGCGGAATACGCGCCGGCGTCGGAGCCGATTTTGCTTTCCAGCTCATAGGCCTTGTCCTCGGTGAATTTGCCGTCGTAGAACACGTAGATATGGCGGTTCAGCTCGTCCACGACGCTTTCGGTCCGTTTCAGGCCTTTATACCCCCGGAAGTCGCTGCCTGCCAAAAAGGCGACGGAGGAGGAATAGACCGGGGTGGGGCCGGTGGTATCCGCCCCGTAGACGGCGAACACCTGATAGGTGCCGGAGACGATCAGGCCGTCCCCGTCCCGCTCCACGTCGGAGATGTTGTAGACGTCAAAGGTCCTGCCCTTGCCCGCCTGCACCCGCACGTGGTTGGAGGAGGAGGCGTTTTCGTTGTAGGTGGGGTTGGTGGCATACTGCTCGATGGCGCCCCGGGCGCTGTCAAACGCCTTTTTGGTGGATATGAGGCCGCTGCGCAGGTACACGCCGCTCTTACCGGAGGAGGACTGTTCCACAGCCGCCTTGTTGAGCCAGTCCATCACGTTCTGCTTGTTGCGGAAACGGACGTTCATGCGGTTCAGGGTGAGCTTTTGCGTGGCCAGCTTCCCGGCGGCCTCCTCCAGCCCCTTGCGGATGGTTTCGCCGCTGACGCCCAAAAGCCCCGCGGTGTTGCCGGAGACGGTCGCCTTGCCGCCCTTGAAGGTCACGGCCATATCGTCCTTTGCCGTCAGGCCGAACCAGGCCGCCTTGTTTTTCACGCCGTAGTCCACGCCCTCCGCCAGCAGGTCGTTGAGGGGGCTGAACCATTCCATATATTCCTCCTTGATCTGGAAGGCGGCGACGCCGTCCTCCGAGGGGGTGCAGATGGACACGTCCGGCGCGGGCTGATAGAGCGCCTCCGTGGCGGCCACGTAGGAGGTGGAATCCCCCAGCTTGCCGGTAAAGGTGCCGTCTTTATTCTCTTTGGTCTTGATATATTTGATCTCGCCGTTACCGAGATAGGCCTTCACCACCACCTTGCAGCCCCAGCCGGACATGACCTGCAGCATCTCCGGGTGCTCGAACACCGCCTTGAAGCTGATATCGCGGATGAGATACCCCATGCCGATGGTATAACCGGAGCCGGCGGGCACGGCGGTGTTGCCCAGATACATGATCAGGTCTTTGAGCTGCGGGCCATTCGCCCGGTGGATCAGATAGAGGGAGGGCGACTTCACGCCGGAGGCGGTGACCGCGTAGATCTCATGGGCGGTGGTGATCTGCGGGTCGGTGCCGGCCAGGGCGAACTCGCCGCTCCATCTGCCGCTGCCGCCCGCGCGGCCCCGGCCGATGAGCTGTTCGTTATCGTAGACGGAGACGGTCTCGTTGGCGAGGGCGACGCCGCTCAGCGCCACCTTGTCGCCGCAGACGTAGGTGGAACGGGTCTCCACGGTGGAGCCGGGCCGCTGTACCGTCGCCTGCCCAACGGGTTCCCAGTTGCGGCTGCCGCCGGTATAGGACACGTCCGCGCGGATATCCAGCCACATATCCTTATCGGTGCGGAAGGGCCTGGCGTACAGGGCGATGGAGCAGGGCAGCGGAATGGGCCCGTTGCCCACGCCCTCTTTGGCCAGCTGCTCAAGATCCACGGTATAGCCGACGTCGCGGCCCTTCAGCGGGAACGTTCTGCCGTTGAGCGTCAGGGCCACGGGCACCATGGTGGGGCCGTCCCGGTTGACGTCGATATGCAGCGTGCGCAGCCTGCCGTCGGCAAGGCCGGGGTCCAGACCGATAACGCCGCTGAACACGACGATTTCGGAGGCGGAGGAAAAGCCCTTCGCACTCGGATTCAGCGTGGTGTGGGGCTTGGTGACGTAGAGGGCGTTCTCGCCGGTGACGCCGTCGATCTCATAGGAAGAGAGCGCTTTGATCTCCGTTTCCTTCAGCGTCACGCTCCACCGGGTGATCTCCTGCCCTTTTTCCAGCGTGTCAAGGGTGGTGCTTTTCAGAATGGCGTCGCTGTCATAGACTTCGGAGAACAGCACGAGGGTGCAATTCCCCGCCGCGCCGCCGGGGCAAACGGCCGCCACGTCCTTTTCCTTATTATTGAGCGAGAAGGAATAGGTCTTGCCGAGATACGCGCCCTTGGCGTCGTACCAGGCGAGGAAGTAGCTGCCGGTGGTCACGGAGCGCAGCCGGACCACCACGCCGTTTTTCAGCGCGGGGGCGAGGGTGATGGCCCCCCTGCCGTCTTTATATTGGACGGAACCTTTCGCGGGGCCGATCCAGTCGCGCCCTTCCCACCCCTCGCCCAGCGACACGTTCTGCGTACCGTTTGCGGTCACATAGCCCGCGCTGAGGGTGCGGGTGACGGTGCCGGTTTCCGCAAAGTCGCCGGGGGCGAAACGGAAGCTGCCGGAATAATTCTCAAACAGATCCAGCCGCAGCCGGACGGAAGCCCCATGCGAGGCCGCCAGATAGCGGCAGACGGTCGCCGTATCGGAGACGCTTTTCGGCGTCACCGTGACGGTCAGCAGCACCGAACGGGTCGCGATATCGTGGACAGCCCCGTTGACAGGGGAGGCCAGCGTTTCACCGGCGACGATATGGGGCATTTCGCCCCCGCCGGAGACGAAGAACGTGGTCTCTGCGCCGGGCAGCAGCCGCAGCGTATAGCGGCCGTTCTCGTCGGCGTAGGTATGGACGGACCGCAGAATGCCGCCGCCGGACTGGGTGGCGGTGACGCAGGCGGAATCCATGGGCTGCCCGTCCTTGGTGACGACGCCGCCCACTACCGCGTCCGCGGAGAAGGAGACGGGCTTGACTTTAAGATAGCCCTCCGTCGGCCCGCCGACGGTATATACGTCCGTCCAGTTATAGTCGGCGTAGCGGGAGGAACCGCTTTTGCCGATCAGTGAGACGGTATAGGTATTGCCGGGGGCGACCATGCAGGGGAAGGAACCGATCCAGCCCTCCTCGCCGCCGCGCTTCCACGTGACGCCGCGCAGGTCGAAGTCCTCACCTTGCGTCAGACCGGCGACGGATACGCCGTAAAGGATCTCCCGCTTTGCGCCGGCGTCCTTCAGCGCCACGCTGCGCGTTTCCTCCGTCACCGTCCCGGTAAAGGACGCCAGAGCCGTCTTGTCGCCGTTGACGTAGCCGTAAAGCGTCAGCCCCGTAAAGGTACGCCCCGCAAGGCGGCGGGCGTCGACGGCAATCGAGGGAACCGAGGGGGCCCCGGCGAAATCGTTCCAGAGAGAGGCGGTCACGCCGTCCGCGTCCACGCCCTCCAGCCAGAGGGAGCCGACGGCCCCGGCAAAGCCCTTGGGCAGCGTCACCTGCATGGGGTCCCGGGCGGCGAACAGGGCGATAAAGGTCATTCTGCCCGACGGTTTCAGGGAAGCGCCGGCCGGATACACCTCGTCACCGGACTGCCATCCCACGAAGGCACAGCCTCCTTTTTTCGGACCGGCAGGCAGGATCAGGGAGTCGCCCTCCTTGATCTTCCGGTCGTCGTAGCTGACGCCGGAAACGCCCGTGCCGCCGTTCAGCCGGAAGTCGACGGTATAATAGACGTCCCCCTTGACGTAAAGGGACAGCGTCTCGGTCCGGGACCCGCCGTTCTCCTCCTCCACGGTCACGTCAAACAGATAGAACCCGGAGGTCGTCGGCGTGCCGGAGATCCTGCCGGTGTTTTGATCCAGCTTCAGCCCCGCGGGAAAGTCGCCGGAGGCGATGGACCAGGTGAGCTTGCCGTCGTAGGCGGGCGTCGCTTTCAGGGTAAAGGAATAGGCGCCGCCCTCCTTCCCGTCCGGCAGGCCGTCGGTGGTCAGCACCGGCGGGGTGACGTAGCTGCCGTCGTTGACGAAGGCCACGGTATCCTTGCTGACGCCCTCGCCGGAGGCGGTGACGATCTTCGTATAGTAGTCCCCGGGACGGAAGCCGGCGGACAGGAAGCCCCGCATCCAGCCGGGTCCTTCCTCCGGGTCGGCGATATAGCCGTTGTAGTTGACCGCGCCATTGTCATACAGCACGTATTCCCGCGCGCCGTCAACGGAGACCAGCGAGATGGTCCACACGTCGTCCGGGTCGCCCGCCCAGACGGAAATGGCGAAGGCCTTCCCGACGGGGATCTCAGTGACGCCGTGATGGGTGTCCTCATCCAGCATAAACCAGGGCTCCACCTCAAAATCAAGGCCCGCCGCGCTGACGCGAGAGGTCAGCGGAAGGCCTGTCGCGCACAGGACCGCCGCCAGAAAACAGGCAAGCAGGCGATAAACCGTCCGGTATTTCATGCGAATCCCTCCGTTTGTTTCTTTTCGGATATTTTCATCATATCACAGCCAAAATGAAAAGTAAAGAACGGAGCCCCCTTTTCCGTCGGGCGTTTTACGGAAAAGCCGTGACAAAATGGGGATATTCGCCAAAAACAAAAATACTTCTTGCATATTTTATTACGATTGTTATAATAAAAGTAATAACGGAGGCGGAGACGTTTCCGATAATTTCCGGGAGGAAGAAAAATGGACAAAAAATTACGCATCGGCATCATCGGCTGCGGCGGCATCGCCAACGGCAAGCACATGCCGTCCCTCAAGGAGCTGGACAACGTGGAGATGGTTGCCTTCTGCGACATCATCGAGGAACGGGCTGTGAAGGCGGCCGAGAAGTTCGGCACGGAGGACGCCAAGGTCTACACCGATTACAAGGAGCTGCTGAAGGACGAGACCATCGACGTGTGCCACGTGTGTACCCCCAACCGCAGCCACGGCTTTATCACCGTGGACGCGCTGGAGGCCGGCAAGCACGTGATGTGCGAAAAGCCCATGGCCAAGACCTATGAGGACGCCAAGAAGATGCTGGAAGCGGCCAAGCGCACCGGCAAGAAGCTGACAATCGGCTACCAGAACCGCCAGAACAACGAGAACCTGTACGTGAAGGCAGCCTGCGAGGCGGGCGATCTGGGCGAGGTCTATTTCGCCAAGGCCCACGCCATCCGCCGCAGAGCCGTGCCCACCTGGGGCGTGTTTCTGAACGAATATGAGCAGGGCGGCGGTCCGCTGATCGACATCGGCACCCACGCGCTGGACCTGACCCTTTGGATGATGAACAACTATAAGCCCAAAATGGTGGTGGGCAACACCTTCCGCAAGCTGGCGGAGGACAAGGAGACCGCCAACGCCTGGGGCGACTGGGATCCCAAGGAGTTCACCGTGGAAGACGCGGCCTTCGGTTACATCGTGATGGAAAACGGCGCGGTGGTGGAGCTGGAATCCAGCTGGGCTCTGAACGACCGCCACCCGAGAGAAGCCACCTACACCCTCTGCGGCACCAAGGCGGGCGTGGACACCGTGGACGGCCTGTGGTTCAACTCCGTGAAGCACAACCGTCAGGTGGCCGAAAAGGTCAATCTGGACGCGGGCGGCGTGGCCTTCTACGCCGGCAAGAGCGAAAAAGCCTCCGTGCGCGACATGCAGCAGTGGATCGACGCCATCGTCAACGACCACGACCCCTGCGTGCTGCCGGAGCAGGCCCTTTGCGTGACCCGTATCCTGGAGGCCATCTACACCTCCGCCAAAACCGGAAAGCCCGTCTATTTTGACGACTGAGACAGGAGGATATTGACATGAAATTCGGAGTACAGCTCTATTCTCTGCGGGACCATATCAAAACCGGCGACGACCTGCTGCACATTCTGGAAGAAGTGAAAAAGCTGGGCTTTGACGGCGTGGAGTTCGCCGGCTTCTTCGGGCTGGACGCCCCCACGCTGAAGGCGAAGCTGGACGAGCTGGGCCTGACCTGCGTAGGTATGCACATGGGCCTGGGCGATTTTGAGGCCGACAAGCTGGAAGAGACCCTTGCCTTTGTCAAGACCCTCGGCGCGAAGACCGCGGGCATCGGCGGCGCGGACACCAAAACGGAGGAAGCGCTGGAGCACGTGATCGACGTGATGGGCAAAGCCGACCAGCGGGCGGCCAAAGACGGGATCGCCGTCTACTTCCACAACCACACCCAGGAATTTCAGGAGCCCCTCTTCGCCACGAAACCCGGCACGATCTTCGACCGCCTGAAGGCCGCCTGCCACATGCAGATAGACACCTACTGGAGCTTCCACGCCGGTCAGGACAATTACAAGCTGATTACGGAGAACAAGGACCGCATCGTCCACCTGCACATCAAGGACGGGATCGACGGCACCCCCAAGGCGCTGGGCGAGGGCAACAACGACCTGGCCACCGTGGTGAAGGCGGCCAAGGACAGCGGCATCGAGTGGCTGATCCTCGAAAACGACGACCCCGTGCCGGACGGCCTTTCCGACGTGGCCAGAAGCATGAAGTGGCTGGAAGCCAACGCAAAATAAAAACGTAGCACGCTGCCTTGCAGCGTTGCAACGCAGTTCCGATTGAACGGCGCGCTGCGCCGTGCTACCGCTATGACTCAAAGGAGAATCCTCACATGAAACTCGGCGTATTTACCACCTTACTCAGCAATCTTTCGCTGGAAGAAGCCCTGAAATACTTCACCTCCCTCGGCATCGAGATGGTGGAGATCGGCTGCGGCGGATACCCCGGCAACGCCCACGCGAACCCGGAGATTTTGCTGCACGACGAAGCGAAATTCAACGAATTCACCGCCCTGCTCAAGAAATACAACGTGGGCGTTTCCGCCCTCAGCTGCCATTCCAACCCCGTTCATCCCAACAAGGAAGAGGCGGCCGCCGCGGACAAGACCATCCGCAACACCATCCTGCTGGCGGAAAAAATGGGGCTGGACCAGATCAACACCTTCTCCGGCTGCCCCGGCGACCACGAGGGCGCGAAGTACCCCAACTGGGTCACCTGCCCCTGGCCCAACGACTTCCTGGAGATCCTCGACTGGCAGTGGAACGAAGTGCTGATCCCCTACTGGAAGGACCTTGTCGCCTTCGCCAAGGCCCACGGCGTCAACAAGATCGGTCTGGAGCTGCACCCCGGCTTCTGCGTCTATAACACCGATACTCTGCTGCGCCTGCGGGAAGCCGTCGGCCCCGAGATCGGCGCCAACTTCGACCCCAGCCACCTGATCTGGCAGGGCATGGAGCCCGTGGCGGTGATCCGGGCGCTGGGCGACGCCATTTTCCACGTCCACGCCAAGGATACGCGCCTTGACAAGTACAACATCGCCCGCACCGGCGTGCTGGACACCAAGCCCTATGCCGACGAGATCCACCGCTCCTGGATCTTCCGCTCCGTGGGCTACGGCAACGACGCCCTCTACTGGAAGGACATCGTCAGCAACCTGCGGCTGGTGGGCTACGACCACGTGCTTTCCATTGAGCATGAGGACAGCCTGATGAGCCAGAACGAGGGCCTGACCAAGGCGGTGAACCTCCTGAAGGACGTGCTCATCACCGAAGACACCGGCGCCATGTGGTGGGTGTGAGCAAACGCGCGGCATAGCCGCTTCGTTTGCCGTGATATGTTTGCTTCGCAAAAGTGATATTTGCCGGCACAAGTGATATGCTTCGCGCCGCGAAGCGTGATATGCGAACCGTGTTCGCGTGATAAAAATGAATTGGCCTGACGTCTGCTTTTCATCGACGTCAGGCTGTTTTTATATTTTTATGGCTTGCGAGGCGTCCAGCAGCAACTGCACGCCAAGCTGAAAACCGTAAACAAATTTATCCTTTATTTCTATACTGTTCCGGGTCATCTCTTTGCTCATAAAATCTTCATACATCCTTTTTTGCTCGTCGGAAAAAGTCTTGACAAGCGTTTCCTCCAACGCAACCAGCTCTTGTCCCAATTGATAGATTTCCGGGTTGTCACGATAGCCCTGTTCCGAGGGACATATGTTACCGTAAAACAATTCTTCGATTAAATTCATCTGTTTTCCTCCCGCAGTGCTTTTGATTGGTGTTATTTTATCCTACTTTATGCGATTTGTCAATATTATATCGCATATTATTGTATAATTCGCGTCAGGAGGTATGCCAACATGAAACCGTTAAAAGAAAAAATCAGCATCACCGTAGACAGCGATGTTCTGGCAAAAATAAAAGAAAGAGCGGAAGAAGACGACCGCTCTTTGTCACAATATATCAACCTTGTATTGAAAAAACACATCGAAACCCGTTCTGAAAAGCCGTAATCCGATCGACGTTTCAGCCGTTCAGACTGTTTTCATCCAGCAAAAAGGGAACGCCCCCCCACGTACTGGATCCCGTTTTCATCCTTTCTGGCTTTCTGACTGCCGACGACGACGATCTTTTTGAAGAAATCCCCGCTTTTCATCAGCGGTTTGATCTCCTGCTGCCGCTTTTCCTTTTTGTAATCAATTGATCCAGATAAAGGTCCCGCCTGATTGCCCAGTCAATCCTCCGAAATCGCCCGACTTGTCGGGTGATTTCGGTATGAAAAATATTATTGATATTGTTCCAGAAAATCTTTCATTGTCATCATTTTCGGAGTTTCCGTTTCCAGCACAAGAAAATCCTTATCTCCGGTAATAAAGAGATCGACGTCTTCCATGATAGCCGTCGCAAGGATCGGCGTATCTTTTCCGTCTCTGACGGAGGGATATTTTCCGACGGGAAGGATCTTCGGCGTGTGGACCAGAGAGAAGGGCAGCTCCACAAAAAACTGCTCCAACGCTTCTTTCCTGGCCGGGAATTTTCGTTCCACCACCAGCCGCAGTTCATCGATCACGTAATCGCACAACAGGATCTGATGCCCGGCGGCTATCGTTTTCACAAGCGCTCTTGTCTGATCGGACGGAAAGAAGATCACCGAAACCAGAATGTTGGTATCCAGCATGACCTTCATGGCTCAGTACCCTCGCACGTCCTTGCGGATCCCTTTCATATACGCCTGCATTTCTTCTTCCGATGAAAAACCGGCCGCTTCCGCCGCCCCGTCAAAGGCCTGCTCCACTCTGGAAAAGGCCACCAGCGCGGCGTTGTCGAAATAGAACCTTCCGTTTTCCTCCTGGATGACGACTTTGTCGCCGGTCTTCAGCTTCAGCGCCTCCCGGACGGAAATCGGGATCGTGATCTGCCCTTTGCTTGAGATCTTCGCTACTTCCATCGATAACAACTCCTTGAATTTCTTTACATTCTTTACTTATAGGATACCCGCTTTTCAGAAAAAAGTCAACATTATGATGATTTTTCGCAACACTTTCTTGTTTTCAACACTCTTATGTGTGCAAGGACGGGGAATGATATGAACGAATTGCTGATGAAAAACCTGATCAAAGAGGCGAAAAAGGGCGACGCCGCCGCTTTCGGGCGGCTGTACGCCTCGCTTTCCCATGAGCTGTACCGCTTCGCGCTGTACTACCTCCACCGGGAGGCGGACGCGGAGGACGCCGTGCAGGACGCGGCGCTTTCGGCCTACAAAAACATCCGGTACCTGAAAAAGCCGGAGTCCTTCCGGTCGTGGTTTTTCAAGATCCTTTCCAACGAATGCAAAAAGTATCTGCTGAAGCGGTCGAACCGCCCGGAGGATCTCACCGACGAATTCCCCACCCTTGCCGAGCCCACCGGGAACGACCACGTGCTGCGCTTTGAGCTGGCGGAGCTGCTGGACGCCCTGCCGGACGACGACAGGCAGATCGTGCTGCTCTCCGTGCTGGAGGGGTACAGCTCCAAAGAGATCGCGGAAATCACCGGGATCAAGGCCAACACGGTCCGTTCACGTCTTTCCCGTTCCTTACATAAAATCAGAGCCGAGCTTGAAAACTGAGAGGGTGCCGAACATGAAAAACTATGACAATATCGAACGGGACGCCGCGTTCCTGCGGGCCAATATCGAGACCAACGAGGAGCGCATCCGACTGCCCGACAGCCTGAAGGAGGACAGCATCGCGGATCTCGTCTCCGGCAAAAAACAGAAGCGCAACAAAAAGGTGATCGTCCGCCGGTTCGTGGGCCTCGCCGCGGCGGCCTGCCTTGCGCTGGGCATTTTCACCGCGCTGGATTACGGCGTCTACGCGCCGAAGCAGCTCCCCGTGACGGAGAACAACGGCCTCGCCTATGCCGAGAGCTACGACGACATCGTCTCCATCGTGAAAGACTACGCCAAGTACAAGCAGGCCGAGGCGGCGAAAAAGAACGTGCGGCTTTACGGCTTTTCCAAGTCGGCCGACGCGGATTTCGCCGTGCCGGAGATGTCCGAGGGAAGCGCGGCTTTCAACGGCGTTTCCGCCGGCGGCGCTGTTGAGGAATCCCCCACTATGGCGGCAGGCGCCCCCGAACAGAACGCCGCGGCGGCCCCCGCCGAACCCGCCGCAGACAACGCAAGGTCGGAAGAGACCGCCTCCGTCACCGCCAACGGCAGAGCAGCGGACGACGGCGTGGACTTCGCCGACACCAACACCCGCGTGGAGGGCATCGGCGAGGCCGACCGGGTGAAGACCGACGGAAAGTATCTCTACGTGGCCTCCTTCAACAGCATCATCGGCCTGTTCAAGGCGGAAGCCAACGGCACGCTGACCCTGACCGGGACCATCGACTGTCAGTACGACGTGCTGCAGGGCCGCGATCCCCGCTACGGCAACGCCAATCTGCTGGAGTTTTACGTTGCCGGCGACCGGCTTTACGCACTGACCACCCTTTGGACTTACGAAGAGGACTGGCGGCTCAACAAAAATCTCTGCGGCACGCTGGTCTACGACATTTCCGACCGGGCCGACCCGGAGCTGATCCGGGAATACTGGCAGGACGGCACCTATCTTTCCAGCCGGGTGGTGGGCGACAGCCTGCTGACCGTCTCCGATTACTACATCAATGAAAATGCCGAAACCTATACGGTGGAGAACGTGATCCCCGGCACCTACGCCCGGGCGGACGGGGAAAAGTGTCTGGTTGAAGCGGCAGATATCGCCGTGGTGAACACCGCCAAGCCGGATTCCTACGTGGTGGTGACCAAGGCGGACCTGTCCGACCTGGACCGCTCGCCGGAAACCGCCGTACTCTTCGGCGGCGGGTGCGAGGTCTACTGCACCGCCGACACCCTGTATATCTACAACAACGAATACAACTGGAACACCGCTTTCACCGACATGGTCTGGCGCGCCGTCGCCCCCGGCGCTGCGGAGGAGACGAAAACCACGGTGCTCTCCTTCGACATCACCGCCGACAAGCCCGCCTTTAAGGCCAAGGGCACGGTGGAGGGCTATCTGCTGAACAGCTGGTCGCTGGACGCTTACAACGGCTATCTGCGGCTGGCGGCCACAAAAAACGACGAAAACGTGGTCTACGTGCTGAATGAGCAGATGGAGCAGGTAGGCGAACTGAAAGGCATTGCCCCCGGGGAGATCATCAAGAGCGTCCGCTTCATGGGCGACACGGCCTACGTTGTCACCTTCGTGCAGACGGACCCCCTGTTCGTCATCGACCTGTCCGACCCCACCAAGCCGGAAATCAAGGGCGAAGTGAAGCTGCCCGGCTTCTCCTCCTACCTGCATCCGGCGGGCGAAGGCCTTTTGATCGGCATCGGCTCCGGCGGCACGGAGGACGGCATCGACGGATCCGCCAAGATCAGCCTTTTCGACGTGAGCGACCCCACCGCCCCTGCGGAGATCGACAACATCATCTTTGAAAACGCCTGGCTGACTTCGGAATACAAGGCATTCGTCACCGTCAAGGCCGACGGCTCCTTCCTGATCCCCCTTGAGATGTATTCCAACTACTATGAGGACGACGGCAGCGTCTATTATTCCGGCTTCAGCAACCAGACCGGCGCGGTGCGCGTGGCGGTAAAGGACGGCAAGCTGGTGGAGCAGAACCGCTACCTGATCAACGAGGAAGAGCCCTACTGGTGCAACTGCGACCGGGCGCTGTATATCGGCGACACGGTCTACACCATCAGCGGCATGCCGTACTTTGCCTCCTTCGACATGGCTTCCGGCGAGCTGCTGTACAAGGAAAGCTTTGCGGACTACTTTGAAAACCTCTACCGGGAGCACTTCGAGCTCGGCGATACCGACTGGGAATCCATGACCGCCGAAGAACCCGTGGTATATAACGGCGGCGAAGCGGTGATGACCTCCCCTGCCTATAAGCCGTCAGAAGAACCGGAGACTGTCGTGGCCTACACCACCCCGGAACCGGATACCGCACCCATTGACGGCGAGGACAACCTTGCGCCGGACGCGGTTCCGGAGACCGAACCGCCCATGACGGAGACGACCTCACGATAAGACAGGCTTTTCTCCTTCTAAAAAAAGCGACGACCCGCCCGCCGGACAACCGGCAGGCGGGTTCTTTTTGGATCATCGCGTTTTTTCAGGAGGCCTCCCCCCTACGGTTGTCTGCCAAGCGCCTCAAAAAAACGGTTCATCACGGGAAATTGTGGGATACAGCAATTAGAATTTGCCGAAGCAATGAAATTCCCCGGTAGCGCGGCACCTCAGTGCCGCTATTTACAAAAGCTACATTCAGCAACATGAAAAATCCGT
>CADAMO010000046.1 GCA_902788995.1 Oscillospiraceae bacterium
GGAATAGTCGAATTCGATCCCCTGCCCGATGCGGATGGGACCCGCGCCCAGCACCACGATCTTCTTTTTACCGGAAACCGCCGACTCGTTCTCTTCCTCATAGGTGGAATAGAAATAGGGCACGTAGCTTTCAAACTCCGAGGCGCAGGTGTCGATCATTTTGTAGACCGGCGTGATCCCGTTTTGCAGGCGAAGGTCGCACACTTCCTCCTCCGCCATGCCCCACAGCCTTGCCACGGCTGCGTCGGAAAAGCCCATCCGTTTTGCTTCGCGCAGTTCTCCCGCATCCCCCACGGCGGCGGACAGCGTTTTCTCTTCCGCAACAATATGAACCAGCTTTTGAATAAAGAATCGGTCAATCGCCGTTGCCGCCGTGATCCTGTCGATATCGACCCCAAGACGGAGGAGCTGCGCCAGGGCGAACACGCGGTCGTCCGTGCCCTCTCTGACGTAGGTCAACAGCTCGCTTGCCGTCATCCCGTCGAACTTGCGCAAATACAGATGGTCCGCGCCGGTCTCCAGCGAGCGGATCCCTTTCAATAGGCTTTCTTCAAAGGTCCTGCCGACGCTCATCACCTCGCCCGTGGCCTTCATCTGGGTGGAAAGGCGGTGGTCCGCGTCGGTGAATTTATCAAACGGAAACCGGGGGAGCTTGGTGACCACGTAATCCAGCGCCGGTTCAAAGGCTGCGCAGGTGTTGGCCAGTTTTATCTCTTCCAGCGTCTTACCGATGCCGATCTTTGCCGAGACCCGCGCGATGGGGTAGCCGCTGGCTTTGCTGGCCAGCGCCGAGGAGCGGGACACCCGGGGATTGACCTCAATAAGATAATATTGAGAAGAGCGGGGATCCAGCGCGAACTGCACGTTGCAGCCGCCTTCGATCCGCAGCGCGCGGATGATCTTCAAAGCGCTGTCCCGCAGCATCTGATAATCCTTATTGGTGAGTGTCTGCGAGGGGCAGACCACGATGGAATCGCCGGTGTGGACGCCCACCGGGTCCATGTTTTCCATATTGCAGACGGTGATCGCAGTGCCGCCCGCATCCCGCATCACCTCGTATTCGATCTCTTTATAGCCCTTCACGCTCTTTTCGATCAGCACCTGCCCCACGGGCGAGAGCTTCAGACCGTTTTTCAGCAGGGGCAGCAGCTCCGTTTCGTTCTGGGCAAAGCCGCCGCCGGTGCCGCCCAGCGTAAAGGCGGGGCGCAGCACCACGGGATAGCCGATTTCTTCCGCGATCTGCCGCCCTGCTTCCAGAGAACCGGCCACCTCGGAGGGCAGCACCGGCTCGCCGAGGGACTGGCACAGCGCCTTGAACTGTTCCCGGTCCTCCGCCCGGGCGATGGAATCGCTCTTTGTTCCCAGCAGCTCCACGCCGCACTCCCGCAGCACGCCCTTTTTCTCCAGCTGCATGGCCAGGTTCAGCCCGGTCTGCCCGCCGATGCCGGGCAGCAGCGCGTCCGGCCGTTCAAACCGGATGATCCGGGCCAGGTATTCCAGCGTCAGCGGTTCCATATACACCTTGTCCGCCATGGCGGTATCCGTCATGATGGTGGCGGGGTTGGAGTTGCACAGCACCACCTCATAGCCCTCCTCTTTCAGGGCGAGGCATGCCTGGGTGCCGGCGTAGTCGAATTCTGCCGCCTGGCCGATGACGATGGGGCCGGAGCCGATCACCAGTATTTTATGGATATCCGTTCTCTTCGGCACGTCAGTTCCCTTCTTTCATCAGGCGGATAAAGTCGTCAAAGAGGTATTCGCTGTCTTGCGGACCGGGGGCGCTTTCCGGGTGGTACTGGACGCCAATCGCCCTGTCCCGTTCACAGGCCACGCCCTCCACGGTGGAATCCAGCAGATTGATATGCGTCACGGCAAGGGGCGTGGCGGAAAGGCTGTCCGCGTCCACGGCGTAGGAGTGGTTCTGGGAGGTGATCTCGATTTTCCCGGTTTTGAGGTTTTTCACCGGGTGGTTGCCGCCCCGGTGACCGAATTTCAGCTTGTAGGTCTTGGCCCCGTAGGCCAGCGACAGGATCTGGTGGCCGAGGCAGATGCCGAATATGGGCGCTTTTCCCAGCAGCGCCTGAACGGTACGGACCGTCTCCGGCACGTCCATAGGGTCGCCGGGGCCGTTGGAGAGGAACACCCCGTCCGGCTTCATCGAAAGGATCGTCTCCGCGCCGGTGTTCCACGGTACGACCGTCACACGGCAATCCCGCCCGCAGAGGGAGCGGAGAATGTTTTTCTTCATGCCGCAGTCCACGGCGACCACGTGATACCGGGCTGCCTCGCTGCCTGCCTGATAAACGGTTTTGCAGCTGACCCGGGAGGCGGCGTCTGTGGGAGGGGAGTAGGCGGCGATGCGGGCGAGGCCTTCTTCCAAAGGCGTATCGGCGGAGGTGAGCAGCGCCAACCGGCTGCCGTGATCCCGGATGGAACGATTGAGCTTCCTGGTGTCCACGCCGGAAATGCCGACAATGCCGAACCTGCGCATGACGTCGCCCAGCGTTTTCTCGCTGCGGAAATGGGAGGGCGCGTCGTTATAGTCCCGCACGATCAGCGCGCCGACGGAAGGGGCGTCGGATTCATAGTCCTCCGCCGCCATGCCGTAGTTGCCGATCAGGGGATAAGTCATCACCACCGCCTGATCGGTGTAGGAAGGGTCGGACAGGATCTCCTGATACCCCGCCATGGAGGTGTTGAAGACGATTTCCAGAATCACGTCCTTCTCCGCGCCGAAGGCATATCCCGAAAACGTCTGCCCGTCGGACAAGATGATTTTTCTGTTTGTGAATCGGTTCATCGTTGCACTCCTCATCGCTCCGGATCCGACAGACGTCGCTCAAACCGGTCCTTTCGTGTATCGGTCGGAATTTCCGTGGGATATCTCCCCGAGAAGCAGGCGTCGCAGAACCCGGAGGCCGTCAGCTCGGAAAGGCATTCCAATGGAAAATAACCGAGGGAATCCGCCCCCAGCATTGTTTTGATCTGTGAAACGGTGTGGCTGTTGGCGATCAGATGTTTTTCCGAATCAATATCCGTTCCGTAATAACAGGGATGCAGAAACGGCGGCGCGGCCACCCTGACGTGGATCTCTTTTGCTCCTGCCTCCCGGAGCAGAGAGACGATGCTTTTCAGCGTCGTTCCGCGCACGATGGAATCATCGATCAGCACCACGCGCTTGTTTTCCACCGTATGGCGGATCGCGGAGAGCTTGATCCTGACCTGATCCGTTCGGTTGCCGGGAGAAATAAAGGTTCTGCCGATATACTTGTTCTTGATCAGACCGATCCCGTAGGGGACGCCGGATACGCGGCTGTAACCGACGGCCGCGTCCAGCCCGGAATCCGGCACGCCGACGACGATATCCGCCTCTGCCGGATATGTTTCCGCAAGGATCTCACCGGCGCGGATCCTTGCCTGCTGCACGGGGACCGAATCGATCACCGAATCCGGCCGGGCGAAGTAGATATATTCAAATATGCAGATCTTCGGCGCTTTGGTTTTGCAATGCTCCCGGCGGGAGATCACGCCGTCTTTGCCGAAAATCAGGATCTCGCCCGGTTCCACGTCCCGGATCAGCGCTGCGCCCACGGCGGTGAGCGCGCAGCTTTCCGAGGCCACCGCGAAGACCCCTTCCGGCGTTTGCCCGAAACAGAGCGGACGGAAGCCGTGGGGATCCCGCACGCAGATGAGCTTCTGCGGGGACATGATCACCAGCGAATACGCGCCCTCCAGCCGATCCATCGCCCGGCTGACGGCCTCCTCGATCGACGGAGCGCCGAGGCGTTCTTTGGTGATGATATACGCGATGGTTTCCGTATCGCTGGTGCTGTGAAAAATGGCGCCGGTCAGCTCCAGCTCGTTGCGCAGCGCCGCCGCGTTGGAAAGATTGCCGTTGTGCGCCAGCGCCATGCGGCCTTTCTGATGGTTGACCACGACGGGCTGGCAGTTGCTTCGGTTCGTGCCGCCGGTGGTACCGTACCGCGTATGCGCAACGGCCATTTTACCGTCAGGGAACCCTGCCAGCCGTTCTTTGGTGAACGCTTCTCCCACAAGGCCCAGCTCTTTGCAGGGAAAAAAGAGTCCGTCGTCGTTGACGACGATCCCGCAGCTTTCCTGTCCGCGGTGCTGCAGGGCGTACAGCCCGTAATAACAAACCTGCGCAGCGGGAATCGGCGTTTCTGAAAACACGCCGAATACGCCGCATTCTTCGTGAATACCCATATTTTTATCCCATCCGGAATTGACGCTGCCGTTCTTTCTTCAGTCCCATGCCGTTGTGTTCTGCGTAAAGCCGTCGTCGCCGGCAGGGGAGCAGTACCAAACCGTTTCCCCCGGCGCGGCGTCGTCTTTTGCATCCAGTTCGACGGAAAATTCTGGCGGCATAAAACAGATCCGGCTTTCTGCTGCGCCGTTCCCGGTTTTATACGTAACCGTCCTCATATTGCCACTCCTCCCGTTCTTCTTATTCCACGTCCTGCAAGGCGTCGTAGCCCTCTTCGCCGGTGCGCACCTTGACCACGTTTTCCACGTCATATACAAAGATCTTTCCGTCGCCGATATGCCCCGTATAGAGCACCTTTTTCGCCGTTTCGATCACGCTGCGCACCGGAACCTTGCTGACGACGATATCCATTTGCACCTTCGGCAGGAGGTTTGCTTCCACCTGAACGCCGCGGTAATACTCCGGCTTGCCCTGCTGCACGCCGCAGCCCAGCACGTGGGAGACGGTCATGCCGGTGATGCCAAGCTGCATCATGGCGGTTTTCAGCGGTTCCAGACGGGATTCCTTGCAGACGATCTCAACTTTGGTGAATTTCGGCGAGCCTTCGCTGAAAGAAGGAACCTTCCTGACGGGGACCGCCTCCGCCTCGGGAATATCGCCGGAGACGGCGATCGCCCCGGGGTACCCGTAATCCAGATGTTCCACCGCGGGAACGAAATCCGCATAGGCGCTGGGAAGGCCGTGCTCCGTCTTATCGAGGCCCTTGATCTCTTCCTCCTCCGTCACGCGCAGGCCCACGGTCTTTTTGATGAGGGTGAACGTCAGCGTCATCGCGGCAGCCGTCCACGCGAGGATCGCCGCGATCCCGAGCAGCTGGATACCGAACAGCTTCACGCTGCCGGTGTAAAGCAGTCCGTTCAGCCCCGCCGGAGCGGCAGGGTCCGCCAGCAGACCCACCGCCAGCGTGCCCCATACGCCGTTGGCGAAATGGACGCCCACCGCGCCAACCGGGTCGTCAATATGGCATTTCAGGTCCAGCGCCTCCACCGCCACGACCACCAGAATACCGGAGACAAGGCCGATGACGGCGCTGCCCAGCGCGTTTACCGCGTCGCAGCCGGCGGTGACCGCCACCAGCCCGGCCAGAGAGCCGTTCAGGCACATGGAGACGTCCGGTTTGCCGTTTTTGATCCAGGTGAAAATCATCGTGGTGCAGGTGGCAACCGCCGGGGCGACGGTGGTGGTGACGAATATGGACGCCAGCGAATTGCCGTCCCAGGCGGCCGCGCCGTTGAAGCCGTACCAGCCGAACCAAAGGATAAAGCAGCCCAGCGCCCCCAGCGTGATGGAGTGTCCGGGAACGGCGTTGACCTTCCTCACCTTTCCGGCGGCGTCCTTCGTGTATTTGCCCAGTCTCGGCCCTACCATAACGGCGCCGATGAGCGCGGTGATCCCGCCGACGGAATGGATAGCGGCGGAACCGGCGAAATCATGGAAGCCCATCTGCGCCAGCCACCCCTGCGGGTTCCACACCCATCCGGCCTCCACCGGATACACGATCAGGGAGATCACCCCGGAGTAGATACAGTAGGAGAGAAATTTCGTGCGTTCCGCCATGGCGCCGGAGACGATGGTGGCTGCGGTGGCGCAGAACACCAGGTTGAATACGAAGCTCGGCGCCTGCCCGCTCTTCAAAAATCCGCCGAAATCCGTGAGAATATCGAGGTTCGGCACGCCGAACAGCCCGAAGACGTAGTTTTCCGCCATCATCAGGCTGAAGCCCAGCAGCACGAACACCACGGTGCCGATGCAGAAATCCATCAGGTTTTTCATGATGATGTTTCCGGCGTTCTTGGCCCGGGTAAAGCCGGTCTCCACCATGGCGAAGCCCGCCTGCATCAGGAACACCAGCGCCGCGCCGATCAGAAACCAGACGCCGAACACCTCTGCCGTCGCCGATTCCTGCACCAGTTTTGTGATTTCTTCGATTGCCATTGTTAAACCCTCCTTCAATCGGCAAAAGAAAAAAGGCGTCTCTTCACCCGCGGAACGTCGGCCGCGAAGGAAAAGACGCCATTGCCTTTCATATATGAAATCATCAAGCGAAAAAGAAAAACGTCCTTGAACAAATCCGTTCAAAGACGCCGTTGCCTTTTCTGCTTCTCATTATACGCAGATCCGGAGATTTGTCAACGGGTTTTTCTTTGATTGTGAAAAGTTTGACAAAATGTGACAAAAAAACGGGAATTCCGAATTTGTTTTTTGGAAGTGTTCGTTTTTTGTTCGGTCCATTTCCTACTTGACGGCAGAAAAAAACAGGCGTATAATGCAGATGATGAGCAAAGACGTTCATTTTTGTGCGAAAACCTCGCACGGAAATGGGCGTCTTTTCTTTTTATTTCGGATAATCGGAAAGAAGGTAAGGCCATGAAACCGAAAGAAGGACAAGTCCGGATCCCCTCCGGCTGCGCCATTGCGGCGGTGATCGCAAGGGACGGGGAGCGGATGTCCGGCGAAGGCATGATCCGTGCCATGGAGCCGATGCACGATCGCTCCAACGGTCTCGGAGGGGGATTTGCCGGTTACGGGATCTACCCCGCATATAAGGATTTTTACGCGCTGCATTTATTCTTTGACAGCCGCGATACCAGAAAGACCTGTGAAGCCTTTCTGAAAACCGGGTTCGAGATCTGGCATGCTGAACGGATCCCCACCCGTAAGATCCCCGCCATCACGGACGAACCGATCATCTGGCGGTATTTTGTCGCGCCGCTTCAGTCGGTGCTGGCGGATCTGCAGCTGGACGAAAAGGAATTCGTGGTGCGCACGGTGATGGAAATCAACACGCGGATGAAGGGCGCCTACGTCTTTTCCAGCGGAAAGAATATGGGAACGTTCAAGGCGGTGGGCTTTCCGGAGGACGTGGGCGTCTATTACAGGTTGGAAGAATACGCCGGCTATTCCTGGACGGCCCACGGCCGGTACCCCACCAATACGCCCGGCTGGTGGGGCGGCGCGCATCCCTTTTCCCTGCTGGATTATTCGGTCGTGCACAACGGCGAGATCTCTTCCTACGACGCCAACCGCCGGTATATCGAAATGTTCGGTTACCAGTGTACCTTGCAGACCGATACGGAGGTGATCACGTATATGATGGATTATCTGCTGCGGCGGCAGGGGCTCACGCTCAATGAAACCGCCGGCGTGATCGCCGCCCCCTTCTGGGAAACGATCGACAGAAAAACGGATCTGAAGGATAAAGAAAAGCATCTCTATCTGCGGACCGTCTTTCCGGGCCTGCTGATCACGGGCCCATTCTCCATCGTGCTTGGCTTTGAAGGCGGCCTCATGGCGCTGAACGACCGGTTGAAGCTGCGCAGTATGGTGGTGGGAGAAAAAGGCGACAGGGTCTATATCGCCAGCGAAGAGGCGGCCATCCGACGGATCGAACCGGACGCGGACAATATATGGTCTCCCGCCGGGGGAGAGCCGGTGGTGATCCGTGTGAAGGAGGGGGCGCAGATATGAACGGAATCTTCATTATGCCGGAATTCGACGTGATCCGCAGCGACGCGCGCTGCACCGTTTGCCGCGTTTGCGAGCGACAGTGCGCCAACGGGGTCCATGCTTTTCTGGAAGAAAAGGGACTGATGGTCAGCGACGAGACGAAGTGCGTCAACTGCCAGCGCTGCGTCTCTTTCTGTCCCACCCATGCGCTGAAAATCGTTGAAAACCCAAACCGCCTGCGTGAAAACGCCAACTGGGACCGGGACACGATCCGGGAGATCTATAAACAGGCAAATTCCGGCGGCGTGCTGCTCTCTTCCATGGGCAACCCCAAACCGCTGCCGGTGTATTGGGATAAGATCCTCATCAACGCTTCTCAGGTCACCAATCCCCCCATCGACCCCCTTCGCGAGCCCATGGAGACCCGCGTCTTTCTCGGCAAAAAGCCGGAAAAGGTCTCCCGCGGCGCTGACGGGGCTCTGATCACAACGCTGCCGCCGCAGATCGAGCTGAGCATGCCCGTTCTGTTTTCTGCCATGAGCTACGGTTCCATCAGCTACAACGCCCACGCGGCGCTGGCCGAAGCGGCCGCTCGTCTCGGTATTCTCTATAACACGGGCGAAGGGGGGCTTCACGAGGATTTCTATCCCTACGGCAGCAATACCATCGTGCAGGTGGCCAGCGGTCGGTTCGGCGTGCACGAAAAATATCTGGAAACCGGCGCGGCCATCGAGATCAAGATGGGGCAGGGGGCCAAGCCCGGCATCGGGGGCCATCTGCCCGGCCCGAAAATCGTGGGGGACGTCTCCCGGACCCGGATGATCCCGGAGGGCACGGACGCTATCTCCCCGGCGCCGCATCACGATATCTATTCCATCGAAGATCTGCGTCAGCTGGTCTATTCTCTGAAGGAGGCGACGCGGTACAAAAAGCCCGTCATCGTCAAGGTGGCGGCGGTGCACAATATTGCCGCCATTGCCAGCGGCGTCGCCCGCAGCGGCGCGGATATCATCGCTATCGACGGCTTCCGCGGCGGTACCGGCGCGGCTCCCACCCGCATCCGGGACAACGTGGGCATTCCCATCGAGCTGGCGCTGGCCGCAGTGGATCAGCGTCTCAGGGACGAGGGCATCCGGGGGAACGTTTCGCTGATCGTCGGCGGGTCTGTTCGCAGCGCGGCGGACGTGGTGAAAGCGCTGGCGCTTGGCGCGGACGCCTGTTACGTGGCCACGGCGGCGCTGCTGGCGCTGGGCTGCCACCTGTGCCGCACCTGTCAGAGCGGCAAATGCAACTGGGGCATCGCCACGCAGGAACCGGCGCTTGTCAAACGGCTGAACCCCGCCCAAGGCAGCGAGAGACTTGTCAATCTGATGAACGCCTGGCGGCACGAAATCATGGAGCTGATGGGCGGCATGGGCATCAATTCCGTGGAGGCGCTGCGCGGGAACCGGCTGATGCTGCGGGGCGTAGGACTTACACAAAAGGAACTGGAGATCCTCGGGATCTCCCACGCGGGGGAATGAAACGATGAAACAGATCGACGCAAAAGAACTGGACTTCCGGACGCTGAACGAGCGCCTGCGGCAGGCGACGGACGATATCGAGATTCTGAACTGCTGCGGACAGCGGTTTATCGGGGCGGGCCTTTCCGACCGGAAGATTCTGATCCGGGGAACGCCGGGCAACGCCCTGGGGGCGTATCTGAACGGCGCGTCCCTCACCGTCGGCGGCAACGTGCAGGACGCGGTCGGCGATACGATGAACGCCGGAAAAATCACGGTTCACGGCAACATCGGCGACGCCGCCGGATACGCCATGCGGGGCGGGACGATTCTGGTAAAAGGAAACGCAGGGTATCGCGCCGGCATCCACATGAAGGCCTATCAGGATAAGGTTCCTCAGATGGTCATCGGCGGCAGGGCGGGCAGCTTTCTGGGGGAATACCAGGCCGGGGGTGTGATCGTCGTGCTGGGGCTTGGTGAAAAACAGAGCAGGATCGTGGGCAATTTTCCCTGCACCGGCATGCACGGCGGCAAAATGTTCCTGCGCGCCGCGTGCGAAGATATTGCCTTCCCGCAGCAGGTGACGGCCCGGCGGGCAACGGATGAAGACCTGCGGGAAATCCAAAACATCCTGCTCGAATTCTGCGCCGTTTTCAGTTATGATATCGCAGCGATCCTGGACGCGCCGTTTACCGTGATCACGCCGGATACCTCGAACCCCTACCGGCAGATGTACGTTGTGAATTGAGGGATACGATGACGCAGCGCAGTCAACACCGCGTACCGGATCGGGCAGGCTTGCCCCGCATCCGCTCCTGTGATCTGTGGCACACGTTCGCAACGATGGCCTTACAAAACGGCGTGGACGTAAAACGCTTTCCGGCATCCTCGGCCACTTCTCCTCCGGGTTCACGCTCTACTCCTGCGGCCACGTCACCACCGGCATGAAACAGGACGCCGCCTCCCTTGAGGCTGCCATGGAAGAGGCCGCGCTGTATCACAGCGTTATCCGCGACGGCTACGCTGACGTCGCTTCGACCCTTGCGAGCGCTATTGCCAAGGCAAACACTGCCCGTTTTGATTCCCTTGCCACGCAGGCTACCATCGACGCCGCCGAGACTGCGCTGAGAAAGGCTCTGGGCAAGGCCGAAGCCAACAAGCTTGCCGCGGACCTTACAGCGTTCGACGCTTATAAGACCGAAAAGAAGAACGCCATGGACGCCCTTTCTGAAACGCAATTGCCGTTCCGATCAACACAAATACAACTCTTTTATCAGCAAAAAAAGCCCGGCGCCGCGAATCACTTTCGGTTTGCGGCCCGGGCTGGTTTTTTATTGTGACGAGGCGATGGTAGATAATTCAGTGGCAGTGCGTCTGAGGCAGATTAAAAAAAGCTGCATAGGGAGCACCTGTGGTATGGTTAAGTTGCTCAGACAAAACCGAAGGGCAGGTGACCTATTCGCCATGACTACTTTAACACAAACCCTTAAGCGCCGTCCATCAATCGGTCCGGCGCTTTTTTGGTGAAAAAATGATTTGTAAAAAATCAAAAAACATTTTCTCAATGACACTATTTGTCTTTCTGATATGATATAATACAGAAGAAACGGAGGGATGGGTATGCCCGGAAAAGAAAACGCAAGTGAGAGAACGGGGCGGGTGCTTTCGCTCTATGCGCGGCTGGCGGACGGAGAGCTGATCCGCAAAGCCGCAGAGGCGGAAACTTACGGCGTCAATGAGCGGACGATCCAGCGGGATATCGACGATATCCGAAGCTTCTTTGCGGCGGATCTGCAGCGGACCGGGATCTTCAACGACGTGGTATACGACCGGAAAGAAAAAGGCTACCGGTTGGAGCGCATCTATCAGCTCAAGCTGAAAAACAGCGAGATCCTCGCGTTGTGCAAGATCCTGCTGGAGAGCCGGGCCTTTACCAAAACGGAAATGACGGATATGCTGGACCGGCTCATCGGCTGCTGTGTGCCGCAGGAAAACCGCGGCGTGGTGAAGGAGCTGATCTCCAACGAGGCGTATCACTATGTGGAGCCGCACCACAAGACGGAATTTCTTGGGACCCTGTGGGAGCTCGGCATGGCCATCCGGGAGAACCGCTGGGTGGAGATGGACTACCTGCGTACCAAAGATAAATCCGTCGTCCATCGCAAGGTCCGGCCGGTGGCGATCCTGTTCTCCGAATACTATTTCTACGTGACGGCATTCATCGACGACGCGGACGAGGCAAGGAAGGATTTCGACGTACTGAACGATTCTTTCCCCACCATCTACCGGGTCGACCGGATTCAATCTCTGCGTGTGCTGGACGAGCGGTTCCATATCCCCTATGCCAATCGGTTTGAGGAGGGCGAATTCCGCAAACGGATCCAGTTCATGTACGGCGGAAAGCTTCAGAAGGTGAAGTTCCGCTATACGGGACCGGATATCGACGCCATTCTGGACCAGCTGCCGACCGCGACGGTGCTGGAGGAGGACGAAACAGGCTATACCGTTCAGGCGGAGGTGTTCGGAAGCGGCATCAATATGTGGCTGCGCAGTCAGGGGGATTATGTGACGCGGATCGACGAATGAGGAGGAAGGAAGCATGGGGACTTTTTTCAGGGCGCTGCTCGGGATCGGAGAGATCCTCGTGCTGCGGGACGCGATCAACAAACACCGCAGCCGGAAACAGGCAACAAAACAACCGCGAAAGAAAAACCGCGGCTGCCTGACGTTTACTCTCAGATAAAAAGATTCACAAAAAGGAGACGGAACCGATGAAGAAGACGATCATTGCAATTGTATTGCTTACCATATTCTGCTTTTGCTTTACCGCATGTAAAAGCGGCGACTATAAAACCGCCGCAGAACTGCTGGCGGCAAAAGACTATGCCGGCGCGGCGGCGATCTTTGAAACCTTGGGAGAATACAAGGATTCCGCGGAAAGATTATCCGAATGTACGGAGATGCTCAACGCAATCGAGAAATTCAACGCCGCTTTGCAAGCGCTGACCGAGAAGAACGATGCGCTGAACGGCGCAATCGACGCAGCCAACGAACTGGTACAATCAGAAGAAAAGGCCATGGATGAATCGTTGCGGTCGACGCTGGAAACCGCCGTTTCCAATGCGAAAGCTGCCATCGTCACCGCGCCGGAGCAGCCTGACACCGCCACGGCCACCGACGCCGCAGCCGAAAAGCTGGCCGCAGTGGATTATTCCGACGAAACGGCGCAACTGGATGAGAAGAAAGACGCGTTGGAAAAGAGCATGAAGCAGTACGCGCTGGTGAACGCTCCTTCGGAGGCCTACGTCATCCAGTGTCTGCAGAAAGTGGACGGCGTCATCGATATTTCCGCCGCAACGGAGGATAACGATCCCAACGGACATCTGCATAAAGCGGGAGGTTATTCCGCCGCCGTCTTTTTCTCACATAAAAACGTGGATCAGAGCAAGGTTTACGGAGATACCATTGTCGAAAAAGGGACTTCGTGCGGCGGTCAGGTAGAAGTGTATCTGACGGAAGCGGACGCGGAAAAGAGAAATGAATATCTTGCCGGGTTCGACGGAACGCTGTTTGATTCCGGTTCCCACACCGTCATCGGCACGGTGATCGTCAGAACCTCCGACCAACTGACGGCCACCCAACAGAAGGAATTGGAAGCAAACGTCATTGCCGCGCTGACGGCGCTTGAATAAAAGGGAAGAATCAACAGAAAGGATGACGCAACATGAAAAACCATGACGATCTCAGCAAACAATTTGTGGGGTTCCTGTTTCATTTCACGGAAGGCAAACTGGCGGAACCCGACCCGCTGTCCGACAAAGAGGTACCGGACCAGCCGGAGGGGACCGGCAATCAGAACGCGCTCTTCATCCGCTGCGACGACTGCGGCGTCAATATGACGTTTACGAAAAACAGCCCGGATCAGCCGGACGGCGAATGGCGCTGCCCCGTATGCGGGCAGACCGTGCAGGAGGAAGACCCGTATGATATGCTCAACGCAATGAACAAAGCTTTTGAAGCGATGCTTGAAGAAGACGAATAACAGCCGCAAATTCAGATACACAAAGAAATAAGAAAAATCAAATTTCCCCCTGTCGTCTCCGGCAGGGGGATCCTGATATGTTTTAGAAGGCGTTTGTATTTACGGAAGCGAATCTAAAATCGAATAACACATTTCCCCTTCTTTGTCGGGTTTGAAATCCTGATCCAGATGCATGACGAGATAATTGCCTACGAAATCTTCAATGGCAACGTAATCGTCATCGGACAGATGATTATATTCCTTTACCGGCACATGGATCTGCTGCATAGACACAATCTGTTCTTGTGTAAACATATCGCTCTTCCTCCTGCTCTTTTCACCGCTCTGTATCATTCGGAACAAACGCGAACTGCCCCCACGGTGCGGCGGCGTTTCCGTTGTAAAAAGCCACAGCACCGGTATCTCCCGCGCGGCAGAGACGTCCGGGAAGTCGGCTTTACCGTCCGTGAAGATCACCACACAGGAGGGCGGCGCTGTTTTTCTGCCGTCGCACCAGGCGAACACGCAGCCGTAATCGGTCCCGCCTCCGCCGACGGGGATGATGTTCCGAAAATCGTCCGTCTGTTGGATAGGGTAAACCGCGCGGACTTTCGTATCGAAAATGCCGAGGGCTCCGCTCAGCGCCCCGCCGAACTGCTCCAGCGCGCAGCAAAGCTCCCGGCAGACAGCGTTCAGCATCTCATCGGTCACGGAGCCGGAGGTATCCACCATAAACAGAACGTCTTTGACGTGCTTCTCTGGTACGTTGAAGTCCGGCAGAAACAGCGCATCCTCCTGATACCGCCTGTCGGGCGGAGAAAAGGAATAGTCGTAGATATCCTCTTTGATAAAACTGCGGAGCAGCGTTTTCCAGTCAAGCCCGGGCCGATTCGGTCGCTGCCAGAGCCGCTCCTGAAAGCCGTCCTGCTCCCTCGACCACGACTGATCCCGCATGACGCTGCGCAGCTTTTGAATGGCGTCGGCGGCAGCCATCTCCCACGGCTGGTCCTGCTCCTGCGATGGATCCGGGGGTTCGCTTGGTTGGATATCGGTTCTCACGATCGTAGGCTGAAACAGCATTTCATCCGGTTTTCGTTTCCGCTTCTTCTTGCCTTCGTCCTCTTCTCCGGACAGGTCACGCGGATCCGGATCGTCGGGGCACAGGATCACAACGCCGGTTTCACCCCGGTCAAAGGAAGCCTCCCACCATCGGTCGCTGTCGATCATGTACCGGCGCCGCTTTCCCTCCGGCAGATTGGCGGGATCAAAGGGCACGCCGCCCATGGCCGTTTCCGCCGTCAGGTCCGCGCCGTCCCTGCACGGAAAAAACGTCTCGCAGTAGATTTTTCCGATCCCCGGCTGCGTTTCGGCCTGCCATCCCATCTCCCGCAGCCTTGCGTTGACGACGATATCCGCCGCCAGGTGAAAGCGGTCGCCCCGGTAATACTGCGGCCGCTCAAAATGCCGCAGCTTCAGATGGCCCAGCTGGTGTGCAAGGATGAAATCGAGGCTGGCGTTCTCCAGCTTCTGCAGCCAATCCGGGTCAAAATAGATACAGGTCCCGTTGGTGGAGATACGGAACACATCTTTGGTCGCAACAAAGACCATCTCCCGCAGCGGTCCGGCGAAATCCGGGTGGGCTTTCAGCAGTCTGGCGCGGGATTCCTGCAGTCGCCGTTTCAGCTTTTCCTTCCGCTGCGCGTTCATTGCAGGCCGTCCCTCAGCGCCATCTGATACACCTCGTTCTGCCGGAGGATCGGTTCCAGCGCCGGAATGCAGCCGTAATCGTGCAGCAGCAATCCCCGGAACGACCATGGCAGCCTGCAGGCGTATGTAATGGAGTTGTCAATCAGTTCTTTTTTCGGGTGTCGGAGTGCGTAAACGACCATTGCCGACCGCAGCGCGATATGCAGCTCTTTTGCGTTCGGCGTTTCCGCCTGCTTCCCATAGAAAATGTCTTCCACCGAAGGCATCTCCCGGTACAACTCCGTCCAAGTGCGGAATCCGGAGGCGGCGACCTGACCGACGCAGCCCACCAGCATCGGATAAACCGCGTCAATATCATCGGAAACGTCCTGCAGGATGCGGCTGACCATTTCCCACGAGCGGGGCGTTGGGAAGGCCAGCTCCGTGCCGGCGGGATCGAACCGCATCAGCGCCGTGGAATTGTAGTCGAGATACCCGACGACGTACTCGTGGACGCCGGTTCTGACCGCCCAGTCGTGCCAGGAATCGGGATCGCCCTTGATCTCGAAATGGCAGAGGCGGTTTGCCAGTGCTTTGGGCATATGGTAGGCGACGGATTTATCCGTCACCCGGTTGCCTGCGGCGATCACGATGCAGTTTTTCGGCAGCCGGTGTTCGCCCACCGTCCGGTCCAGCGTGATCTGATAGGCGGCGGACTGAACGGAGGGCGGCGCGGAGGAGATCTCGTCCAGAAACAGGATGTTCACCACGTCGGCGCTCTCGTCCATCTGAAAGATCTGCGGCTTCAGCCAGACCGCCAGCGTCTTTTCGGCGTTCGCCGTGGGGATGCCCCGCAGGTCCACCGGATTGAACAGCAGCAGACGGACGTCCGTGACGTCGACCCGCTTTTCGGTTTCTCGCTCGATCACCCGGGCGATCTCCCTGACGCCCTGCGATTTGCCCACGCCCGGCGGTCCCCATAGCATCACCGAAGGGAAGCGGTCGAAGGGCTTTCTCTCCCGGATCAGCGAAAGATACGCCCGCGAGAGCAGCCCGACCATTTTATCCACGTTCAGCGCGTACAGGCCTGAGGATACGTCGCTCATTTATCCGATCTCCCAGATGACGGTCACGGTATCCGACGCGGAAATATCGTCTGGCTCGACGTCCAGATCAAAGCTTGCTTTTCCGCTTTCCGAATAGTCGTTGCTAAATCCGCCAAAAAGAGCATTTGGGGCTACCTCAAAATCAACCGTTTCCCATGAGTAGTCTACGCTTTGGATCTCTTTCAATACGACGCCTGCAGCCTGAGAGAGCACGATGGCTTTCTCTTTCGCGTCGGCGACCGCGTCGGCAAGCAGCGCGTTCTTTGCAGCCTCCGGATCGCTGACGGTATAACTGATCCGAAATTCCGGTTTGACGGAGCTGTTGGCCAGCGCGAAAAGGATCTTACCGAGCCGGTCGTTATCGGACGGGAACTCCACCTTCATGACGTGGCGGTATTTGAACCCGACGAAACGCTGGGTGTACGCGCCGCGCTCCTTCACGGTTTCATACTCGGTATCCACGTTGAATTGAAGGGTCTTCAGGTCGGACCGCTCAAACCCGAATCCGTTCAGGATCTTTTTCAGGCTGTCGGTATCCTCGGAAGATTTCTGCAGCGTCTTTTCATAGTTTTTGTTCAACCCCTCCAGCGTGACGGTGATTCTGGTCACGTCGGGTTTGACTTTGATTTCGCCTTTCCCTGTGATACGGATCGTTCTTATGTTCTTGTTCCTCCTGTTTCAATTGTTTAAGTTCTCAAATGGCATTGTCGTTTGCCCCGTCTTTCTCTTTCCCGCAGAAGGCGCAGAGCTACCTGCCGGTTTTGTCCTGATTTTGCCTCCTTTATTGACCGGAATGACGGTTCTTCTATTGGGCATGATCATCATAACATATCCCTTGTCCCATTGTTGGGATTTTGCGCATTGCACGCAAAAAAAGATCCCGAGCCGCCGGAAGAAGGCGTTCGGGATCGCGAAATCAGTTGTCGCTGTTTTTATCCGGTGGACCGATCGGTCCGTATTTCTCCGAAAAATCAGTCAGGATGGACTGCTGTCTGTTATCGAGGCAGGTCAGCGCCTGTGCGGAGATCTCCTCCGGGATGCCGTAATACGCCTGCGCGATG
>CADAMO010000047.1 GCA_902788995.1 Oscillospiraceae bacterium
AGCCTCGTTCCGCTACGCTCCACTCGCCTCCCACATCGTTTAGCGGATAGTTTTCAAATTTTACGAACTTTATTTGTCCAAAAATCTTGACGGGTTCAGAATGGGATGGGCTGGTTCCGCAGTTCCGTTTTTTTGTGAGGCAATACAGATTGCCCATTAAAATCAAAATGCGGCGGCATTTTCCGAAATTCCGCATTCCGCATTCCGAATTCCGAATTATAATGTTTCCCTTTCCGTCTGCCGCCCTCTATTTCGGCAGGGTCTTGTTCAGCGTCACGGTAAAGGCGCTGCCCGCGCCCACCTCGCTTTCCACGGCTATCGTATAGCCGCACAGGTCGGCGACGGACTTCACCAGCGCCAGCCCCAGGCCGTTGCCCGCCGTCACGTGGGAGGTATCCCCCTGATAGAACTTTTCAAAAATGCGCGTCCGCTGCTCCGGCGGAATGCCGGGGCCGGTGTCCGTCACCGTGACCACGGGCCTGCCGGTTGTTTCTCTGACCGTCACCGTCACCGCGCCGCCCTCGGGGGTGAATTTGAAGGCGTTGGAAAGGAGGTTGTCCCACATCAGCGACAGCAGCTCGTCGTCGCCGTAGATGAATAATTCCTCCTCCGCGTCGATATTCACGTCGATCTGTTTTTCCGTCCACACCGGCTCAAACAGCAATATCTCCTCCCGCAGCTGCTCCGCCAGGTCGATTTTGTCGCTCTTGGCGAAGATCTTCCGGTTCTCGATTTTGCTCAGCTTCAGAATGTTGGTGATCATGGCCGCCAGCCGCTTGGAGGAATCCGCCACGTTTTTCGCGTATTTCTGTCGGTCCTCCTCCGACAGGTCCTCCCGGGCGAGAATTTCGCCGCTGCTCTGGATCAGCGCCAGCGGGGCCTTGAACTCGTGGGAGACGTTGGAGACGAAATCCTGCCGCAGGGTCTCGATGGAGGAGAGCTCCTCCGCCAGATGGTTGATGTTCTCAAAGATCAGGTCGTATTCGTTGCGGAACCGCCGCTTTTCCGGCAGGCGGACGGAAAAATCCCCCGCGCCGATCCGCTTCGTGGCGTCCAGTATTTTCAGAATGGGGTTCTTCACCGTGACCCGCCGGGTGATCACGATGACCAGCGTGAAGGTCAGGCACAGGCCGAGGAAGGTGCCGAGGCCTACCCAGAATTCCGTCGCTTCGGAGTCGGTGGTCTCCAGAAAATCCGCCACCTTCTGATAGACCGTCAGCGTGTAGAGGAGGGAAATGCCCATCATGATGAACAGTCCGATGATCCAGTAAAAGGAAAACATGCTGTACCGGATGCGGAGCTTGCGCAGGGGCTTTTTTTCGCATTTCCGTCGTTTCATGCCGTTGCCTCCCGCAGAACACATTTATACCCCAGCCCCCGCACGGTGACGATCTCGAACCCGTCGCAGTTTTTCGTCTTTTCCCGTATCTTCGTGATATACACGTCCACGGAACGCAGGGTGGAATCGGAGTCGCCGCTCCAGAACTTTTCCATCAGGCGGCCGCGGGTGAAGATCTCGCCGGGGTGGGACAGAAAGTGATAGAGCAGGTTGAATTCCCGCACCGTCAGGGCGATCTCCTCGCCCTCGCACACCGCCGTCATGGAGAGGGTATCCATGGTCAGGTTGCCCACCGTCAGCTGCCGCTGCCTGGCGACGCCGGAACGGCGCAGCAGCGCGTTGATGTGCCACAGCAGCTCGTTCAGCTCCACGGGCTTGGTCAGGTAGTCGTCAATGCCCACGGCGTAGCCCTTTTCTTTTGAGCGGTAGTCGTCCAGCGCCGTCAGCAGGATGATGGGCAGCTGCGGGTCGTACAGCCGCAGCAGCCGCGCGACCTCAAAGCCGTCCACCGAGGGCAGCATCACGTCGGAGATCACCAGGTCGTATTTGGTCTCCTCCATCTTCCGAAAGGCCTCCTCCGCGCAAAAAACGCCGTCGACCGAAAAGCCCTCCCCGGAAAGGAAGAAGCAGATGGATTCGTTCAGAGGGCGGTCGTCCTCGATCAGCAACAGTTTCAGCATAGCGCACCCCCGGGCGGTGATTTCTGTTCTCATATTAGCATGATTTCCATTTTTTGTCGATAAACAAAAGAGCGGATTGTGTCGAATATATGAGGCGGAGGGATTGTTTGGATAGAGATGGATTGGTCGAGATGAAGTTAGGCGCGCCTTTGGCGCTGAGTTAGGCGGCTTCGCCTGAGTTAAGCGTGCCTTACGGCACTGAGTTAAGCGGCGCTGACGCGCCTGAGAATAGTTGATTTGTAAGGCATTTTCATTTTTTTCTCAGCGAAAGCGCATAACTCAGGCACGAAGTGCCGCCTAACTCAGCGAAGCGCCTAACTCAGGCGCGATAGCGCCGCCTAACTTGTCGAGCCTTGCTCGCCCTCCATCCGTCCGGCGCGAATATATTACATAAACACAATTGCATTTTACAATCCAATGATATATAATAAATCTTAAATCAAGCAAAAATCGGATGAAAGGAAACCGTCTATGAAAGCTTACAAATTCTGGTTCGTCGTCGGCAGCCAGTTCCTCTATGGAGAGGAGACCCTGAAAACCGTGGAGCGGGACTGCCGCACCATCGTGGAAACTCTGAATGAGAGCGGCAAACTGCCCTATGAGATCGTCTACGAGGACACGGTCAAAACGGCGGGCGGCGCGGAAAAGATCGTGAAGGAGGCGAACTTCGACGATACCTGCGCGGGTATTATCACCTTCTGCCACACCTTCAGCCCCTCCAAAATGTGGATCAACGCTTTCTCGCTGCTGCAAAAGCCTCTGCTGCACTTCCACACCCAGTTCAACTCCTCCATTCCCAATGAGGAGATCGACATGGACTACATGAACCTGCACCAGAGCGCCCACGGCGACCGTGAGCACGGCTTCATCGGCGCGCGGATGCGCCTGCCCCGCAAGGTGATCGCCGGTCATTGGCGCAACGAGAGCGTGCAGAAACGCATCGGCAAATGGATGAAGGTGGCGGCGGCTTACGATTTCAGCCGGAACCTGAAGGTGATGCGCTTCGGCGACAACATGCGCGAGGTGGCCGTCACCGAGGGCGACAAGGTGGAAACCCAGATCAAGCTGGGCTGGCAGGTGAACACCTGGCCGGTGGGCAAGCTGGCGGAAATGATCGACGCCGTCACCGAGGAGGAGACCGACGCGAAGGTGGCGGAATACCTTTCCCGGTATGAATTGGCGACGGACAACATGGACGCGGTGCGCTATCAGGCGAAGGAAGAGATCGCCATGAAAAAGCTGCTGGACGCGGAGGGCTGCAGGGCCTACACCAACACCTTCCAGGACCTGTACGGCATGCGCCAGCTGCCGGGCATCGCCTCCCAGAACCTGATGGCGGACGGCTACGGCTACGGCGCGGAGGGCGACTGGAAGACCGCCGCCATGACCGCCGTGATGAAGGTGATGGGCAAGCGCTCCGCCTTTATGGAGGATTACACCTACGACCTGGAGGGTGGCATTTCCCTGGGCGCCCACATGCTGGAGGTCTGCCCCAGCGTGGCCGCGGACAAGCCGAGGATCGAGGTGCATCCGCTGGGCATCGGCGATCGGGAAGACCCCGCACGCCTCGTCTTTGAGGGCGCGGCCGGTAAGGGTATCGTGGTCTCGCTGGTGGATATGGGCGGCCGCATGCGCTTCATCGTGCAGGATATCGAGTGCGTCAAGCCCACCCAGACCATGCCCAACCTCCCCGTGGCAAGGGTCATGTGGAAGGCGGCCCCCAACCTTGAGACCGGCGCGGAGTGCTGGATCCTCGCGGGCGGCGCCCACCACACCGTATTGAGCCTTGACGTGGACGCGGAGATGGTCCGGGATTTCGCCCGCATGGCGGGGATCGAATTCGTCCATATCGATAAAGACACCACGCCGGAGAAGCTGGAAAAAGAGCTGTTCTTCGCGGACGTGGCGTGGAAGCTGCGGTGAAACGGCGGTTTGCGCCGTTAATAGGCAATAGGCAGTAGGCAATAGGCAATAGTACGCTGTGCGGACATGAGAATGGTAGCGCGGTACCTCAGTGCCGCTATAGGCGCAAACAACTTTTATGAAAAATTGTCCGGTCATATAACGCTCATTATGTAAGAGAAAACGGCAGATAATCCAAAATCCGTTTCAAATGCGACAATTGCCTCAAGCGGCACTGAGGCGCCGCGCTGCTGTATTTTATAAAAAGGAAAACTGATCATCATGGGCAAACTCCAGACGGCGCAATGCGCCGTGCTACGGGACGCAAATAACAACGTCGCTTACTCCCTCGACGTCAAAGTGGACCCCAAGGGCCGCATCACGATCCCGAAGGATATCCGCGCCGCGCTGGGCGCCGCCAGAGGCGGAAAGGTCACGTTTATCGTGGAAAACGGCGAGATCCGGGTGGTCAACGCCGCCCTGCACGCGCTGGCTGATTTACAGGCGAAGCTGACCGGCGCGGCGGAACAGGCCGGGCTGCCGGATGAGGCGGCCGTCTCCGATTGGGTCGCCGCCCGCCGGAAGGAGGGTGCGCGATGATCCTGCTGATCGATACCGATATCCTGCTGCGGGCCGCGCTGTTCCCGACAGGGGAGGCCGCCGCCGCACTGAAAAAGGGGCTGGCCGCGCCCTTCCGTCCCCACGTGCGGGAAACCGCTCTGGCGGAGCTGCGCCGTCTGCTGACGGAATTATGCCCTGATGCACGGGAGGAGACCGAAGCGTTCCTCTCCGTTCTGACCGAGACCGTGACGGTGCTGCCGGAGGCGGAGACGGCGCTGGAGGATTCCGTCAACCTGTTCCTCACCGGGGACGGGGAGACGCTGTCCTTATCCGAAAAAGAACCGCGCATACTCAGCGCGGCGGAATTTCTGCGATTCTGAAAAAGGAGAAGAAACCATGACCAATCAGGACATCAACATCCGCGATCCGTTCGTCTTGACGGAGAACGGGAAATATTATCTCTGCGGCACCCGTGCCAAGCACTTCGGCATCGGAACCGGCGGCTTCGACGTGTACGTGGGTACGGACCTTGAGAACTGGTCCGATCCCATCCCGGTGTTTGATTCCGAACAATTCGGGCTGAACCGGTCCTGCAACTGGGCGCCGGAGATCCACAAATACAACGGACAATACTATATCTTCGCCACCTTCGAGCAGGAAAACGACAATCGGGGCACCTGGTCCCTTGTCGCCGACAGCCCTGAAGGCCCCTTCGTCCCCAACAGCGACGGCCCCCTGACCCCGCCGGAGTGGTTCAGCCTTGACGGCACCCTTTGGGTGGAGGACGGCAAGCCCTATCTGGTGTTCTGTCACGAGCACGTGCAGATCACCAACGGCACGGTCTGCTGCGTGGAGCTGACGGCGGACCTGAAAAAAGCGGCGGGCGAACCCACTTTGCTGTTTTACGGCTCCGAGGCCTACGGCGTGCCGAAAAACGAAGAAAATCATTACGTCACCGACGGGCCCTTCCTCTATCGGGGCGAAAACGACCGGCTGTATATGATCTGGTCCACCTGCCCGCCGGAGGGCTATTACCAGGGGCTGTGCGTGTCCGAAAGCGGCTCCGTCAAGGGGCCGTGGAAGCAGCTGCCGCCCCTTTACATCAAAGACGGCGGCCACGGCATGCTGTTCCGCGGTCTTGACGGCGGCCTGCGCCTGACACTCCACACCCCCAACGAATCCGAAAAAGAACACCCCGTCTTCTTCCGCGTGGCCGACAACGGCGAACGGCTGGATATTACGGAGTGAGGGGCCGGACGGGGAAATTGGCGGGGTGTTGAGACGTTTGGCTTTACACAAAAACCCTACCTACGGCGGCAGCGCGGCACCTCAGTGCCGCGCTGCCGAAAAAAAACGGAGCCCTGAACCGACCGGTCGGGGCTCCGTTTGATTTTCTGATTGTCAGAGGATCGTCATTATTTGGCGATCACCTGAAACAGCAGCTTGACGTATTCCATCATCATGCCGGAGAAGGCGATGATGAAGTCCGCGAACCAGGCGAGGATCGTGGAGAAGAGGGACTGATCCAGCTTGATGTCCTTGGTCTCGCCGGGGGCGGATTTGCTGATGGCGTAGGTATCCACCAGCTTCACGGCCTGGGTCTCGTCGTTGACCACGTAGGCCTTATAGATCAGCCTGCCGCCGTCGATCTCGGTGGTGCAGAAGCACCCGCCGCCGTTCTCATACTCGCTTTTGGTGGAGAAATACACGTCCGCCACGTCGAGGATGGGCTTGATGGCGTTTTCATTCACGTTATAGCGCTTGGTGCCGGCGGTGGAGGGGATCACGTAGACGGTGCCCGCCGGGTCCACCGCGAAGGTGGTCTGCTCGCCCTTGTAGCTCTCGGTGACGTATTCCACGCCCTCCACGGCCTTGTCGCCGTAGACCTGGGTGGTGCGCAGGTACATGTGGTCGTGACCGGCGTAGGCCATGTCGATATCCAGGCAGTCGAACAGAGGCATGAGCACCTCGCGCATGATGATGGTATCCGGCTTGTTGATGTTCTTGCCGGCGGAGTAGCTGGCACGGTGCATCAGCACGATCTTCCACATGGCGCGGGAGGCGGACATATCGTTCACCAGCCAGTTGCGCTGGGCCTGGCTCATGGGGTACATGTCGTTGGTGTTCAGCACGGCGAAGTGGGCGTTGCCGTAGTCAAAGGAGTAATACACGCCCTCGGTGGAGCGGTTGACGGATTCATCCAGGCAGAAGGTGTTCTGGAAGCAGAAGGTGTTCAGCTTGTTGGTGATGTTGCCGTCGTGGTTGCCCGCCACCGGCACGTGGGTCATGCTCTCGTTGGCAAAGGCGAAGTTCTTGAAGAACCAATCCCACTCCTCGTTGGTGTTGTCGTTCACATAGTCGCCCAGGTTCACGTTGAATTCCGCTTCGGGCAGGGTCTCCATGGCGGCCTTCATGGTCAGGGCCGCGTGGGCGAAGTTCTCGTCGCTGCTGGCCTGCACGTCGGCAAGGGTGATGAAGCTGAAGCTGTCGTCCTGATCGTCGGTGACGAAAGAGCAGACGTTGCTCCACAGGCCCTTTTCCGCGTCGCCCACCCGGTAGAAGTATTCCGTGCCGGGCTGCAAATCGGTGACGGAGACCTTATGGGAATACTGCTGGCGGTAGAGCGTCGCCTTGCCGGTGTAGGTCTTGGCGTTGGCGAAGTCGCTGGTGAAATCGGCCTTGGCCACGAGCTGCAGGTCGGAAGCGCTCTTTTCCGCCGTGAACCAGCAGAAGCCGCGCCCCGTGGCGCCGTCCGCGTACATGGAGCAGGAGACGCGCCGCACCTCGTCGGCGGAGGCCGTGGCGGCCAGCCCTCCCAGCATCAGGCAGGAAAGAAGAACGCAGAGCAATTTCTTTAATGTCGTTTTCATGGCGGATCCCTCCATTGAGCCCGTTATATAGTTTTATTGTATAATAACCGCGAAAAAAATGCAAGCAATTTTCTGAAAAACGGCCGGCGGCTTTACTTTACTTTTTTCCGGCGCTGTGCTATGATGATGACGTCGTCCGGCGCGTGTATCGCGCAGGGGACGGAAAACCGGCGAAGGGAGAAGAAGAAATGAACGTATTTCCAACGATATTGACCCCGCCGCGGCGCGCGGTGATCGAGACGGAAAACGGCCGCGTGTGCCTGGCGGGCGGCGCGAGGACCGTGCATGAGGATATGGAACTGACCTGCGAGGGCGGGAAGGTGACGCTGACGGCGCAGACCGCCGGCGTGCGCTTTGTCAGGCTCTGCTGGGAGGCGCCGCTGCCGGAAAACAGCCGCTTTCTGGGGGACGTCTGGGAGCGGGGCTACGGCGAATTTGAGTGGCGGGGCTTCGTCTTCGACCGGGCCATGCCGTGGTATTTCTTTGCCCTGTCCGGCGAAACGCTGGCGGGCTACGGGGTGAAGACCGGCCCCGACGCCATGTGCTCCTTCACCTGCGACCCCCACGGGATCACGCTGCATCTGGACGTGCGCAGCGGCGGCGACCCGGTGCGGCTGAACGGGCGGACGCTGACCCTGTGCGACCTGGTCTGTGAGGAATACGCCGCAGCGGACCTGTACGCCGCCCAGCGGGCGTTTCTGCGGCAGCTGGCAAGGGGCGCGATCTTCCCCAAAGAGAAGGTCTACGGCTTCAACAACTGGTACTACGCCTACGGTCACAGCAGCCGGAAGGAGATCCTCGGCAACGCGGCGCACCTGTCGCGGCTGACGAAGGGCCTTGCGAACCGCCCCTTTATGGTGATCGACGACGGCTGGCAGCAGCACCGTTACGACGGCTATATCGGCGGTCCGTGGCGGCAGGGCAAAAAGGAATTCGGCGATATGAAGACGCTGGCGCAGGAGATGGCGGCCATGGACGTGATCCCCGGGATCTGGTACCGTCCGCTGCAGAACCGGGATGAGGCGCTGGGGGTGGACCTGTTCCGCGACAAAAACGGCGATATCCTCGACCCCTCCCGTCAGGAGGTGCTGGACTATATCGCGCAGGACGTGAAACAGTTTTGCGATTGGGGCTACAAGCTCATCAAATATGACTTTTCCACCTATGATATCACCGGGCGGTGGGGGCCCGCCATGGGCACGGATTTCTGCGACGGCAAGATCCATTTCGCCGACCGGACGAAGACCACCGCCGAGATCGTGAAGGGCCTGTACCGGACGATCTATGAGGCGGCGGAGGGCAGGGCGGAGATCCTCGGCTGCAACTGCGTGGGCCATCTGGGCGTGGGGTATATGCACCTGAACCGCACCGGCGACGACACCAGCGGGCGGGATTTTTCCCGCACCCGCCGCATGGGCGTCAACACGCTGGCCTTCCGCATGCCCCAGCACGGCGTATTTTATGACGTGGACGCGGACTGCGTGGGGATCACCGAGCGCATCCCGTGGGAGCAGAACGAAGCGTGGCTGAAGCTGCTGGCCCTGTCCGGCACGCCGCTGTTCGTCTCCGTGGCGCCGGATCTGCCCACGGATGAGCAGAATGAGGTCATCGCGAAGTATCTTGCCGATGCCTCTGAACGGACGGAAATCGCCGTGCCGCTGGACGTGCTGAACTACACCACGCCGGAGCGTTGGCGCATCGGAGACGAGACCGTCTTCTTCCGGTATTGAGCCGTATTGAACGAAAAACAGCAAAAGAGCAGCCGCGGCTGCTCTTTTTTTGAGGATTGGTGTTGATCAATTGGAATTTGTCGCGCTGTTGGCGCGACAAACAGTCGTAAGTCGTGAGTCGTAAGTCGTAAGAAAAAGTTGTTTTGTAAGAATGAAAATCCGTTGGTTTTCAACGTAATACAGGAACGCCAGAAGGGCTTCTTACGACTCACGACTAACGACTTACGACTTGAGCCAACGGCTCGACAGATCCCGATTTTTAAGCCAGCGGTTCCGTCGCCCGGTCCAAAATGCCGTGGATGGCGGCGATGGCGACGCCGTAATTCACCGTGGGGACGCCGGCCCCCGCCGCGCGGCGCAGGCGGTCCTTCATCTCCGCCTCGTTCAGCATACACCCGCCGCAGTGGACGATCAGGCGGTATTCATTCAGATTTTGCGGGAAGCCCGCGCCGGAGGTAAAGGAAAAATCCGGCTTTGCGCCGCAGTACCCTTCGATCCACCGGGGCAGCTTTTCCGTGCCGATATCCCCGCACTGGCGGCGGTGGGTGCAGCCCTCGGTGATCAGCACCTTGTCACCGTCCTTCAATTGACGCAGCGTCTGCGCGCCCTGCATCAGCTGGCGCAGCTCGCCCTTGTAGCGGGCGAAGAGGATGGAAAAGGAGGTGAGGGGGAACTCCGGCGGCAGCAGGGCGTTCACCCTGCCGAAGGCCTGGGAATCCGTCACCACCAGCGCCGGGGGCGTTTTTAGGTTGGCGATCACGCCGGGCAGCTCCTCCGGCTGGCAGCAAAGGGCCGTGCAATGGCAGTCCAGCAGCTCCCGCAGGGTCTGCTGCTGGGGCAGGATGATCCTCCCCTTGGGGGCCGCCCCGTCGATGGGGATGACCAGGATCACTGTGTCGCCGGGATTTACCAGATCGGCGACGATCTTTTTATCCGTTTTCAGCGTTCCGGCAAAAGCGCCGAGGCGCTCTTTCAGCGCCGCGACGCCTTCTCCCGTCTTCGCGCTGACGGTCAGGCTGTCGGTTGTCGCCTCATTTTTGCCATCCGTTAAATCGGACTTGTTGCATACGATTAGATACGGCAGCTTGCGCTCTTTGAATAATGCCAGCAGCTCTTTGTCCGCCTCGGTCAGGCCCAGCGTCGCGTCTGCCACCAGCACGGCGATATCCGTCCGCGCCAGCGTTTCACGGGTCTTTTGCACCCGCTTCTCGCCAAGGCCCCCTTCGTCGTCGTAGCCGGGGGTGTCCGTCAGCAGCACGGGGCCCAGGGGCAGCAGCTCCATGGCCTTTTTCACCGGGTCGGTGGTGGTGCCCTTGACCTCGGAGACGATGCTGACCTCCTGCCCGGCAATCGCGTTGACAAGGCTGGATTTGCCCGCGTTGCGCCGCCCGAAAAAACTGATGTGTACCCGTTCGGCGGAGACGGTCTCGTTCAGGTTCGCCATGGCTTAAAACCGGAAGTCCCGGCGGTTGGAGTGCTTGATATCCTCAATATGCTCCGCCGCGATGGCCCGCACTTTGTCCTTCGGGATGCGCTGCAGCTCGTCCTCGATCAGCCTGAAGCCCACCTCTTTGGTGGCGGGGCCGGCGTAGTCCACCAGATATTCCGTCAGCGTCATCAGGGCGTTGGGGTGGCAGCAGTTGAGGATCTGCCCGCTCTTGCACAGGCTCATGAAACGGTCTCCGGTGCGGCCTTCCCGGTAACAGGCGGTGCAGAAAGAGGGGATGTGTCCGTTCTCCATCAGCCAGCGCACCACCTCGTCAAGGCTGCGCTGGTCGGAGACGTCGAACTGCTCGGTCTCGTGGGGGCGCTCCGCCTCGGTATAGCCGCCGACAGACGTGCGGGAGCCGCCGCTGACCTGGGAAATGCCCAGCCGCAGGAGCTTGGAGCGCACGGCCTCCGTCTCCCGGGTGGAGATGATCATGCCGGTGTAGGGCACGGCCAGCCGGATGCAGGCGGTGATCTTCGCGAAGGTCTCGTCGTCGATGCCGTTGTCGAAGGCGGTGGGGTCGATGTCGTCGGCCTTTTTGACCCGGGGCACGCTGATGGTGTGGGGGCCCACGCCGTGGACCGCCTCCAGATGCTCCGCGTGCATGATGAGCCCCGCGAACTCGTATTTGTACAGCTCCAGCCCGAACAGCACGCCAAGGCCCACGTCGTCGATGCCGCCCTCCATGGCCCGGTCCATGGCCTCCGTGTGGTAGTCATAATCGTGTTTGGGGCCGGTGGGATGCAGCTTTAAGTAGCTCTCCTTGTGGTAGGTCTCCTGAAAGAGGATGTAGGTGCCGATGCCGGCCTCCTTCAGTTTGCGGTAGTTCTCCACGGTGGTGGCGGCGATGTTCACGTTCACCCGGCGGATATCGCCGTTCTTGTGGTGGACGCTGTAGATGGTCTTGATGCAGTCGAGGATGTACTCGATGGGGTTGTTGACCGGGTCCTCGCCCGCCTCGATGGCAAGGCGCTTGTGGCCCATATCCTGCAGGGCGACGACCTCCGCCTTTACTTCCTCCTGGGTCAGCTTTTTGCGGGGAATGTGCTTGTTTTTCAGGTGATAGGGGCAATAGAGGCAGCCGTTGACGCAGTAGTTGGACAGGTACAGCGGCGCGAAGATGACGATGCGGTTGCCGTAAAAGGCCAGCTTGATCTCCTCGGCGATCTCATAGATGCGCTCGGTCACCTCCGGCAGGTCGCAGGCCAGCAGCACGCTTGCCTCCCGGTGGGTCAGCCCCTGACAGTGGCAGCCGTTCCCCTGCTTCACGGGACGGGCCTTCTCAAGGATCTCGTTGATGAGGGGCAGGTCGTGTTTGTGTTCCTCCGCGTAGGCCAGCGTCTCGCGAATCTCTTCGTCGTTGATGAATTCCTCCGCCCGCAAAGAGGCGGGATTGTAGATTGACATGGTAATGATATCCTTTCGGTGATATTTTTAATTAGCAATTAGCAATTAGCAATGTGCAATGTCGGATGGGCTTCGCCCATACCCATTGGAATTGCCGGCTGCAGGCCCTTCAATCTTCACGATCCACATTTCACTTTTTACCAAATAAAATGCCGGCCGCAGGCCCCGAAATTGCTAATTGCACATTGCTAATTGCACATTGTTAATTGGCGTCCGCCGGGTCGCCGCGGCTCACGACCACCTCATACCCGATCGACTTCATCCTCGCGTTCAGGCAGTCTTTGCACTGGGCGGATTCCTCCCCGATGCAGATCTTGTTGTCGTAGAGAGCATATTTTTTCCGCACGTCCGTGGGAGAGAGGTTGGGCATCACCACGTTGGCGCCGGCGAGGATGCCCATCTCCCGCCCCTGCGGGTGGACCGTGCCCAGCGCCGTGGTGGCGGGCAGCAGGATGTTGGGTTTGATGAGCCGGATGACCGACAGCAGCCGGCAGGTCAGCTCCGCCGAACCCGGCGGCTCGTGGGCGAATATGGTGTCTTTATGGGGGATGAACGGCCCGATGCCGCACATCTCCGGCTGAAACTCCTGTATGAAAGCCAGATCTTTGGCAAGGTGCTCCGCCGTCTGGCCGGGGCTGCCCACCATGAAGCCAGCGCCCACCGCGTAGCCGATCTCCCGTAATTGTCGCAGGCATTCCATGCGCCGCTCAAAGGACATCTCCGGCGGGTGCAGCGTCTCATAGTGGGCTTTCGTCGCCGTCTCGTGGCGCAGCAGATAGCGGTCCGCCCCCGCGTCATAGAGGCGCTGAAAGCTCTCCCGGCCCCGTTCTCCCAGCGACAGCGTCACGGCGCAGTCCGGGTGGCGGCGCTTGAGCTCCCGCAGCAGCGGGACCAGCCGTTCGTCGGTGAAATACCCGTCCTCGCCGCCCTGCAGCACGAAGGTGCGAAAGCCCAGTGAGTACCCCTCTTCGGCGCAGGCAAGGATCTGCTCCTCACTCAGCCGGTAGCGGTCGGCGTGACCGTTGCTGCGCCGGATGCCGCAGTAGAGGCAGTCGTTTTTGCAGTAGGAGGAGATCTCGATCAGCCCCCGCACGAAGACGGCGTTGCCGTAGATCGCTTTGCGTTTGGCTACGGCCCTTTCCCGCAGCAGCGCGTCGCTTTCTTCGTCGGGTGTCTCCAGCAGCCGGAGAAATTCCTCCGCTGTCAGCCGGTCTCCGCCGTCCAGCCGGCGGATCAGTCCTCTGACGTCTTCCGTCATACGCTGGCCACGGCGGTCTTGACGCTGACGCCGGGCAGATTGCCGAGCTTGCCCGCCAGCGTGGAAATGGTATCCCGGGGCGCGTCCAGCGCGACGCTGATGATGTTGATGCCCCTTGCCTTATAGGGGATGCCCATGCGGCCGATAATATATTCGCCGTACCCGTGCAGCAGGGCGTTGAGCTCGTCCACCGCCTTGCCGCTTTCCACGATGATGCTGATGACAGCCACTTTGTTTTCGTTGTCCATGTTTATCGTCCTTTCGATTGATTGGAGTTTGCAGAGCCGCGCTACCGGGCTTGTTCGGCCAATCCGGATTTTACAAAAAAACGCCATGCCCGCAAAAGGGCACAGCGTTCCTCTTTGTCATATCAGCCGTGCCTTTCAATCAGTTCGCACTTTATGTCAGGCGTTACGCATAGTATAACCCGTTTTGACGGAAAAAGCAAGACGAATTATTTTTCTTCACAGTTTTTTTATAAATAATCATTAAAAAGACAATAGACAAACGCCCTTCCATTTGATATAATAAACCGATTTAAAAGTTTTACTTTATCAGGGAGGGTTCCCCATGAAACACACCACCAAAAAATGGCTCTCCGTTCTGCTGACCGTCGTGCTGACGTTCGGCTACGCAGGGCTGCTCTCCGGCGTGGTCGGAAGCGATCTGTTTGGGACGAAGCTGACCGCCCACGCCGACACGTGGGACGGAACATATACCGATTCCAGCGGTTTTTCCAATAACCGCATTTCATCTGCCAGAGGTTTTGCCTACTTTATCCGCCAGATTTATAACGGCACCGATTTTTCGGGTCAGACGGTTTACCTTGGCGTTGACGTCAATTTGAATGACATCAACTTCACTAATGTATTTCCCTATAATGACGGCAGATATTTCAAAGGTACCTTCGACGGACAGAACCACACGATCTCCAATTTTACCATGAGCGACACCAATCACCATGTCGCCATGTTCCGTCAGACGGAGAACGCCACGTTCAAAAACGTTACGTTCACCAACGTAAAAATCACCAGCAACGGGAATAACTCCGGTCATGCGGTGCTGGTCGGTTATCACAATTCCGGCAGCCTGACGTTTGAAAACGTGCATATCAACAGCGGCACTATTTCCGGCTATCGCTGGATGGGTGCGCTGGCGGGCGAAATCGCCGCCAATAGCAGCGGCAACCGATTGACGATGACCAATTGTTCCAACGGAGCGACCATCACCGGTCGCAATCAGGCGGTAGGTGGTCTTGCGGGATACTCCAAGCCCGCCGTTTATGCCACCAACTGCACCAACAACGGCAACGTGTCATCCCAATCCACCGACGTGGGCGGCATCGTTGGCTGGATCGAGGATGATCCCTCTACGTTTAAAGATTGTACCAACAACGGTAATATCTCGAGTACTGCCGATACCGTCGGCGGTATTGTCGGTTATTTCGGCAGCCGCAGTCAGGACCAAAAACTGACGCTGACCAATAACACCAACACCGGCACAATTACATCAACCGGCGGAAGAGCTGGCGGTATTGCTGCGTATATCGACACTGATAACAACGCCCATAGTATATCCGGCAACAAGAACAGCGGAACGATTCATGGAAAGTCGGATGCAGGCGGTATTGTCGCCTCAAATATGGGATTTGGCGCCTGGAACGACAACATAAATTACGGCAACGTTACGGCAGACGATGATAACGCGGGCGGCATTCTCGGAGAGGTACAGGACGATTATCAGGAATTCAAAAATTGCTATAACGCTGGCAACGTACAGGGTAATGCTTCTGTCGGTGGTGTCATCGGATATGGTCAGGATGGAGACCACTCTTTTTACCGCTGTGCTAATAGCGGAAGTATTACTTCAAAAAGCGACACGGCGGCTGGCATTTATGGCTACGGCGCGGATAGTCAGCCGACTTTTGATGAGTGCTGGAATATCGGTGATGTGTATGCTCATAATGACGGAGGCGGCATCATGGGCCGCAGTAACCATCACACTACCTTCCACAAATGCTGGAACGCCGGAACGATTGATACATATAATAATTCCGGCAGTTTTTCCCATGGGGGCATTGTGGGTTCCACTGGAAACCTGGAAAGCAGTACCAACGCGTCAAATGCGCTGATGACCGATTGCTATAACTGGGGTGCGGTCAAAGGCGGTGAATATAATGCGGGCTTGGTTGCCTGGGTCAAAAAAGGTAACACCGGGTGGTTCGGTACCGGTGGTAACCGCAATTTCTATATTGTCAATTCCTACAGTACCGGAAATATCTCAACCGGAACGGCAAAGGCGATCACTGCGGATGGCGGTTCCGGTGCAGAGAATTGCTACAAGACAATTGATCCGGGCAATGGTTGGGGCACATCGAAAACAGACCAGGATATGCGGGATTATTCCAACTTCACGCTTTCCGGAAATTTCTGTAAGAATACCTGGGGTGTTACGATCAGGGGTACAACTTACTATTATCCGATCCATACCTGGTACCGCAATCTGTTCGTTTTTGAATCCCGTTTCTATGATACCAATACCAGTACCGATACCACAGTCAAAAAGCAATATAACGAATATTTCACGACGCCCAATCCCGCCAGGCATGGGTATGATCTGCAATACTGGTACGTCAGCACGGATTCCTCCAAACGGCTTTCCCCCAACGTAACCGTATGGGCAGGTGTGACAGATCCCATGCACACCTTTACGGTGACGCAGGATACTGCCGAATTGACGCATATTTACAATCAGACCACGTTTTACGCGCAGTGGGAACGGCACCGCGAAAAACTGGATATGAATTTTTATGTCAACGAAAGCTACGGATTTGACAGCAACGTCTACTTTACGGCGGACGTATACGTCAACGGCGTTCTGAGAGCCGATGACGTGACAGATTTCTATGATGATCTCTATTATGGGGATACCTATGAGATCAAGGATATCAAACCCGCTTCCGGTTATACCTGCATCGGCGCCTTCCTCGGCGTTCACGACGGCCGCCGGCAGAGCGGTCTGACCGGGCAGATGGACGTGAGCCTGATCGAGGTGGCGCCGGATATCCGTTCTTTGCAGAACGTCTCCTTTAACGGAAACGGCGCGGATTCCGGCAGCATGGAGCCGCAAGCTTTCGCGTATCACATTGCACAGGATCTGAACGCCAACGGCTATGCTTATACCAATCATATCTTTAACGGCTGGAACACTGAGGCGAACGGAACCGGTACCCCCTATTCGGACGGGGCGTCCTACACGAACCAGTCAACCACGCCAAACGCAGGGCTTACCCTGTATGCCCAATGGTTCCGTCCGGCGCTGGACGATACCTTCGTCCTCGACTTCGGCCTGACGGCGCGGCTGGACGTGCTGGCCAACGACTTGACCGGCGTCACGCTGGTGAGCGTGGCCCCCGGCGCGGGATACACGGCCTCCGTGAAGGACGGCAAGATCGAGTTTGCGCCCGCTGCCGCCATGACGGACGTGCTCACGCTGACCTATACGGCTTCTTATCAGAGCAAAACCTTCACCGCCAACGTGACGGTGATCCCTGCCAACAACGTCTATTATGAGGACGATTTCTTTGATTTCTCCGATACCTCCGGCGCTTTGTGGCAGACGGCAGGCAAAGAGGCCGATATGGTGCAGAACGCGGCGCGGCCCGGCGACGGCGGCGTGGTCTACGGCAGCAGCGCGGCCTATGCCACCAGCGCCACCTACTCCCTCGGCAGCGCAAAATACGTGACGGTGGACAAGACCCACAAGGCGGCATCC
>CADAMO010000048.1 GCA_902788995.1 Oscillospiraceae bacterium
CATGGGCGTCATGACCACGATGGGCTCCGTAAAGCCCTTGAGCCACGCCTTCAGACCGATGTTTTTGATGTTCTGATACCAGCAGATCACGCTGGTCATCACGGCCCAGGTGGCCGTGGTGCTCAGATCCGCCGTAGTGGACCGGAGAATTCCCGTCATGCCGATGAGCGATCCCAGAAGGCTCGACATGAACAGGGAGGCGATATAGGGCGTCCAGCTGACGTTATAGGGGCCCATGGCCTCTTCCACCAGGCCGTAGATCATGGACACGCCCTTTTCCGTGATCACCTGCATTCTTCCGGGCCGGCGGGTCAGATTTCTGCCCAGCAGGATCCCCGCCACACAGAGGATGACCATAACGATAAAGGACGAGACCACCGTCTGGGTGATGTTGATCCCGCCCAGGACCGGAATGGTAAAGTAAATTTTCGGGCCGGTTATATTCATCCTTGCTTTTCACCAGACTTTCGGAAAAATTCTCCCACGGCCAGGATCGGACGCGAAAGCACCAGGGGAACCAGCAGGGCAATGATGTTCACCCTGCCGCTTTTTGCCGCCACGATCAGAGCCGCAGCCAGGATCAGATACCGCACCAGCATGGAGATCCGGATGACCACCTGTCCCCCGGCCGGGTTGCCCGCCTCCGCCTTGGACGCGGCCTTGTCCACGCCAACGGCCATGAAAAAGTAGTTGGCAACAGCCAGCACCACGCCCACCGCGCCGCCCAGCAGTACGCCGCCGTCCAGCTTTCCCAGCAGGGCAAAGACGCCGAACATGACGGCTCCGCCGACGACCTCGCCGATGGCCATGATGCCGATTTCACGGTAGAGCAGCTTTTTCTCTTCCATCCCGCCCCTCCTTCCGGTGCGTGGGGATCCGGCTTTGCGGGATCCCGGGGATCCCCTCTGCCGTATTTTTATATTATATCACCAAACCGCGGTTTTTTCAATCGTGATCGTTATATCCCTGATCCTCAGGATCGTCCTCCTTCGGGATCCGGTTGAGACTTTTCAGCGCGCCGTACAGACAGCTCACCGCGCCGAAAATCCCCAGAAACACGCCCACGACCACGATCCAGCCGGGCCAGTCCAGGTGCCGGTGAAGCCACACCGCGCCGCCGACCATAATCACCAGAGGCGCCGCGATGGACAGACCCACCTGCCCGATCATCACCAGTGCCTGCATCAGTTTGAACGTCCGGCGCACAGCTCCTCCCTCCTGTCCGTTCCGTGTCTTATTATTATAGCCTTGACCCCCTGAAAATGCAATAGGAAACCGCGTACTAAATTACCAAAAAACCAAAAAATTATACAAAAATACCGTCGCGGAAACCCTGTATTTTGTAGGAAGCCATATAGTTCTCCCATCGTCTACCACAATCGTACATATTTATTCTCCCGCGTTTCCACCTTGCTTCCCGCCGCCTACTTAAAGCCTACGCAAAACGCTGCATCCGGTCCCTTGCCCCGGGGCAAAAAACTTGCTACAATAGAAAAAACGGGAAGGAGGGGATCCCATGGACGACGCAGCGCTTCTGACGGAGGCTCTGCCTGTGATCGCGGACTGGTATGCCCGGAACCGGCGGCCCCTGCCCTGGCGGGAGGACCCCACCGCCTATCACATCTGGATCTCGGAGATCATGCTCCAGCAGACCCGGATCGAGGCGGTGCTGTCTTACTACCGCCGGTTTCTGGAGGAGCTGCCCGACCTGGAGGCCCTGGCCGCCGTGGAGGAGGACCGGCTGCTGAAGCTCTGGGAGGGCCTGGGCTACTACAGCCGGGCCCGGAACCTGAAAAAGGCGGCGGGCATGGTCCTGTCGGAATACGGCGGCGTTCTTCCCCGACAGGCCCGGGAGCTGAAAAAACTCCCCGGCATCGGGGACTACACGGCCGGCGCCATCGCCTCCATCGCCTACGGAGAGCCGGCCCCGGCGGTGGACGGCAACGTGCTCCGGGTCCTCACCCGGCTGCTGGCCCGGTCGGACGACATCGCCGATCCCAAGACGAAAAAGTGCTTTACGGAGCTTCTCTCCGGCTGTTACCCCGCCGGGCGACAGGCCGCTCTGGTCACCGAGGGGCTCATGGAGCTGGGGGAGACGCTGTGCATCCCCAACGGGGAGGCCCGGTGCGGCGTCTGCCCTCTGGCCGGTCTGTGCCGGGCGCGGCTGGCCGGGACGGTGGACCGCTACCCGGTCAAGGCGCCGCCAAAGGCCCGGCGGATCGAGGAGAAAACCGTGTTTCTGCTGACCCATGAGGGCCGCTGTGCCCTGCAAAAGCGCCCCGGCACAGGGCTGCTGGCCGGTATGTGGGAATTTCCCAACTGGGACGGTACCTTGTCGGAGGCGGAGGCGCTCTCCCGGATCGCCGCCCTGGGCGGCCAGGGCGAAAGCCCCGAACCTCTGGGCCGGACGAAGCACGTCTTTACCCACGTGGAGTGGCACATGACGGGCTGGCGCGTGTCCTGCCCGCAAAGACCGGAGGGCTTCGTCTGGGTCACCCCGGAGCAGCTGCGGAATCAGTACGCCATCCCCACGGCCTTCCGGTACTATCTGAAAAAAGCCCTGTAAAAAGCTGAGCGGGAGTCCGCTCAGCTTTTTACCATCCTGACCACGCCGTTCTTGACAGTGGATTTTGCCCTTGTTATAATTTTAGCGGAACAAACTGCCCGTCCGCGGGCAAATACAATACCATACGAATGTGAGGGAGTTATCGGCATGAACTACGCATCGGAAGTTGAAGCCATGACCTGTGTGGCCAAAGGCGCCTACCACGGTCCCGCCCCCATTCCCGAGGAGGGAAAGTGGGTCCAGGCCTATGAGATCAAGGACATCTCCGGCTTTACCCACGGCATTGGCTACTGCGCCCCTCAGCAGGGCGCCTGCAAGCTGACGCTCAACGTGAAAGACGGCATCATCGAAGAGGCGCTGGTGGAGACCATCGGCTGCTCCGGCATGACCCATTCCGCCGCCATGGCCGCTGAGATCCTGCCCGGCAAGACCGTGCTGGAAATGCTCAACACCGACCTGGTGTGCGACGCCATCAACACCGCCGCCCGCGAGCTGTTCCTGCAGATCGTCTACGGCCGCAGCCAGTCCGCTTTCTCCGACGACGGCCTTGTCATCGGCGCGGGCATGGAAGACCTGGGCAAGGGCTACCGCTCCATGGTGGGCACCATGTACGGCACCAAGGCCAAGGGCGTGAGATATCTTGAAATGACCGAAGGCTACTGCACCAGAATGGCGCTGGACGAGGACGATCAGGTGATCGGCTACGAGTTCGTGTCCCTGGGCAAGATGACCGACTTCATCAAGAAGGGCGACGATCCTAACACCGCTTATGAAAAATCCATCGGTCACTACGGCCGGTTCAATCCCGAAGACGGCGCGGTCAAGTACATTGACCCCCGCAAGGACTAAGGAGGTACGGAAGAATGGCACAGTTTGAAGGTTACGAGAGACGCGAGGCCAAGATCCTCGGCGTTCTGAAAGAGTACGGTATCTCCTCCATCGACGAATGCAAGGCCATCTGCGACGAAATGGGTTTCGACCCCTACACCATCGTCCAGGAGACCCAGCCCATCTGCTTTGAAAACGCCAAGTGGGCCTACACCGTGGGCAGCGCCATCGCCGTGAAGATGGGCTGCAAGAAGGCCGCCGACGCGGCTGCCGCCATCGGCATCGGCCTGCAGAGCTTCTGCATCCCCGGCTCCGTCGCCGAGAACCGCAAGGTCGGTCTGGGCCATGGCAACCTCGGCAAAATGCTGCTGAGTGAAGAGACCGAGTGCTTCGCCTTCCTGGCGGGCCACGAGTCCTTCGCCGCGGCGGAAGGCGCCATCAAGATCGCCCTCAACGCCAACAAGGTCAGAACCAAGCCCCTGCGCGTGATCCTGAACGGCCTCGGCAAAGACGCCGCCATGATCATCAGCCGCATCAACGGCTTCACCTATGTGGAGACCGAGTTCGATCCCTACACCGAGGAAGTCAAGGTCGTCTATGAGAAGCCCTATTCCAAGGGCCCCAGAGCGGACGTCAAGTGCTACGGCGCGGACAACGTGCCGGAGGGCGTTGCCATCATGAAGCTGGAGAACGTGGGCGTTTCCATCACCGGCAACTCCACCAACCCCACCCGCTTCCAGCACCCCGTGGCCGGCACCTACAAGAAATGGTGCAACGAGAACGGCGTGAAGTACTTTTCCGTGGCCTCCGGCGGCGGCACGGGCAGAACGCTGCACCCCGACAACATGGCGGCCGGTCCCTCCAGCTACGGCATGACCGACACCATGGGCAGAATGCACTCCGACGCCCAGTTCGCCGGTTCCTCCTCCGTTCCCGCTCACGTGGAAATGATGGGCCTCATCGGCATGGGCAACAACCCCATGGTCGGCGCGACCGTCGCCTGCGCGGTGGCTGTTGAGGAAGCCTTCAAAAAGGCGTAAGATTTATCCATACGCAGAGCTTTCCGTTTTTTGCGGAAGGCTCTTTTTCTTTTGCGGAAACACAATTGACTATCCGCGCAAAAAACAGTAAAATAGAGGAAAAGGCGGTGAGACGGATGAAAAGGCGAAGACAACAGCGGATCTGTCAACGCGGCGCGCCCGACCGGCTGCGGCAGGCGGCGGTCTTATTATTGACCGTATTTGTGCTGACGGCGGGCGGCTGCGGGAAAAAAGCGGACTTCCCCGCGCCGGCGGAAGAGACGGCGCAGACGGAAATCGCCCCGACGGAGCAAGCCGGTTGCGCGCCGTCAACCGAAATATCCCCCTCTTCCCCGGCGGCAACCGACCCGACGACGCCGGAGAACGCGCCGATCCCCACCGAAGCACAGGAACAGACGACTGCGCCCAGAACCACGCTGACCACCAACGGCGGCTCCGTCAGCCTGTCGTCGCTGGCGCACCGGACGGAGGACGAAAGCGCCCCCGTGGTGTGGTTCACGAAGAACATCACCGCAGAAGCGCTGCTGGATCTCTATACCGTGCTGACGCCGGGACTGCCGGGAAAGGTGGCCGTGAAGCTGACCACCGGCGAATCACAGGCGACGAATTTCTTAAAGCCCGCGCTGATCGGGGACCTTGTGAAAAAAGTGGACGGGACGATCATTGAGTGCATGACCGCCTACGGCGGCGTGCGGTCCTCTGCGGCGCTGAGCAAGCAGGCGGCAAAGGACAGGGGCTATACCGCCATCGCCCCCTTCGACCTGCTGGATGAGGACGGCGATAAAGAGATCCCCTACGCCGGGGAGGGACGCGTCACCCGCGCCATCGTCGGCAGCCACATCGACAATTATGACAGCGTGCTGGTGCTCTCCCACTTCAAGGGGCACCCGATGGCGGGCTTCGGCGGGGCCATCAAGAACGTGGGCATCGGTATGTCCTCCAAAAAAGGAAAAATCTACGTTCACTCCGCCGGCACCCGCACGGCAGGGACGATCATCCATGCCGATCAGAACGGCTGGCTGGAGGCGCTGGCCGAGGCGGTGAAGGCCGTGAGCGACTATGAAAACGACGGCAAGAACATGCTGTATATCTCCGTGATGAACCGGCTTTCAGTGGACTGCGACTGCATGGCCCTGCCCGCCCAGCCGGATATGCACGACGTTGGGATGCTGGCCTCCGCAGACCCGGTGGCGCTGGATCAGGCCTGCGTGGATCTGGTCTACGCCGCGCCGGACGGCGGTTCGCTGATCGCCCGCATGGAGGCGCTGAACGGCGTTCACGTGCTGGAGCACGCGGAGGCAATCGGCCTCGGTTCCCGGACGTACCGGCTGGTGACGATCGATGAGTGACGTGTTGGCAGTATTACAGCGGGAGGCCACCTATCTGTGGTACTATTTCGACGTGCAGTTCCGCCAGATCGCCCTGTACTGGGCGGTGGGCGTGGTCATCGGCTCCGTGATCTCCGTCTTTCTGAAAGACCGCATCCACGGGCTGCTGTATCGCATGAGCGGGGCGCGCTTCGGTTTTCTCGGGCTGGTCCCCGCCGCGCTGCTGGGCGTCGCCTCTCCCCTGTGCCTCTATGGCACGGTACCGCTGGCGGCTTCCCTCTCCCGGGGCGGTCTGCGGGACGACTGGCTGGCGGCCTTCATGATGACGTCGATCCTGCTGAACCCGCAGCTCATCATTTACAGCGCCGCCCTCGGCGCAAAGGCGCTGACCGTGCGGATCGTCTCCTGTTTTCTGTGCGGCGTGACGGCGGGGGCGCTGGTGCGGCTGTTTTATAAAGGCAAACCGTTCTTCGATTTTTCCCATTTCGGCGACCCTGTCAGCCGGGACGTGGCCCCTAACCCGCTGGTGCGGCTGGTGAAGAACATCGGGCGGAACGTCCGGGCGACGGGCCCCATGTTTCTGGCGGGGATCGCGCTATCCGCCCTGTTTCAGCGGTACGTGCCGGACGATCTGCTCACAAAGGTGTTCGGCGGCAACGAGGCCTGGGGCGTGCTGATGGCTGCCACGGTGGGCGTGCCGCTTTACGCCTGCGGCGGCGGGACGATCCCGCTGCTGCAGCAATGGCTGGCGGAGGGAATGACCCTGGGCAGCGCAGCGGCCTTCATGCTCACCGGCCCCGCCACCAAGATCACCAATCTGGGGGCGCTGAAAATCGCCTTCGGCGTGAAGCGCTTCGTCCTGTATCTCGCCTTCGTGATGCTTTTCGCGCTGGCGACGGGCCTTGCCGTCAACCTCGTCGTCTGACAAAACCGCAGCAGAGAGCACGAGCCCTCCTATGATACGGAACGGTATCACAGGAGGGCTCATTTTGTGCTTTTTTCCGGCGAAGCGAAACGCCTTCAGTTGACCCACGTTCAGTTCAAGGGCAGTTCGTCGATCCAGCTCTGCAGGTCCGCTTCGGAAACGCCTCCGCTGAACCGCTGACCCTCCAGCCAGATGCCGGCGCCTGCGTTTTCGGCGAGGTTCTGTCCGCTTCGTCCGATACCGCTGCCGCCGGAGGTGCAGAACGGGATCAGGGTTTTGCCGGTAAAATCGTAGCTTTCCGCGAAGGTATCCATGATGCGGGGCTCCTCCCCCCACCAGATGGGGTAGCCGACGTATATTTTCGAATAGCCCTCAAGAGAGATCGGTTCGCTGCCGATTTCCGGGCGCGCGCTGCTGTCGTTCTGTTCCTTCGTGGTGCGGCTGGCGCTGTCGTGCCAGTTGAGGTCGTCGTCTGTATATTCCTGCGCCGCCTTGATCTCATAGAGATCGGCGTTTTCCAGCGCGGCGATCTTTTCCGCCACGCCTTTGGTGGTGCCGGTGGCGGAGAAGAAGACCACCAGGACGCCGCCCTCCGACGCTGTGTTTTCCGCAGGGGCCGCTTCCGTTTCCGCCGCCTCATCCGCTTGTGTGCCTTCCGGCGTTTCGGAGGAGGGCGGAACCTCTGTTTCGGATGCCCCGCCGGGGGCGGCTTTGCCGCCGCAGGCCGTAAGGCAAAGCATCAGGGACAGGACAATCACAACCGGTATTATTTTTTTCATCTCGTTATCCTCCCCTTATTTCAGTTTACCGTAGTCTGCATCCGAGACGGGCTCCAGCCATTCGTTGGAGGTCTCCTCCCCTGCCACTTCAATGGCAAGATGGGCGAACCATTCGTCCGGGGCGGCGCCGTGCCAATGCTTGACCTCAGGCGGGATGTTGACGACCGTTCCTGGGGTCATTTCCACCGCCTCTTTCCCCCACTCCTGATAGAAGCCTCTGCCGCCCACGCAGATCAGCATCTGTCCGCCGCCGCTTCTGGCGTGGTGGATATGCCAGTTGTTGCGGCAGCCCGGCTCAAAGGTCACGTTGAACACCGGCACCTGCTCCGTTGAGACGGGGGCAAGGTAGCTCTGACCGACAAAGAACTGCCCGTAGGGATTCGCTTCCCCGATGGGGAACGGGATGGTCTGCTGAAACCGGTCCTTTTCCGTCCGCGCGGGCGTTTCTTCCTTCCAGACCTCTTTTGCCTGACGGAACACCGCCCAGCCCTTGGGCCAGCCCACGTACATGGTGGCGTGGGTGATGATGGCGGCGATCTCTTCCTTTGTCACGCCGTGGGCCTTCGCGTTCTGCAGGTGATAGGTCAGGGATGAATCCGTGACGCCGGACGCCATCAGCGACACGACGGTGATGATACACTTTGTTTTGACGTCGATGGCTTCTTCATTCCATACCTCGCCGAACAGCACGTCGTCGTTGAGATGGGCAAAGGTCGGCGCGAATTCCCCCAGCTGGTTTCTGCCGGCAGTCTGTACGATTTTTTCTTTCATTGCATGTTTCCTCCGTTGTTATTTTCTGATATACGTTTCATCCGCGGCGGGGGCGTCTATGGACGTGTAGCGCTCCGCGGTCATGTGCAGGTCGTATTTCACCCGCAGCAAGGCCAGCTCCTTCATCATGGGGCTGGCGTGGTGGGCGTCGATGGCCGCCTGATCGCGCCAGCTGTCGATGAGCAGCACCGTTTCCGGATCGCCGAGGGGCTGGAAGTATTCATACCGCAGGTTGCCCTCCTCCGCGCGGATCTTGTCGGCAATGCCGCTGCGCTCCATTTCTTCGGCGAATTGAGCGGCGCTGCCGTTGGTGCCGCGGTAATAAAGATTGACTGAAATGCTCATTCCGTTCCGCTTCCTTTCCGTGATTCCCCCAGCAGCCGGATGATGCAGTCGCAGATCAGTTCATAGGCTGAAGGATAGGCAAAATTGACGTGGGCCTCCCGCATGGCGTCCCGCTGTTTTTCGGTCACCTCCGTGTAGGGATAGATGCCGAACATGAACGGGAAGAAGACGTAGATGAATGCCCGGATATCTTCTTCGCCCATCCCGGGGCGGAATTTACGGAGGATTCCCCGCACGTTTTCCATTGATTGCCCGTAGGCGGTCTTGAAGGACGTCAGCAGCTCCGGACGGCTGTTGGCCTCCATATCGAAGTTGTTCATGGAGAGCAGCTTCAGGAGCTGCGTCCGTTTTTCCAGCGAACGGGCGATCTCCCCGGCCAGCTGCGTGGCCGTCAGCGCTTCGTTTTCTGCCATGATGGCCGTCAGGTCCCGGTTCCAGCGGTCATACTCCCGTTCAAACAGAGCCAGAAAGATCTCTTCCTTTGTCTGAAAGTAGTTATAGATCGTGGGCCTGGAAAACGGTACCACGTTCCCGATTTCTTTCAGCGTGATCTCCCGGAAGCTCATGGTCTCATACAGCCTTTCGCAGGCGTTGATGATGGCCTCCCGCCGATCGGCGATCAGCTCAGGCGTACCCTTAATCATTGCGATTCCTTCCCGTCAGCGGCAAATGCTGACACCATGTCAATACGGTCATATTATAAAACACCGTTGACACGATGTCAATGGTGTTTTTGTGATTATTTCTTTTTTTTTGATCCGTCGGCGCAGCAGAAACCCCTGACGCGCAGACAGAACGGTCTGCGGGAACGGTTATGCGGCGTCGACAAGTTTCTCACCGAGCAGCGACAGCTGTTCAGCGGTCAGTCCGACGGAAAGCAGGTACTGCGTCGCGGCCTCTTTCAGATCGAGCCCTTCCAGCGCATCGACGCCGAACAGCCCGCAGAGATTCTTCACCAGATTGTCGTTCAGGATGATGCCGTAGGCGGTATCCTCCTTCTGCAGGCCGTAGAAGTTATAGAAGGTAGTCATATAGTCCCGCTCGACCTCGTCAAAAGAGGCGCCGGCAAAGCATTCCAGAATGGCGCAGAAGATGCCCGTGCGGTCCTTGCCCTCTTTGCAGTGAATGAGATAGGGGCCGTCGTTTTCCGCCAGGAACAGAACGCTCTGCTTCACCTTCGCCGCAAATTCCTCGCCGGTGAAATCATAGCCCATTTCGGGCGTGACCACCTTGCAGCCGCTGTAATAGCTGCCCTCAAAGGTCTCATAGCCCTTCATCGTCTCTTCGGAATCCGCCAGGTTGACAACCGTTTTGATCCCGGCCTGCTCCATCGCCGCCATAACGTATTCATTTCTGCCGAGGTCGGGGTCGATGGGAGAGGTGCTGCGGTAAAGGGTGTTCTCTTTGAGCCCCGTCGCGGTCACCGCCCGGAAATTGGCAAATTCCTCGTCGGTGAGATCCGGATAATCCGCCCGGTCGTCGGTACGGGTGAGGTTGCGGGCGTTGTATTCATCAAGATAGCCCTGCTTTTTCTTCAGCTGCAGCGTGACTTCGGGGATCTTCACGTCCCACGCGTAGCCGGGATCGGCTTCCGTCGTCTGCTTTTCCGCAATACCGGTCTCATCGGCAAAGGAACCCATATTGACGGCCAGACCGACTTCTTTGTCCTCCTGATCAAAACGGCAGATCATGCTGCCGCTGTCAACGTCGGTGTAGGAGGTGCCGACGGGCAGGTCGAACGTGCGGTCGCCCGCTGTGACGGTAATGATATCGCCGATTTCAATACCGGCGGCGTTCATTTCGTCAAAGGTGGTTTCAAGGATCAGCGTGCCGTGCTTGTTGATCTCACGGATGGCAACGGACAGAGCGTCAGCCGGAACCGCGTCGGCAGCCGTCGCCTGCGGGGCGGCGTCGCTGTCGGTCGCCGGATCCGTTTTAAGCTGTCCGCAGCCGGACACGGTCAGCGCCAGCAATACCGCGGCCAATAACATGCAAATCGTTTTCTTCATCATTTCGCAAACAAGTCTCCTTCCGGGTAATGGTTGATGTGATATAGTGTATCATATCGCAGGGGATCTTTCAACCCTGGAAATCTTTCCTTTTCTTTGCGTTCCGTCGTTTACAAAACGGTCTCTTTATGGTATATTCAAAGCAGCAGCGGTCTGTTTCAGACGCGCAGGACAGAGAAGGAGACAAGCGACACGATGAAACACAGGGCCATTATCACTTCGCCGCCACAGAAGAGCGGAAAAGCATCCATACCAGACGGGGCCATCACGGGAAACGGCGACCTGGCCGTCATATTAGGGAACAGCCCGGAGGGACTACGGATCTTCCTGTCAAAGACGGATCTCTGGCACGCGGTGGAAATAGAATCCGAGGGCGGGCTGCGGCCGGTGGGATACGTGGATATCCCGGTACCGGCGGACCTGTACCGGCACTACCGGGTGGAGCAGGACATGGACGAGGGGTTGCTGCGGTGCGATTTTTCGGAGGGCGAACGGTCCCTCCGTCTGGAGATACGGGTGGCCGCGGAGGAAAACGCGGTGCTGATCGAAAGCAATACGGAGACCGAACCGGTTTTACACGCCTACGATCTCGGGGAGACCACGGGCAGGAACGGCACGTTTGAGGAAAACGGCGTAAACGGCGTTTCCCGCCACTTTGACGGGGCGGAGTGCCTGTATGAATCTCACGTGTACGCCGCGCTCCGTCAGCTGGAAAGCAACCGCTGGTGCGTCTTCGTCGCCACGAACCACGACTGCTCCGCGCCGAAGGAAGCGGTGATTGAAAAGATATCCGGTATGACGTCCGCGCGATTTGACGAACTGAAGGAACGGCACGCGGCCTTCTGGAAGGACTTCTGGTCGAAATCCGCCTTCCGGCTGTCCGATCCGGCGCTGGAAACGGGATGGTACGCCTCCCAGTACTATCTGGCGGTCTGCGCCCGGAACAAGGGCTTTCCGCCGGGGCTTTACGCCAATTTCATCACCGTGGAGCGCCCCAACTGGCACAGCGATTATCACCTGAACTACAACTATCAGGCGCCCTTTTACGCGGCCTGCTCCTCCAACCACCCGGAGCTGACGGATTGTTACCTGTCCCCGCTGGAGGAGTTCGTGCCCCGCGGAAAGGAATTTGCCGCGCACTTCGGCTGCGGGGGCGTCCTATTCCCCTGCGGCATCGCGCCGAAGGGCTATATGACCGAGTTTATCCCCGGCATCCGTTATGAGTTTGAGCGGCCCTTTATGGGGCAGAAAAACGACGCGATCCACGCCGCGGATATCGCGGTATTTCGGTGGAACGCCACGCGGGATATCGCTTACGCCCGGGAACACGCCTTCCCCTACCTGCGGGAGTGCCTGGACTTTTTCACCGACTACGCGGTTGAAGAGGCGGACGGCAGCGTTTCGATCCCGGACGACGCGATCCACGAGGTGCCCTACTACAAAAAGGGGTTCGACGAGCAGGATTACCCGGAGATCCACGACAAAAACAACGTGCTGACCCTCGGGCTGCTGCGCCTGTGCATCCCCGCCGCCATCGACATGGCGGAGACCTTGGGTGTGGACGCGGACCGGCGCGCAAGATGGCGGGATTTTCTCGACCGGTTGCCGGACTTCCCCACCTTCCTCCGCGAGGGGCGGGAGGTTTACCGGTACACGGAGCAGGGGCAGGAATGGGTCACGGGCAACGACGTGGGCCAGCAGCATATCTATCCCTGCGGCTGCGTGGGGCTGTCCTCAACAGCAAGGGACCTGACGGTCGCCATGAACACGGTGAAGCAGCGCCTGTACGGGTTTACGGACGGCAACGCCGTTTCCTCCTTCTACGCCATCGGCGCAAGGATCGGTTTCAACCCGGCGTATATGACCGACCGGCTGCGGGAATGGAACGCGCAGACAAACCTGCCCAACCTACTGCACGACATGCCCGGCGGATGTCTGGAATACTGCGTGGTCAACGCGCTGGCGCTGAACGAAATGGCGCTGCAGAGCCATCAGGGGACCGTGCGGATCTTCCCGGACTGGGACGACCGGCTGAACTGCGAATATGAGAATCTGCGGGCGGACGGGGCCTTCCTCGTCAGCGCCGCTTTCCGGTCCGGCAGGGTCTTCTGCGCCAGAATTCTTTCCGAAAAGGGCGGGACGCTGCGCGTGGACTTTCCGGAAAAGGCCTTTACGGTCGCCCTCAACGGCAAGGCCGCCGGTTGGACGGCGGCGGAGCTGGAACGGGGCGTTGAAACGGAGCCCGGCGACGTGATCGAAATCCACACGGAAAGAACAAGCGTCTGAAGCACAAAGGAGCGAAGAAGCATGAACAAACGAATGGACAGAAACCGACTGAACATCGGGGCGTATATCCTGCAGCCCTATGCGAGAACCGAGGATCACATCCGCGGGATCAAAGAGAACGGCGTGGACTTTATCGTCTGTATGGGCAACGACCGGGAGGCGCTGGACCTGTTTGACAAATACGGCATCGGCGCGGTGGTCAGCGGCGTGGTCCCCGGCTGGTGGGGCGGCGACGGCAGCAACGCGGGGCAGATGGCGGAGCGCAATCCCCTGACGCGCTATGAGGAGGCGGCGGCAGCCTTCATGGATCACCCCGCCGTGTGGGGCATCGACGTGGGGGACGAGCCCTCCGCCCTGGATTTTCCCCACTACGGCAAGGTGACGGCGCTGACGGAGCGGCTGTTCAAAAACCAGTTCGCCTATCTGAACCTGTACCCGAACTACGCCTCCGTGGCGGAGAACTCCGCCCAGCAGACGGTGAACCAGCTTGGCACCGCCACCTACGACGAGCACATCCGGCAGTACTGCGAGCACGTGGGGCTGGATTATCTCTGCTACGACTTCTATCTGTATTCCCTGACGGCGGACCGGGATTCCTTCGCCGGGGTCAACCGGGCTTATGAAAACCTGCGGGTCGTGGCGGACGCCTGCCGTTCCACGGGCCGGTCCATGTGGATCGTGCTGCAGGTCAACTCCAACAGGCCGGAGGAATGGATCAGCAAAGACCAGCTGCGGTTTCAGGCCAACACCGCCCTGTGCTTCGGCGCGGAGGCGGTCACATGGGGCTGCTACACCGCCGGCTGGTGGCACAATCAGGTGCTGGACGACAAAGGCGAAAAGACGGAGCAGTACGACAAGCTGAAAACCGTCAACGCGGAGCTGCGGGCCGTGGGAGACGCCTACATGAAATACAGGAACGTCTCCACCCACTTCATCGGATTCACCGGGAAATATGCGCCGGAGAGCGTAAAAGTTGAAACGAAAGCGGCGCTGAACACCGGCGTCTTTTCCGGCGTTCGCATGGAGGACGGCGCTCCCCTGCTGGCGGGCCAGATGGTCGCGAGGGACGGCGGCGGTAAACAGGCGCTGTATCTCTGCAACGCCTCCGACCCCTGGGGCGATCACCCGACGGAGGGGACGGTGATCTTTGCCACCGACGGCTCCCCCGTGCGCATTCTGACGGCGGAGGGAGCGATCACCCCCGAAACCGTCGACGGACAGTACCGGTTCCGCCTGCCCTCCTGCGGCGGCGCGCTGGTGACGGCGGAGTAACCGTCATGGCGGGACAGAGCATTTTCGAGATGCCCGTCGCAAAGGTCTATCCCCTGCTGCGGGCAAAGGCAGAACGCAAGGGGCGGACAAAAGCGGAGCTGGACGAAGTGATCCGGTGGCTGACCGGGTACGAAATGGACGAGGTGGACCAGAGCGTACCCTACGGCGCGTTTTTTGAGAACGCCCCGGCCATGAATCCCCGGGCGGAGCTGATCACCGGCAAGGTGTGCGGCGTGGACGTGGCCGCCGTGGAGGACCCGCTGATGCGGAAGATCCGCCAGCTTGACAAGCTGGTGGACGAGCTGGCAAAGGGCCGGCCCATGGAGGAGATCCTGCGATGAGCGATAAAAAACGATACGAATACGACGCAGTGATCCACGTGGAGCCGGATGGCGGCGCCTACGTGGCTTTCCCATGGGATTTGCGGCAGGCCTTCGGCAAGGGGCGCGTGAAGGTCCACGCCTCCTTCGACGGCGTTCCCTACGACGGCAGCATCGTCAACATGGGCGTAAAGAACCAGGACGGCTCCGTTTGCTGCGTCATCGGCCTGCTGAAATCCATCCGCACGGCGCTGGGCAAGGGCGACGGCGATACGGTCCGCGTGATCATCGAAGAAAAGACAAACCTTTCACATGAATAAAAGTTATTACTTCGGCAATTAAATAATTTGATTGATAAACGACGGCTTCACGATTGCCGAAGAAATAACTCTTAAAAATCAACGCTGAGACACAAATCGTCACCACGTCAAATCATTCTTTTCTCTTACAGATCCCGTTCCAGCAGCAATCGCCGCAGATCTGCTTCCGCAGGCCCTTGTCGAGGATCTTCTCTTTTATTACTGCAATGAAATCGCCGTAAGGGATCGTCTCCCCCGCTGTCAGGCCGCAGAGGGAAAGCGCCGCCGCGTCATACCGGCCGACTTTGTCCTGATCGGCGCAGACGCCGGAATGGAGGTTCGGGCAGTTGGCGCACACCGCGTCCCCGGCCGCCGTCAGCGTGACCGGCTGCGACGGATCGTCGGAAAGCATTTTGATGATCTTACCCATGTGGTCCGTAAAATCGGCGTTATACCCCTTGCCCTCATAAAACTGAAAGCACATGCCGTGATGGGGCCGTAATGATATACCCATAAACACTCCGTTTTGTCGTTGTTATACCGCGATGGCAGAGAAAAAACGGTTCAGGCGTTCTCCGCCGGGAGATCCGCGTATCTTTCAGGCGTGATCTGAAGATTTCCGTCGGGAAGGAGCGTCGTCAGCGTGACGCCGTAGTGGCAGTCCCGCTCGTTCCAGCCCTTGCGGTCCTCCATGCTGTAGGTGTTGTAGCCGCCGCCCTGGGAATAGACGAGGTACACGCCCCGGTAAAGGGCGCAGAAGTCGTTGACGTGGTCGTGACCGGAGAAGACGGCCTGCAGGCTTCCCTCGCCCGCCGCCGCGTCGAAAAAGCCGCTGTTATACGGGGAACAGCCGACGCTTTCATGCTGGGCGCCGTAGAGCACTTCCGCCTTGCCGGAGGGAACGAAGCCCTGTTCTTCGTCGCCCTCGAACACCTCGCCGTATTCCGGCACGGGGATATGCATATAGGCGATGGTTCTGACGTCGCCGTACTGGCGTTTCGTTTTTTCCACCTCGCGCAGATACCAGTCGATCTGCTCCCGCTTGAGAAAGTCGTAGCCCTCCTGATCCGACGGAAGGCCGTATTCCGCACAGCGCTCCGGCTGGATATCCCGGCCGGAATCAAACAGGAACAGGCTCTTTGACAGCGAATTTTCGCCGTTTTTGACGTGAATGGCAAAGTTGCCGTAGCCGAAGAGCGCGGGGTCCCCGAACCGGCACAGGCAATGGGGGCCGTATCGGAAGCCCTGATACATCAGGTACTTGTAATAACCTTTTTCTTCCCGCGTTTCGTGGTTGCCGAAGGCGTAGGCCCAGTAAACGCCCAGCTTTTCAAACAGCAGGGACAGCTGCACCGCGTCGATCTGCTGAAAATCGGACTGATTCACGTCGCCGGTCAGGATGACGAGGTCCGGCTTCAGGCGTTTGATCTGGCGCACCAGCATGCGGATGGATCGGTTATTGCGGTCCGCCGCGCTGCCCCCTCTGGTGAGAGGGCTTTTGGTATCCAGATGCAGGTCGGTGGTGGTCAGAATGCGAAATTCGCCGGGATCGATCGTGCCGTCCGGTTTGTATTTCGCAATCGTGACGGAGGTTTCGTCCTCCGATACGATTTTCACCTTCGAGCCGACGAACTCCGCCGCCGCGTTTTCGCTGAACAGGAACTTCGGTCGTCTTCCGCCGGTCGCCCGGTGAACCAGACGGCTGACCGCCAGCAGGGCGGCAATCCCTTTGTGCCGCAAACAGGTGATCACAGGATGCAATTGACTCTCCCCTTTGTTCGGATTTGACGGAAATGATTATAGCGCAAAAAATCGTCCCGCGCAAGTGGGCCTCACAAAAAGTGATCGGACTTCATTTTACCGGAAGGTTTTTTGTCTTTTTTTATAAACGACAGACATCGCCGGTCGTTTGATTTTTTACCGAAATCACCGTATTTGCTGCTTGACTGTTCAAAAAAACGGGCGTATAATACTGCCGAGGGGCAAGGGCGTTCAGTTCCGCA
>CADAMO010000049.1 GCA_902788995.1 Oscillospiraceae bacterium
TTGCCGCTACCCCACAATGATCCGTGAGGATCCAAAAAGAGAATGAAACCGGCGAGGACCCTCATGGACGGCGTCCCCGCCGGTCGTATTTTACGACAGCGCGTCTGTCAACTGCGTGATGAAGGCCGACGGGGAGACAAGCCGCACGTCGGGGCCGAAGGCGGCGACCATCCGGTCCACCGCCGCCATGGTATCGCCGTACCCGGCGAAATTGCCCGCCTCATCCAGGCCTGACCAGGCGTGGATCACGATCAGGGAATAGGCGTCCGGATCGGAAGGATCCGTTGACGCGGCGTTGACCGCCGCCGCGATCTCCTCCGGCGAGCCGCCGGGCTGGCCGTACCACAGCTTATATTTCGCGCCGACGATGGGCTTGCCGTGGGAGAGCCGCGCCGCCCCCTTCATACCGGCGTAGTCGGAATAATCCAGATAGAACACGCCGTCCACACTCTCCTGCCCCGCCAGCACGTCCAGCGAACGGTGGTTGAAACCGCCGTCGTCCAGCACCGCCGCCACGTGGAGGTCGGCTTTCGCCATCTGCTCCGAAAGGCTCCCGTACATACGCCGCAGGGCGAAGGGGTTGGTCCATTTTGAGGGGAAGGTATAGCCCAGCCCGCTGATCTGCAGGATGTATTCATCCCCCGGGGCGGCGTTGGCGTACAGCCATTTCGCCATGGTGGGCGCGGCGGCGTTCAGCGACGCGGGCAGGCCCCATGCCACCGGGAATTTTCCCCGCAACGGCGACCCGAAGTGGGAGGCGTTGTTGAACGCGGTGACGATCCATTGCAGGTTGTCGCCGTCGGACATGAACAGGCAGACCGTGTGGTGAGGCGTTTGAGCCGCCGGTTCAGGGGTAAGCGCCTGTTTCAGGTCCGCCGAGGGGAACCCGCTGAGAACGGAAACGTTGCAGGCGTGGTCGGCGGGGATCAGACAGGCGTTCAGCTGCGACAGGGCCGCCACCGTGCCGTATTCGCCCAGCGCCGGGTTCCACCCGAACACCACCGCGTTATCCCGCAAAAAGGCGTAGGTCATTTTGCAGGCCGTTTGATCCTCGGAATCGGAGAAGCCGAAATAGGCCCCGGCCATCACCGCGTAATCCACCAGCTTGGGCGCGTAGGACACGGGCTGGGAAAAAGCCACCGTGCGGCTGAGCCGACAAAAATACCGGGACCGCCGCAGGGTATGATCCGTCCAGCCGCGAACGTCCTCCAGACAGGCAAGGCCCGCCGCCTCCGCCGCGGTTTGCAGGCCTTCGGGGATCACCACCGCCTGCAGCACGCCCGCCACGGAGACCGCCGCCTGCGCGCCTGTCCCGTCGCACAGCACGTAGCCGTTCAGCCGGTCGGCAAAGGCCTTCAGCAGGGCCGCCGGTTCCGCCTCCGGGCCGCTCATTTCGATCACATCTGCGTCCGCGTATTCCAGATACTGGCGGTAAGCGCCGTCCCGGAATAGCAGCTGCGTTTCGCTGCAATTGGCCAGCACCCCCTGCAGGGAGCCCAGCGCCAGCGCCGCGTCGCCCTCCGGCCGGTCCAGCAGCCACAGGGTTTTCGCCGTCACCTTCGCCTTGGGAAAGGGCGGTTCTTCCTGCGGCAGCAGACGCAGCCCCCGCAGGGCCCCGCCGAAGCGCTCGTTCAGCGCAAAGAGCCAATCCTCCAGCGTCAGCAGCGCCTTCTGATAAGCGTTACTGCCCGCCTCCGTTGCCACGGTAAAGGAGACCGTACTGCCGATGGCGACAGCGGAAGCGGAAAACGCCTCCGCCAGCAGGCAGAGACAGAGCAATAGGGAAATGATTCTTTTCATATTCGTCACCCCGTTCGTCGCGTTGGCCTGCCCCGGCTTGCGCTTCCGCGGGCAGATATGGAAAAAGGGCCGGAAGGATCCGGCCCCTGATGTTTTCCGAAAAGCGGATTATTCGCCGTCAGTCGGTGTGGTGGCGTCCGTCGGCGTCGTTGCTTCGTCCTCGCCGAGGCTTCCCATCAGCGCTTCGATCAGAGACTCGATGATCGCGATCTTCGCAAAGGGCTTCAACACTTTCAACACCATTTTCAGAACCCAGAAAATAGCACCCATAACAATAACCTCCTGTCAGATTGTTTCTGTTTTATTTATAGCACAACACCGGCAAAAATGCAATACTTTTCACAGAAAATTCAGAATTATCCCATAGAATTTCAGCATTTTCCCGATGGGCTTCCCGGCTGAAAAACGGCAGCGAAACCGTTCCTGCCCGGGGCCTGCCGAAAAGGCGGCTCAGTCGCCCGCCAGGGTCGTGGGCTCGCCGTAATCCACGCCGAAGGTATCCACGGTGACGGACTTCATCACCTGATCCTCGAGGGGCTTGTCGTTGCCGTCGCGGTCCACGGAGACGATGGCGTCCGCCACGTCCATGCCCTCCAGCACCTTGCCGAAGGAGGCGTACTGGCCGTCCAGCCAGTCGCAGTCCGCCACGCAGATGAAGAACTGACAGCCGGCGGTATCGAAGCCCGCCACCTGATTGCCTCTTCTGCCCATGGAGATCACGCCCCGGGTGTGGGACAGCTTGTTATCGAAGCCGTTGGCGGAAAACTCGCCGGGGATCGTATAGCCCGGGCCGCCGGTGCCGTTGCCGGAGGGGTCGCCGCCCTGGATCATGAAATCCGGAATGACCCGGTGGAAGGTGGTGCCGTCATAGAAGCCGGAATTGGCCAGGCTGATAAAGTTTTTCACGGTGTTGGGGGCCACGTCGGGATACAGCTCCACCTTGATGACGCCGCCGTCTTCCATCTCGATGGTGGCGACGGGGTTATTGCCGCCGTTATCCACGGCGGCGGTATCGGTATCCTTCGCGTCTGCGTCGCCGGAACCCTCGGCGGTTTCGCCGTTATCCGCCGCCCCGGCGGGCCTGGTTTCGTTTTCCGTTTGATTTTTGTTCTTGCCGCAGGCGGCGAACACCGCCAGCGTAAGGCAGAGAACCGTTAACAGCGCAATGATTCTTTTGGTCATTCTGCATCGCTCCTTTCGGACGGTTCTTCCGTGCCATCCATCAACTTGACGAAGTTTTCGCCGTCGATCTTTTCGTTTTCCATCAGGTACTGGGCCAGGGCGTGAAGCTTGTCGATGTGATCGGTGAGGATCTTCTCGCAGCGATTATAGCCGTTCATCACAATGCGGTTGACCTCCTCGTCGATCTCCTTGGCGATCTCTTCGGAGTAGTTGCGCACGGTGCCGTAGTCCTTGCCGAGGAAGACCTCGTCATGGCCGCTTCCAAAGGTGATGGGGCCGAGGGCCTCGCTCATGCCGTACTTGGTGACCATGTTGCGGGCGATTTCAGAGGCCCGCTGGATGTCGTTGGAAGCGCCGGTGGAGATATCGCCGATGATGAGCTTTTCCGCCACACGGCCGCCCAGCAAGGTGACGATCTCCTCCTCCATCTTCTTCTTGGACATATACATTTTATCTTCCACCGGCATGTGCATGGTAAAGCCGCCGGCCATGCCTCTGGGGATGATGGACACCTGATGGACCGGGTCCTGACCGCCCAGGAAGTGGGCGGAAACCGCGTGACCGGCCTCATGATAAGCGGTGAGCCGCTTGTCGTCCGACGTGATCTTGTGGGAACGCTTCTCCGCGCCCACGACCACCTTCAGCGTCGCCTCTTCGATCTCGGCCTTGGTGATGGCCTTCAGGCCCCTTCTGGCCGCCAGCAGCGCCGCCTCGTTCAGCAGGTTTTCCAGATCCGCGCCGGTGAAGCCGACGGTGGATTTGCCGATCTCCTCCAGCGACACGTCCGGCGCCAGGGATTTGTTGCGGGCGTGGACCTTCAGGATCTCCGTCCGGCCCTTGATATCCGGCAGGCCCACCGTCACCTGACGGTCGAAACGGCCGGGGCGCAGCAGGGCGGGGTCGAGAATATCCGGGCGGTTGGTGGCCGCCAGGACGATGACGCCCTCGTTGGCGACGAAGCCGTCCATTTCCACCAGCATCTGGTTCAGAGTCTGCTCGCGCTCGTCGTGACCGCCGCCCATGCCGGCGCCTCTGTGGCGGCCGACGGCGTCGATCTCGTCGATGAAGATGATGGCGGGGGCGTTCTTTTTCGCCTGATCGAACAGGTCCCGCACACGGGAGGCGCCCACGCCCACGTACATTTCAAGGAAGTCGGAGCCGGAGATGGACAGGAACGGGGCGTTGGCCTCGCCTGCCACGGCTCTTGCCAGCAGCGTTTTACCGGTGCCGGGAGGGCCCACCAGCAGCACGCCCTTGGGGATGCGCGCGCCGAGGGCGTTGTATTTGGCCGGGTCTTTCAGGAACTCCACGATCTCGGCAAGCTCCTCTTTTTCCTCGTCGCAGCCCGCCACGTCCGCAAAGGTGGTCTTGCGCTTGTCGTCCTTGTTCATGCGGATGCGCGCCTTGCCGAAGCTCATGGTGCGGTTGTTCTCGCTCATCAGGCTCTGGTTCATGCGGCGCATCATGATGAACATCAGCACGCCCAGCACGCCGATGCTGATGACCGTGGGCAGGAGGCTTACCAGCCACGAATTGGAGGAGCCCGCGTTGTAGTTGAACTTCACCGGCGCTTCGGGATGCTTGACGTTGTAGTCGATCACGTAGGTGTGAATGTCGTTGTTGAACAGCGCGATGCTGGGGACGGAATACTTGTAGGTCTTATCCGTCTCGCCGCGCTTTTTGTACTCCAGTACGCCGCTGCTGAGATTGAGGCTGTATTCCGAGATCTCGTCGTGATAGAACATCTCGACCACCTCGTAGTAGGTCATCTTCTTATCCCGGTTGGCGCCGGAATTGAAGAAGAAGGAGATCACCGCGATGAAAATCACGGGAAGCAGCAGCATGGGAAGCAGCGATTTGACTCTGCCGTTGTTTCTTTCGTTATCCAAATTTCCTGTCACTCCGTCATTTATTTTGCGTAGACCGATTCTTTCAGAATGCCGATAAAGGGAAGGTTGCGGTAGTGCTCCGCATAATCAAGGCCGTAGCCGACGATGAACTCGTCCGGCACCTTGAGGCCGCTGTAATCGGCATAGATATCCACTTCGCGCCGCTCGGGCTTGTCGAACAGCGTGCAGATGCGGATGCTGTTGGGGTTGCGGGCGTAGAGCACGTCCATCAGGTAGTTGAGGGTCTTGCCGCTGTCGAGGATATCCTCCACCACCAGCACGTCGTAACCGCGGATATCCCGGTCAAGGTCCTTCATGATGCGCACCGTGCCGCTGGATTTCACGCCGGAACCATAGCTGGAAACCGCCATGAAGTCGATCTCGCAGGGGATGGTGATGCTGCGCATCAGGTCCGACATGAACACGACGGACCCCTTCAGCACGCTGACCAGCAGCAGGTTTCTTCCCCGGTAGTCGTCGCTGATCTTTTTGCCCAGCGAAGCGACCGTCTCCTGCAGGACCTCCTCCGAATACAGGACGGATTTGATGTCATTGATCATTGTTGTCACTCTCCGTTGTTATTATCAAATATTTTTTTGTACGTTCATCCGGAAGCCTTGCGGCGTCCGCCGTCAATCCCGCCAGCGCCACGACGCCGCGGGCGTCGCAGATCACGGGCAGCTTGTCCCGTTGTTCCGGAGGGAAGGCGATCTCGTTCAGGTATTTTTTCACGGTCTTGGCGCAGCCCCGGCGGGGCAGCGCGATCCGGTCGCCGGGCTGCCGCCCGCGCACCGTGAGAACAGGTTCCGTTTTATCATAATCCACGCACAGGACGTTTCCCGTATTGGGATATTGTAACGCCGCGACGCTGAAACGAAGCTGAAAACCGCCGAAGGAAAAGGACTCTGTGAAATCTCTCGACACGGTCAGCGCCTCAGGAGCTTTTTCTGCCGGAGCTTGCCTTGGCTGAAAGCGGAGAACTTCGCCGTCCGAGATAATATGCCCGCCGGAGGGCAGCGTCACCGAGCAGGGGCGGTCCATCTCCGTCAGAAGCCGCTCAATGTGGCGGTATTCGTAATCCCCCGCCGCAAAGCGCTCGCAGAACAGCGTCAGGATCCTTCCCCGCAGGCTTTCCGCCTCCCCTGCCAGCGCCCGTACCGGCAGCGCGCCGGAAACGGGGTCGAACAGCGCGTCGAACCGTTCGGCGGCCAGCCGCCGCAGAAAGTCGTCGTCCTGCCGCAGCAGCGCTATGCAGCGCAGGGCGTTGGCCGTAAAGGCCGGGTTGATCTGCTCCCACTCCGACACCACGCGGTGGCGGAAGCGGTTGCGGGTATAGTCGTCGGTGAGGTTGGTGGAATCGGTCACGTAGGGAACGCCGTGCTCCTCACAGTACCGCTCCGTCTCACGCCGGGTAAATGCGATCAGGGGCCGGACGATATTGCCGCGCACCGGCGGAATGCCGCAAAGACCGTGAAGGCCCGCCCCCCTCGAGAGGTTCATGAGCATGGTCTCCACGCTGTCGCTGCCGGTGTGTGCCGTGGCGATCTTATCCGCCCCGAGGGAATCAAAGATCTCATAGCGCACGCGCCGGGCGCACAGCTCGGTGCTCTCCCCCGTTTTTGCCGCCAGCGCCGGGATATCCGCCCGGCGGACGACGCAGGCAACGCCCTTTTCGCGGCACCAATCCGTCACGAAGGCTTCGTCCCGGTCGGCCTCTTCCCCGCGGATGCCGTGGTTCACGTGCACCGCGGTCAGGGAGATCCCCAATTCATCCGCGCATTCCCGCAGAAGGGAGAGCAGGCACATGGAATCCGCCCCGCCGGAGACGCCGACGGCCACCTTCTCGCCGGGAGAAAACATCCCATACCGGCGGACGGCCGCAAGCAGCTTATCCCTCATCGCCGTTGTTCTGCTGCACGCAGGTGTAGAGCGTGTACTGGGGGTTCCAGGCCATCTTGATGCTGCCGGTGGGGCCGTGACGGTTCTTCTGCACCAGCAGCTCCGCGGAGTTGACCTCGATCTCCTCCGGGTTTTCTTTTTCGTTTTTATAGTAATCCTCACGGTAGAGCATGACGACGATATCCGCGTCCTGCTCGATGGAGCCGGATTCACGCAGGTCCGCCAGCTGGGGCTTATGGGAGGAGCCCCGCGCCTCGGTACTACGGGACAGCTGCGCGCAGACCACCACGGGGATCATCAGGTCCTTGGCCATCAGCTTGAGGCTCCGGGTGATTTCGGAGACCTCCTGCACGCGGTTTTCCGTCCGCTTGGCGGACTGCATCAGCTGCAGATAGTCGATAAACACCGCGTCCACATTTTTAAGACGGCGGCAGCGGGCCTTCATCTCCGGCACCGTGATGTTGGAGGTATCGTCCAGATAGAGCTGCACGTCCGCCAGGAATACGCAGGCGGCGGAAAGGCTCTCCCACTCCTTGGGGGTCAGCTCGCCGGTACGCATCTTCTGGCTGGGGATGCGGGCCTCGGTGGAGATCACGCGCTGGGCCAGCTGCTCTTTTGACATTTCCAGCGAGAAGAACAGCACCTTTTTGCCGGATCTCACCGCCACGTTGCGGGCCATATTCAGCGCGAAGCTGGTTTTGCCCATGGCGGGACGGGCGCCGATCAGCACCAGGTCCGACCGGTTGAGGCCGGTGCACATGCGGTCGAAATCGGGAAAGCCCGTGGGCAGGCCTTTATACTGCTCTTTGTCTTCGGAATTGAGTTTATACAGGGTATCGTAGACGTTGGCGATCACTTCGCTCAGCTTGGAGGGGCCGCCCACCGTCTTGCCCTGACGGATCTCATAGATGCGCTGCTCGGCGTTGTCCAGCACCGTATCCGCGTCGTCGCCGGCGTTTTCCGCCATCTCGATGATCTCGTTGGAGACGTTGATGAGCGTGCGCAGATAGAACTTGTCCTTGATGATCCGGCAGTAGGATTCCACGTTGGCGGTGGCGGGGACCGCTTCGGCCAACTGGAAGAGATAGGTCTTGCCGTCCTCGTCGTTGGAAAAGACCTTCTCCCGCCGCAGCAGCTCCAGGATCAGCACCGGGTCGATGGAGCCGGAGCCCGCCGCGTCGATGGTGAGCATGGCGGTGTAGATCTCCCGGTGCTGGGGCAGGTAGAAATATTCCGCCCGCAGCAGGATGGAAACGGACGGGAAACAGGCCGGGTCCAGCAGAATGCTGCCCAGCACCGCCTGTTCCGCCTCGATGGAATAGGACTTGGAGACCGCGGTCTCCGTATATTGATCTTCCCTGTTTTTTACGCCGTTAGCCATTGTCTGGTTCCGATCCGGTCCTTCCGGTTATTCGCCGACCATGATGTAGACGGTCGCCGTGACGCCGGTATAGATTTTCAGCGTGCATTCGTATGTACCGAAGGAGCGGATGTCCTCGGTGACGATGCGCTTCTTGTCGATGTCGATATCATAATCCGCCTTGATCTTTTCGGAGATCTCCTTGGAGGTGACGGAGCCGAACAGGCGGCCGTTGGCGCCCGCCTTGGCGGAAATCTTGATGGTCTTGCCGTCCAGCGCCTTCGCAGCGTTCTCGGCGTTTTCCTTTTCCTTAGCCAGCTGATAGGCCTTGGAGGCCTCGCGGTTTTTCAGCTCGTTCATGGCGGCGGCGTCCGCCACCGCGGCGATCTTGCGGGGGATCAGGTAGTTTTTGGCGTAGCCGTCGGAGACGTTGACCAGCTCGCCCTTTTTGCCCAGGCTTTTCACGTCCTGATTCAGGATCACTTTCATGGATTTTGCCCTCCCTGTTTCTGTGTTTTTTCCATATAGGCGTTGATGGCGCCCTTCAGCTTTTCCACCGCCTCGTCCGTTGAGATCTCGCCCAGCTGGCAGGCCGCCATGCTCTGGTGGCCGCCGCCCCCCAGGGCCTCCATGATCAGCTGCACGTTGATCTTGCCGAAGGAGCGGGCGGAGATGTTGACGGAGGAACGGTTGACGAAAACGACGAAGGATGCGTCCACGTTTTCGATATTCAGCAGCTCGTCGGCGGCCTTGGAGCAGATCAGGCGCATATCCGGCGCCTCCACCCCGGCCACGGCGATGCAGTAATTTTTATAGAATTTCGCGGCGGAAATGATCTTGTTGATGTTCAGGTTCTCTTCAATGGAGCCGGCGAACAGCTTCTTGACCGCCACGGTATCGGTCTTTCTGTCCCGCAGGAAGGCGGCGGCCTCAAAGGTCCGCACCCCCACCCGGAGGGAGAAATTCTTGGTATCCAGCAGAATGCCCGCCAGCAGCGCCTGGGCTTCCGCCTGGGAGAGCTTGGGCTTGGAGGGGGAATACTGCACCAGCTCCGTCACCATTTCGCAGGCGGAGGAGGCGTAGGGCTCATGGAAGAGCAGCGCCGCGTTTTCGATGTGGTCCACCGTCATGCGGTGGTGGTCGATCAGCACCGTGCGCAGCCCCTTGGAGAGCAGGGCGGGGGCCTCCACCAGGTTTTTCCGCATGGTATCGGTCACCACCAGAAGCGAGGACTCGTTGGCGGTATCCTCCGCCCGTTCGGGGCTGATAAAGCTGACGTGGGCGCCGGAGGATTCCATCATGGCCAGCAGCGGCTGGGACAGGGTCGTTTTGCGGTTGACCACCACGTAGGCGGGCTTGTTGCAGGCCCGGGCGATGGCCGCCACGCCGATGGCCGCGCCGAGGCAGTCGAAATCCGAATAGGCATGGCCCATTATGTAGACGGCGGAGGCGTTTTCGATGTAGTCGTTCAGCGCCGCCGCCACGATGCGGGATTTGACCTTGCCGCGCTTTTCCTTGCGGCTGGTGATGCCGCCGAAGAACTCGTAGCTGTCGCCCACCTTCACGGCCACCTGATCGCCGCCCCGGCCCCGGGCCATATCCAGCGCCTGCCGGGCGCTGGCTTCGCAGAGGGAGAAATCCTCCTCCTTGCCCACGCCCACGGACAACGTCAGGTCCACGTCGCCGCTCTCATGGCGGTAGCTGCGGACGGTATCCAGCAGGTCGAAGTTTTTGGCGGTCATCTCGTCCAGATGGCGGCACTCGGTGACGGCGATGAACTTGCCGTCGGAATATTTCCGGAAGATGCAGCCGTAGCTCACCAGCCACCGGGTGATCAGCCGGTCCACGTCGGAGAGCAGCGAATAGTATTCCGCGTGGGCCAGGTTGTCCTCGGTCTGCTCCAGCGAGTCGATGTTGATGAGCAGCACCACGGGGCGGGTGACGGTGAATTCCGTGCGGATCAGCTTGAGGGCGGTGTCGTCCACGAAGTAGAACACCACGGAGCCGTCCGCCAGACGGGAGGGGAACACGGTATAGAAGCGGGACGCGCCGGAAACCTCGAAGGGGGCGCAGTCGCCGCCCGAAAAATCGAACCGGCCGCCGATATACTCCCGCATTTCGGAGGCGGAGGCGTCGGGGAAATCCGCGGTGACGGCGTTGAAGGCCTCGTTGAACCACAGCACGCCCCCCTGCTTGTCGGAGAGCACGGCGGGGAACGGGAAGGCCGCCAGCCGGTCGTAATTCTCGCCGCTTTCGGTCAGCGCGTTTTCGATGCGCCGCAGGTAGGTCTTTTTTCGTTCCACGGAGTTGGAGAACCAGAAAAACGCGAACACCGCCAGCCCCAGCACCACGACGATCTCACCGATGGCCAGCGGGGCGGAAAAGACGAAGGTCAGCCCGCACAGCACGGTGGCCACGCAGAGAAAGATCACGGTAAACGGGTTCATGCGGATAAAGTCCCTGAATTTCAAGCGCTCACCTCCTTACAAAAAATCAAAAAGGGGTCAGACGGACAGCACGGTCACCACGATGACCGGCGCCCGCCGCGTTTTATCGAAGATCACTTTGGCGACGGTATCCCGCACCCGGGATTTTAGGGCGGGGATATCCAGCTGCACATAGCGGGAATACTCCCGGAACACCTCGCCGCACCGGTCGCTGATATAGGAAGAAAAGGCGTTGGCGTTGCTGCTGAACACGATGCCGCGGGACTGGACCTCCGGCGGGTAGAGCAGCTGACCGGAATAGGAATCCACCACGGCGGTGATGATGACGATGCCGTCGGTGGACAGCTTCTTTCTGTCCTGCAGCACGGAATTGCCCACGTCCCCCATGCCGGAAACGTCGATGAACACCCGCCCCGCGGGCACGGTGCCGGTGCGGGCGATGCCGTCCTCGGACACCTCGATCAGCGCCCCCAGCTCCGGGATCACGATGTTCTCTTCCGGGATGCCCACGCTTGCGGCGGAGGCGGCATGCTTGCGCAGGTGCTTCTGCTCGCCGTGGACGGGGATGAAATATTTTGGCCGGACCAGATTGATAATCAGCTTCTGGTCCTCCTGTGCCGCGTGACCGGAAACGTGGATGCCCAGCGTCTTTTCGTAGGCCACCTCAGCCCCCAGCTTCATCAGGTCGTTGATGGTGTTGGAGACCGTCTTTTCGTTGCCCGGGATGGGGGTGGCGGAGATGATGATATAGTCGTTGTTGCCGACGGTGACCTTCCGGTGGTCGCTCTGGGCCATGCGGGACAGGGCGCTCATGGGCTCGCCCTGGCTGCCGGTGGTGATGATCACCGTCTGGCTGTCGGTATAGTTTTTCAGCCGGTCGATGGGCAGCAGAATGCCGTCGGGCACCGTGAGATAGCCCAGCTCCATGCTGACGGACACCACGTTTTCAAGGCTGCGGCCGGAGAGGAAGATCTTCCGGTTCATCTTGACGGAGGCGTCCACGATCTGCTGGATGCGGTGGATGTTGGAGGCGAAGGACGCCACGATGATGCGCTTCTCCCCCGCCCCGCGGAAGAGGGCTTCCAGCGTTTCGCCCACGTTGCGCTCACTGGGCGTATAGCCGGGGCGCTCCGCGTTGGTGGAATCCGACATCAGGCACAGCACGCCCTCGTTGCCCAGCTCCGCAAACCGGGGCAGGTCGATCACGCCCCCGTCGATGGGGGTATTGTCGATCTTGAAGTCGCCGGTGTGGACGATCAGCCCCGCGCCGCAGCGGATGGCGTAGGCCAGGGAATCGGGGATGGAATGGTTGACGTGGATGGCCTCCACGGAGAATTCGCCGGTGCTGATCACGTCGCCGGGGCGGATCTCCACCAGCTTGCAGGAGCCCAGCATGCGGTGCTCTTTCAGCTTGCCCTTGATGAGGCCGGCCGTCAGGCAGGTGCAGTAGACCGGCACGTTGACGGTCTTGAGGAAATAGGGCAGCGCGCCGATGTGGTCCTCGTGGCCGTGGGTGATGAATACCGCCTTGATCTTCCGGGCGTTGCGCTCCAGAAAGGTGAAGTCCGGCAGCACATAGTCGACGCCGGGCATATCCGCGTCCGGGAAAGACATGCCGCAGTCCACGATGATCATTTCGTCGTTGTATTCGAACAGCGTCAGGTTCTTGCCGATCTCGTTGATGCCGCCGAGGAAGGAGATCTTCACCGAATCGGTGATCTTATTCTTTTTGCCCTTCCCGCGGGAAGCCTTCTGTGAGGGCTTCTTCGCGGCTTTCTGCGTCGTTTTCGCGGACGTTTCCCCCTGCTTCGTTTCGGGCTGCGAGGCCGGCTTTTTCCCGGTCAGCGCCGCTTCCTCCTGCCGGCGGGCCGCGTCTTTCGCCCTGGCGCCCTTGCCGGTCTTGGTTGTCTTTTCCGTCTTCGTGTTCCGTTTCGGTTTGGCGGCGTTCTTTTTCGCCGCGTCTTTGGTGATGGATGTATCTTTGGTAACGGCCGTCTGGGCGGCCTTCGCGCCGTTCTTTTTTGCGGCGGCAGACTTTTTCGTTTTCGTCTTTTTCGCGTTGCCGCTCTTTTTCTCAACGGCGGCCTTACCCTCAGAATTCTCCTTCTTGCTTTGAGAAGATTTGTTTGGCATAGTGTCTCCTTGCTGATTTTACTGCTCCACCAATTTAATCGTGAATTATTTATGCGCCGGATAAACGTCGCAAGACAAGGAAGAAACCGCAAGACAGGCTGTTGCCTGTCGAGGATTTCTGACGCCGTATTGCGGCGTTTAGACAAGCAGAAATCTTCAAGTATTAATTGGTGGAGCAGTATATGTATCTCCTCCGCCCGCAGAGGGCGAAGGAACCCAAGCGATGATTTATCATCTTATATTACTCTATTTTATCCCTGTTGTCAATAACGGCGGCGTGAATTTTCTCCGCGATTTCGGCGGAGAGCTCCTTGGCCGCCTCCATTTCGGCGGATTCCGACAGGATCCGCACCCGGCTGGAGTTGCCCAGCTGGCGCACCTTCGCCCCGGCGTCGCCGCCCAGCACCCGGTAATAGGCGCTGCCGGGCGCCCTTGCGCCGAAGACCGCCTCCATGGTGCGGTGCAGGGTTTCCGGTTCGCAGTCAAAGACGCAGATGTTTTTCCGCACGGAGACGGATTCCACGTCCTTCAGCAGCTCCGTCAGCTTCATCTTAGACCGGGCCATGATCTCACAGATGCGGAAGGCGAGGAACAGCCCGTCGAAGGCCCACAGGCAGTTGAAGGCCAGCGCCTTGTCCGGCGGCGTCTCCCCTTCCGGGCCGGCGCGGTAGACCTTGCGCCCGAACACCGCCGCCTTTTTGCCGATCAGCTCCGGCGCGTCCTCCGGCACCGCCACGTCGTTGCCCCGGGCGAACTCGTACTCGCAGAGGAACAGCAGCGCCGCGGAGCCGTAAAACACCTTGTCGTCCTCCGCCACGTAGGATTCCCCCGCCCCGCCGTCGGTAATGAACAGCAGGCGGAAGGGCTTTTCCTCCCGCTCTCCGTATTGCAGCACCTCCCGCGCCGTCTCCGCCACAAAGGGATCGGCGCTTTCCACGGTCAGCTCCACCGACTGCCGGAAGGCGGCGAAGGACTTTTTCAGCCGCGCTTTGTAGACGCTGGAGAACAGCTCCATCCGGAAGCGCCTGCCCACCTTGCCGGGCTCGGCGTAGGCAAAGGCGCCGTAGCGGTAGCCGTCCTCGATGCGCCGCCGCAGCGCTCTGCCGAAGGGCAGGCCTCCCTCGCCCGAAAAGCGGAAGGTCACCTCCCCCTCCTTGCAGGAGACGAAGACGAAGGCGGAGAGGGCGCAATGGTGGGCGTAAAAGCCGATCTGCCCCCGGAACACCCTGCCGAAGTCATAGGCCTCCGCCCCGCAGGAGGCCGCGCCGCACTGGCACACGCCGAGATAGAGCTCCGACGCCGGGTCGCCGTCGCAGCCGAAGCCGATCTTGCCCCCCAGCGCCCCCGCCAGCGCCTGACCGGTCCTCAGCGCGTCGGAAAGGGTGACGCCGGACCAGACCCGCCCGCTCATGCCGTCCAGATCCAGGGCGGCGCAACCGCCGCTCCGGTCCCGCAGGTCCTCGGAAACGAGGCTTTCCGGCGGCACGCGGACGCCGGCGCTGATCTTCACCTCCGGGAACACCCGGGTGAACCGGCCGATCTGCGCCCCGTAGCCCACCACCGCGCCGTTTTCCAGCAGCGCGTTTTCCCGGATCTGCACCCGGTCCGCCAGCACGGCGGCGTGCACGTCGGTGGCGCTGCCCACGACGCAGTTTTCCCCGATAATGCTGTCGGTGATCACGCAGTCCCTGCCGATCTCCGTCCCCGCGCCCACGGAGCAGAAGGGACCCACGGTCGCGCCGCCGCCGAGGCTTACCCCGCGCCCCAGCAGACAGGGGGCGATGATCCGGTTGCCCTCCGCGTCGACGGAATCGGACCCGTAGTAGACGCCCGCCTCCGGCTCCGCGTTGGCCGGGTCCTTCAGCAGCTCCGCGTTGGTCTCCCGGTATTCCGCCACGCCGCCGATGTCGAACCAGCGGCCGTCGGCCTTCACCGCCCCCACGGCCCCGGGACGGCGCAGCAGCAGCGGAAACAGGTCTTTGGCGAAGTCGAAGGGCTCCCCCTCCGGGATCAGGTCCAGCACGTCGCCGGAGCAGAAGTAGATGCCGGTATTGACGAAGAAGGAACGCACCTGCTCCCAGTCCGGCTTCTCCGTAAAGCCGGTGACCACGCCCTTTTCGGCGACGATCACGCCGTAATCCCGGGGATCGGCCACCTCGGCGCCCACGATGGTGACCTGCCGCCCCTCCGCCTCGTGCCGTTCCCGCAGCGCGTCCAGCGGAAAGTCGATCAGGTTGTCGCCGCTGATGACCAGAAAATCCCCCGGGACATCCTTCAGGGCGTTTTTCACGCCGCCCGCCGTGCCAAGGGGCTTCTCCTCCCGGCGGCAGACGACGTTGACGCCGTAATCGCGGGTTTCCACGTAAGAGACGATCTCCTCCGCCCGGTAGCCCAGCGTCAGGTAAATATCGGTAAAGCCGTCCCGCGCCAGCTTTTTCAGCAGGTAATCCAGCACCGGGCGGTTCATCACCCGCAGCATGGGCTTGGGCGTTTTTTCGCTCAGGGGCAGCATGCGGCTGCCCAGTCCCCCGCACATCACAACAGCATTCATTGTTTCAGATCCTTTCGTCGTTCTCGGCATTATTATTTCCTGTCCCATGGATTTTTAGACATAAAATGATTGCGGAGGGCGCGTTTTTGTGATAGAATGGCTGCGGCAATCATCAGGAAAGGGCCGCGGGGCGCAGCACGCCCGCGGCGATCGGCAACCACATGGACCACGTTTATCTTTTTACGGACGGCGCCTGCTCCGGCAACCCCGGGCCGGGGGGCTACTGCGCCATTCTGCGCTGGGGCAGCGTTGAGCGGACGATCAGCGGCAGCGAAAAGGAGACCACCAACAACCGCATGGAGCTGACGGCGATGATCGAGGGGCTGAAAGCCCTCAAGCGCCCCTGCTTCGTCACGGTGACCTCCGATTCCAAATACGTCTGCGACGCCGTCAACCAGCGCTGGCTGCCCTCATGGATCAAAAAGGGCTGGAAAAAGAGCGACGGCAAGCCGGTGCTGAACCCGGACCTGTGGCAGGCCCTGAACGAACTGATGCAGGTGCATAAGACGGAATTCGTCTGGATCAAGGGCCACGCCGGCCACCCGGAGAACGAACGCTGCGACGCGGTGGCGGTGAGCGAATATCAGAAATATTTATAACGAAAAACAGACAGCCCCGAAAAACCGGCAGGCTGTCTGTTTTTTGATTGACGGGGTCAGATAATGATGCAGATCAGGCCGCTGCAGCCCTCGTTGATGACCTTTTCCAGCGTCTGCTGCAATTTCTGGCGGGCCTCAAAGGGCATGTGGGTCAGCTTGGCTTTCAGCCCCTCGTTGACCAGATCGTCCAGCGACTTGCCGAAGATGTTGGATTCCCAGATCTTGGAGGGATCCTCCTCGAAGCCGTCCAGCAGGTATTTCACCAGCTCCTCGCTCTGCTTTTCGCTGCCCACCACCGGGGCGATCTCCGTCTTGATATCCGCCCGCAGCAGGTGGATGGAGGGCGCGCCGGCCTTGAGCCGCACCCCGTATTTGCTGCCCTGCCGCACGATCTCCGGCTCCTCCAGCGTCATCTCGTCGATGGAAGGCATCACGATGCCGTAGCCGGTGGTGTTGACCTCTTCCAGCGCCTTCTCGATGCGCCCGTAACGCTTTTTCGTCTCCGCCAGCTCCTCCAGCAGGCCGATCAGGTCCGTATCGGAGGCGATCTCCCGCCCCGCGATGCCGGAGATCACGCCGTAATACAGCGAATCGTCCAGCCGGGCGCTGAGCACCGCCGCCCCGGCGCCGAAGCTGATCTGCTCCGCCTCGGCGGAAGCGATCTCCGGGGACCCGGTCATGGCGGCGGAGAAATCCTCCAGCTCCCGCAGCTTCGTGATATCGGCGGAGGCGCCCCGCACGATATCGAACAGCTCCTGACGGACGGCGCTGTCGGCGGGCAGGCCGCTGAGCCAGCCGGGAAAATT
>CADAMO010000050.1 GCA_902788995.1 Oscillospiraceae bacterium
CCGCAATGCGGTGACCGCCACCTGCAAGACGGAAGGCTATACCGGCGACACGTACTGCCTCGGCTGCGAGACGAAGATCGCCGACGGCGAGAGCACCGGCCTTGACGCTTCCAACCATGAAGGCGGCACGGAAACCCGCAATGCGGTGACCGCCACCTGCAGGACGGCAGGCTACACCGGCGACACGTACTGCCTTGGCTGCGAGACAAAGATTGCCGACGGCACAAGCACCGGCCTTGATGCTTCCAACCATGAAGGCGAAACGGAAGTCCGCAACGCTGTCACCGCCACCTGCAGGACGGAAGGCTATACCGGCGATACGTACTGCCTCGGTTGCGAGACAAAGATTGCCGACGGCGAGATCACCGGCCTTGACGCTTCCAACCACGAAGGCGACATGGAAACCCGCAATGCGGTGACCGCCACCTGCAAGACGGAAGGCTATACCGGCGACACGTACTGCCTCGGCTGCGAGACGAAGATCGCCGACGGCGAGAGCACCGGTCTTGACGCCGATCATCACGAAGGTGAAACCGGCACCAGAGAAGACAACGTTGTTCCCGGCACCTGTAACGCGGCGCGTACATGGGACGCGATCGTCTACTGCAAGGCCTGCGGAGGCGAGATTTCCTCCACGCCTGTGACAGGTGAGAAAGACCCCGCCAACCATGCGGGCGGCACGAAGACCGAAAGCCGGAACGCGACTGGCGCCACCTGCGTCACCCCCGGCAGCTATGATTCCGTCGTCGTTTGCCTTGGCTGCGGACATGATCTTTCCATCACCCACATGGAGGGGGTCACCGATCCAAACACCCACGAGGGTGAAACCGAAACCAAAGAAGAGAATATCGTCCCCGGTACCTGCAACGCGGAGCGCACCTGGAACGAGGTCGTCTACTGTCAGTCCTGCGGTCAGGTGATCTCCTCCACGCCGAAGACCGGCGAGAAGGATCCGGCGAACCACACGGGCGGCACGGAAGTCCGCAACGCCGTCACCGCCACCTGCACGGTGGAAGGCTACACCGGCGACACCTGGTGCCTCGGCTGTGAGACGATGATCGAAGAGGGCGGGACTACCGGCTTTGGCGCGCATCAGGCAGAATATACCGAAGCGGTCCCGGCCACCTGCAAGGACGCGGGCTTCGCGGCCTACTGGTACTGCCCCGTCTGCGGCAACTACTATCTGGAAGAGACGATGACCGATCCGCTGACCCGTGCGCAGCTTGACGAGCAGGGCAAGGTCGACAAACTGACCGTCCACACCCCCGGCGCGGCGCATCAGGAAAATCCGGTGGACGCCACCTGCACGCGAGAGGGCAGCTATGACGAGGTCGTCCGCTGCACGGTCTGCAACCTTGTGCTGGAATCTGCCCACAGAACCGTTGATAAGCTGGCCCATACCCCCGGCGACGCGGTGAAGGAGAACGAAGTCCCCGCCTCCTGCGACGCTGACGGCGGCTACGATCTGGTGGTCCGCTGCACGGTCTGCGGCGAAACGATCAGCAGCACCCATCAGACGGTTCCGGCCGGTCATACGGCGGGCGAACCCGTCCGTGAAAACGAGAACGCCCCCACCTGCACGGAGGCCGGCAGCTACGACGCGGTGGTTTACTGCACACAGTGCGGCGAAGAGATCAGTCGCGAGACCGTTGCCGTTCCCGCCAAGGGCCATGCCTGGGGCGAGTGGCAGGTGGTGACCCCCGCCACCGAGGAGACGGACGGCGAGGCCAGGCGCGTCTGCGCCGCCTGCGGCGAGACGGAGACGAAGGTCATCAAGGCCTCCGGCGAGGAGCTTACCAGACTGATCAAGTTCGTCAACATCAACAAGATGCACTATCTGGTCGACCTGGGCGACGGCGAGACCTACGCGGTCTACAACTCCAGCACCATCCAGTGGATCTCTGACAAGCCGCTGCGGTTCAGCGTCGTCACCTATTCCGGCTTCAACTATGAGGACGTGATCGTCTACGCCAACGGCACGGCCCTCACCCCCGACGCGGACGGCTATTATACCCTGCAAAAGTCGGATGAAACGGTGGTGATCACCGCCGCCGGCGCGGTGAAGGACGATTCCGCCCCCGGCGGAAAGCTCTCCTTCTGGGAGCTGCTGATCCGCTTCTTCAAGAAGATCATTGATTTCTTCTCCGGGGCCTTCGCCAAATAAGCTGAGCCCCGCCGGGCCGGTTTTTTCCGCCGGACCGGACCCCTGCGATCAATACGGCCCCCTGAACCGATGCGGTCAGGGGGCCTTTTGCGGCCGCGTCGCACAAGAAAATCTTGACAAGCCGCAGCCGTTTTGCTTATAATGAAAGAAAGTAAAGGGGGCTATCGTATGAAAAAATTCATCGCCTTATTATTGACCTGCTGCCTGCTGGCGCTGCCGATGCTGTCTTTTGCGGCGGCGCAGACGGTCACTCCGACGGACGCGGAAAACGACCCGGCGGAGGTGCCTGCCGACGAAATCTTTACCTTCACCAGCGTGGCGGACGTGGCGTCCGTGATCCTGAATAAAGAGTTGCTGCCCTGGGGCGAGGTCTATATCACCCCTGCGACGCTGACCACGGAGGAGGGCGAGGAAGACGTCTATTTCGTGTGCTTCCGCGGAACGGGCCACACCATGGATAAGGCGAACAACCTGATTGCCTGCTTCCTCAGCGCCTTCAACCGCGACAGCGGCTATCTGCGCCTTGCCAAGCAGTACCTGAACAAGTACGTTCCCGAGGGGGCGAAGCTGGTCCTCTCCGGCCACAGCCTCGGCGGCATGATCGCGCAGCAGCTGATCTGCACCGATGAGATCACCGAACGGTATGAGATCCTCAACACGCTGACCTACGGGTCCCCCTACGTCGTCACCTCCGCCGCCCATCGGGAAGGGCCGCTGGTGCGCTGCGTCGATAAATTCGACGTGATCCCGAAGTTCAGCCCCGCCATTTTCGTGACGCCCTCCAATTACCGCAACGCCGTCACTATCGACGGCGGTTATCTGGGCGACCCTGACGGCGCGCATAACCTTTCTTACCCCCGGGCGGATCTGTGGGGCGGCTACGACGTGTTCGGCGTCAAATGCGGAACCGCGTCGCTGACCTTCCACCGTGCGGACCTGCTGATCCTCAGCGCGTAAACAAAAAAAGACTTTCCGGAACGGCGTCGCGCCAGGGAATGTGCGGCGCCGTTTTTTTTGCATCGCGGATCATTGCGGGATTGAATTCAGCAAACGATTCTTTTTTTTTGGATCATCACGGATAATTGTGGGATCAAGATAAGCAATCGTTTTTTTGAGGCGCTTGGCAGCCAACCGTAGGGGGGCGGCTTTCTGACGCCCCGTTATGCGGTTCCGTAACGAGATCACGTTCCTTTTGTACCACTGCCTTTCGTCTCTCTGTGGACAAACAATAAAAGATTGTTTACGCCAACATGCGGGGCGTCAAAAATGCCGCCCCCTACGGGATGGTACGTTTGTTGAGATCCCGTCAATCTTGATTACAGTATCCCACAAAAATCCGTGATGAACCTGACGCCTTATGTTCTGCTTGACAAAAAAATCGTTTGCGTCGCAAGCATGACGCGCTGCGGCAAAAGGGGAGAAGGGGAGGGCGCGCTTTTCCATCGGGCCATCAGTCGTCCGGTTTCAGATACATATCGCGCCGTTCTTTGGCCCGTTGGTCGGCCAGCGCTTCCAACCGGCGGTATTTATCGTAGAGGTTCATGGCCAGCGGACACTTGCCGCCGTCCTCCTTCACGCAATACCGGTTGACGTGCGCCGTCATATCGGCGACGGAAGAAAAGCGCGTCAGCATGGCCGCGCTGCCGATCAGGCTCTCGCAGCGGATCGTCTCCCGGTGGGAATCCAGAAAGAACGGGCACTTCACGTTTGCATGCTGTTTTTCTGTCATAGAATGCCTCCTTTGTGTCGCGGCGGTCCGTTTGATCGGACGGCCTCTGTGCTATACTGTTTTATGAAAGACGGCGCTCCTGCGCCGGGCGCTCAGACTGTCTTCTGTATTTTTCTGTAATTGCTGTCGCTTATTTTGAAAAATCACTTGCAAAATACAATGTTATGTAGTATAATACAGAAAATAGACATAGAAAATACAGATAACTGTAATTCACAGTGGACAGTATAATACAGAATTATGTATTTGTCAAGCGTTGTTTTGGCTTTTTCTGAAATTGTTGCGAATGGGGGAGATTCCGCTGGATACGTATGCGAAAATCAGGGAACTGTGTGAGGAGAGAGGCATCAATATCGCGGCGCTGGCCAAAGGGACCGGCGTGCGCAGCTCCGTATTCACCGAGCTGAAAATGGGGCGCACCAAAAAGCTGTCCGCCGCCACGCTGGAAAAGCTTTCCGCGTTTTTCGGCGTGCCCGTTTCGGTGTTTTTCGACGACGAAACGGTTGACGGCGTGCAGGAGAAGCAAAACGAACTCTTCAAAAAGAGAAAGCTGCTCTTCGACCTTTCCGCGAAGGCCACCGAGGCGGAGCTGGATCAGATCATCAAAATTGTTGACGCCCTGGTGGACGGAGAGTGACGGGGCGATCCGGAGGAACTGAATTGGAAGAAATTGTCGTGCGGCTGATCACGCTGCCGCCCCGCGTCCGCGCGTTTACCATGCTGGACGCGCAGGGCGACTATAACGTCTATATCAACGAGGTCATGTCCTATGAGCAGCGCCTGCGCAGCTTTGCCCATGAGATGCGCCATATCGAAAACGGTGATTTCAGCAAAGAGCTTTCCGCTGCGGAGATCGAGCGGCAGCTGTCCCGGTGAAATCCTGAAATCCGAAAAAAACGGGGCGGGGAACGAAAAACTGACCGTTTTCGGTTGACAATGATCTTTTGCCGCTTTATAATGGAAATAATTATAAGTATGTATATTTTTCCGAAAACGGAAGAGAAGGATGACAGAGATTGATGCCTGAACTGAAAATTGATTTAAAAACATTGCCGCCCGCACTGCAAACGGCGTTCAGCTATCTGGCGGAGGGGAACTGGCGCAACGCCAACGACTGTTTTGACCTGGCGCTGAAGCAGTCCCCGCTGGATCCCTACGCTTGCCTTGGCAAGGCGATGACGGCTTGTTATCTGAAAACGCCGGAGGAGTTGGATTTCAGCACCGACGACCTGCTGGAGAACCCCTTCTTCTCCGCCGCGCTGAAATACGCGGAGGGAGACCTGAAGGACCAGTTGACGCAACTGGTGGTGCGGCTGAACTATGAAAAGCAGCAGAAGGCGCAGCAGCAGGAGAGCGCGATCCAGACGGAGGCCGCCTCCGCAGAGACCGGCGCGACCGAAGGCTTTGCCGGAGCCGCCGCCGAAAACGAAACGCCGGAAAGCGCCTCAAAGGCCAACTGGGATTACGCCGGCATGGTGGAGGGTGTGAAGCCTGCCGCCGATGCCGCCGCCGCAGCGCCCGCCGCGCCGGAAGCGGCCGCGCCCGCCGAAGGCGAGACCGTGGACGTGGTCAAGGGCAAAAAAAAGGGCAAAAAGAAGCTGATCGTCGCGCTGGTGGTTCTGCTGGTGCTGCTGCTGGGCGGCGGCGCGGCCGGCACCTATTTCTATCTCATCCCGCTGATGAAATACAACAAGGCGATCGACCTGATCAACGCCAAGCAGTACGACGAAGGCCTTGCCATGCTGGATGAACTGGGCGACTTCAGCGATGCGCCCCAGCAGTATCAGACGGGGCTTTACGTCAAGGCCCTGAATTATCTGGCCAACGACGATTTTGAACATACCCGTGAAATCCTCGAGCAGTTGGGCGATTTCAAGGACGCGCCGGAGCTGCTGGGCAGCCTTGACGCGCGGCGGGTTTCAAAGGAGGTCCGCGCGGTCGCCGCAACGCCGGTGGGCGAGGTCGTCACCTTCGGCCATTATGAGACCGACGGCGATACCGAAAACGGTGAGGAAGCGCTCCGTTGGATCGTGCTGAGCAACCGGGACGATCTGGTGACGCTGATCACGGAACAGAGCATTGCCGGCATGCGTTATCACTTCAACGCCAGCGAAACGAACTGGGCGGAATGCTCGCTGCGCTCCTGGCTGAACGGCACGTTCTATACCTCTGCTTTCGATCTGACCGAGGCGGATTTTATCTGCAAAAACTATATCACTACCCCCGCCAACCCGGATTTCCCGTCCCCCAACGGCGAAGCGACGGTGGATAAGGTCTATCTGCTGAGCATGAACGAGGCGCTGCAGTATTTCAGAACCCTGGCGGACCGGAAGCTGACCTGCACCACGGCTTCTTACACGCAGACCTATACGAATTCCGACGATTTCTGCTGCTGGTGGCTGCGCACCCCCGGCGCCCGTCTGGAAAGCGCGGTGGGCGTGGACCCCACCGGTCAGGTGATGACGGTCGGTTACGACTGCTATAAAAACGATCAGATCGGCGTTCGGCCGGTGATCGTGATCGATATCTCCGCGTTAGGCGACAGCGGTTCCGCCTCTTCCGGCGACGTTGCCACGGCCACCTCCACGGACGCCGCCCCCGGCAGTTCCTTCGGCGGAGGAACGTCCGCTGCCTCCGAAACGACGACTGCGTCCCGTTCGCAGACGCCCGCCACGACGCAGCCTCCGACGACCGCCTCTTCCGGGCTTTCCCAGTCCACTACGAAGCCCGCGCCGTAACCAAGGCGTATCGACTTGCAAAACGGATACAAACAAAGGTTCCCGGTAGCAATACCGGGATTTTTTTTGCTCCTTCACGGATAATTGTGGGATCGCGGCAAAAAAGGATTCGTCGGGGCGACGCGCCTTCCTCGTAGCGCGGCTCCATGAGTCGCTCCGCCGAAGGCGGTTCCAGACGTAAACAACATAATAAATCCAACGTTTTGGCATAATCCAACGTTCCAAAAATCGGAATCGCATTGCTGGCGGCTCACGGAGCCGCGCTACGATTATAGCGGCGCTTCACACTGCGCCTATCATCCAAAGACCTCGCAAAATTCACAATTTGTCACTCTGATTCTAATCCCACAGAAATCCGTGAACCTTTTTTGATGCAAGCAGGGGAGTACAAGGTCGTGGCGAAAAGGGAATGTTTTCCGATCCCCCGTAACACGGCGCATTGCGCCGTCTGTTGTCTCCCCACGGCAATCGGTTACCCTTGCTCGCACAACCCAATGTCCACGGCTTTTGCCTCAACGGAAGGCGGTTCCTTCCCTTGCTGTCAGACGGCGCAATGCGCCGTGTTACGAGACGTTGCCGGGTGACAAAAAAATCTCCGAACGGTGAGGTTCGGAGATCTGTGTCGGTATATTGCTGCGTCAGGGCGTTATTGGCTGACCGTCAGGAAAACAGCCCTTTCAGGAAGTCGAGCAGCTTCCGGAATAATCCGGACAGCCAGGTGAGGAAGGAATCCTTTTCCGGTTCATCGGAGCCGTAGTTGTTGTCGGAAGTGGGGTCGTCAAAGTACTCCGGCGGTCCGTAGACGCAAACCATGGTGTTTTCTTCCGGGAAAAATTCATTCATGTGAAAAGCTCCTTTCGCGCCGTAAAACAGTTCAGCATTCTATGAACAGCAACGGCCGTTTGATGCATTATTTGCGGAACAGCTTTTTCAGTTTATACTTGTTGGCCTGATACGCCCAGACGCCCAGCGCCGCCACGGCGATGACGCCCACGCCGATCAGCACGTACATCGCCAGCTGCTTACGTTTTTCGTAAACTGCGTCGGGCTGAGCGGGTGTCGTGCTGGTCTCGGTGGTCTCCACGGTGGTGATCTCCGCAAGGCTCGCGCCGAGGGCTGCGGGGCGAACGGCGGCGGTCTTCGTCCAGTCAGGCGTTTTTTGCGCGCCGTTCATGTCGGCGTTCTCCTGATAGGCGTCCACAATGATCGTGTAGGCGCTGGTGCCGCCGAGAATGACGGTGCCGTCCGCCTTTTTGATGGTGACGGTGTTGCCGGAGGTATCCTGAATGGCGCCTGCGGCGTAGAGATGGGAGAGAACGGTGTCGCCCGCCACGACCCAGGTGGCGTCTTTTGCCAGATACAGATCGGCAAAACCGGTTCCGGTCTTATAGGTGTCGTCCCTGACAAACGCGCCGGTAAACACGCTGCCATCCTTCACGTACAGCGAAATCTGGCTGAGGCGGTCCCAGACCACGTTGCCTTCCAACTGCTGATTGACCGCCGTGAGGTTGCAGACGGCGCCGTTCTGACGGGCCTCTCCCCACGTGACCTTGTCAGCGTTGGCAGTGCAGCGCACCAGGAAGTCAGAGTTTTTATAGGGCTTCAGCGTGACGTTTTCAAGGTAGATGTTGCTTTTTGTGTTGGTGGTGTAGAACAGGCCGCCTCCCTTGGAGGTGAGGCTGCCGTCCTTCATGAAGAAGTTGGTGGTCTGCGCGGGATCGAGCTTTTCCGGCTGATAAAGCAGAACGGTCCACTGGAAGGGGTGATCCTCGCTGATCCGCTGGTCGCCCGTCAGATTCACGTTGGTCAGCGTCAGCGTACTGTCGTTTCTGACTACGGCGGCTTCGGACTGCTCCGCCACAAATTCCGCGTTGGCAGCAGAGATGCTGTCTGTGCAGCAGATGGCGGGGGACCTGAGGCCCGAGGAGGTGTAGGAACCGCCGTCCAGCACGATGGCGCTGCCGCCGTAGCTGTTAAAAACGGGATAGGACCGCTCCCCGAGGGTGGTCACCGTCATGTTCCATGCGTAAATCTCGCCCGTCTCCGCGGCGATCAGGCCGTGAGAGGTATCCATCGTGGTATTGACGGATGTATCCGCCATATAGAGCTTGGCGCTGCCATAGGCAAATGCGCCGGAGGAGAATCTGGCCTCGGAAGTGAGGGCGGATTTGCTGATGAAGCCCGTGCCGTTGGTGGCCAGCAACACAGCGCCCACACCGTAGTGGGAGGCGTTTTCTCCGCCGGTGGCGGTGCTGCTGACGTGGCTGAGATCGCCGTTGTTGATGATCACGTTGCCGCCGCCGATGTGCACCGCGTTCTGGTCTTTGCCCGTGGAGGCCACAATTTTGTCGTCCAGCTGGGTATCAACGAAGTACTCTTCCACAGTATTGTACTTTTTGATGGCGGAGGGGATGCCCTGGGGCGCCGCGGTGGTCGTCTCCGCCGGTACGGTAGGGGCGGGCTGACCGGCCGTGGTGGTGCTGGGCGTGGTCTGACGGTTGTCCTGTGTGACGGGGGCCGGCGCGGCGGTCGGCGGATCCGGATCAACGTAGGGCGGCTGGGGCACGGGGGGAACCGTCACAGGGGGATCCGTTACGGGAGGCTCCGGCTCTGTTACGGGAGGCTCCGGCTCCGTTACAGGAGGCTCCGGCTCCGTTACAGGGGGCTCCGGCTCCTCCTCCGTGGGATCGTCAACAATGATCAGCGCGCCGGTTTTCTGTAAAAAAACAGGGGCATTTACCGCAAAAAGAATCACAACAACCAGCAGAATGCTGAGTATTTTTTGCGGTTTCGGAAGTAAATTCATTTGGGAAATACCTCTCTTGTTCTGATTCGGGAAGGGAACAAAACCTTCCAATTTGTATTATAACAGCTTTTCTTACAATAATAAAGAGAAAATTGAAAAATTCATTAAAAATATATCATAATTAAACACTATTCCTCATTGTTGTCTCGTCTTTTCGCCGGAAAAGAATGCGGGGAGACGGAGGAATCCCCCCCTGAGAAAATGATTACAATTTTTTAAATGTTGATTTTAGGAATTGATTTTTATGACGATAAATATTATACTTATTTTTATACTATATATTATTTCGGGAGAGCCATATGAATTCAAAAATGTTGGGGTACGTCGTCAAGCGGCTGCTGCTTGCGGTGCTGACGGTGCTGCTGATCTGCACCATTACCTTCTTCGTGATGCACGCGGTTCCCGGCGGTCCGTTCGTGGGGGAAAAGGCCACCACGCCGGCCGTTCAGGCGGCGATGGAAGCGAAGTACGGCCTGGATAAGCCGCTGGCGGAGCAGTATTTTACTTATCTGAAAGATATCGTCACCAAATTCGATTTCGGCCCCTCGTTGAAGCAGCGCGGCCGGAGCGTCAAGGATATCATTTTCGACGGCATGCGGACCTCGCTCAAGCTCGGCCTGATCGCCGCCGCGATTTCCACGCTGATCGGCGTGGTGCTGGGCGCGGTGGCGGCCCTGCGCCGCAACAAGCTGATCGACCGGATCATCATGGTGATCACCACCGCCTTCGTGTCGATGCCGAGCTTTATCATGGGGTCGCTGCTGCTGATCGTCTTTGCGATCAAATTCCCGATGGTGCCCGCCAACGGAACGACCTCCGCGGGGCTGATCCTGCCGGTGGTGACGCTGGCGCTTTACCCCATGGCGTACATTACGCGCCTGATGCGTTCTTCCATGCTGGACGTGCTGGGGCAGGATTACATCCGTACCGCCAGGGCGAAGGGCGTTTCGGGCATGCGGATCATCTTCGGCCACGCGCTGAAGAATTCGCTGATCCCGGTGCTGACCTACCTCGGGCCGATGCTGGCGTATATCGTCACCGGCTCGCTGGTGGTGGAACGCATTTTCGCCGTGCCCGGCATCGGGCGGCAGTTCGTCAGCAGCATCACCAACAGGGATTATCCCATGATCATGGGTACCACCATTGTGCTTGCCTCGCTGATCGTTATCATGAATCTTGTGACGGATATTCTGTATAAAGTGGTCGATCCGCGGATCACGCTTGACTAAAGGGGGCAACGAAGCATGAAGAAAAAGAAGCTGTTCACTTTCCACGTGGATCTTGATATGTTCCTCCCCGCCTCCGACAAGGACAAGGAGTATCTGGTGCAGATGCGCCCGTCCTCCACGTTTTTCAAGGACGGCATGCGGCGTCTGTATAAAAACAAGGTGGCGTTCGTCAGTTTCATCATTATTATCATTATCACGCTTTCCAGCATTATCGTGCCGTTTTTCTGGCCTTATTCCTATGAAAGCCAGCTGGGCGTGGTTCCCGGCAAGCCCGTCGATTCCTCCTTCAAGAATCTGGCGCCCTTTGAATACGGTTCAACGGAGCAGCAGAAGATCGAGGCCGGCGAAAAGGTCTTTCCCCACGTTTTCGGGACCGACGCCGCCGGACGGGATTACTTTATCCGCGTGATCTACGGCACCCGGGTCTCCCTGGCGGTGGGCTTTTTCGCCAGCGTCATCGTGCTGCTGATCGGCATGCTGATCGGCTCCATCTCGGGGTATTTCGGGGGAAAGGTCGATCTGGTCATCATGCGTATCGTGGATATCATCTATTCGCTGCCGGATATGCTGATGGTGATTTTGCTGTCAACGGTGCTGAAGCTGACGCTGAACCCCGTCATTGAAGGGACCGTGCTGGAATCCATCGGCGCCAATATCATCAGCCTGTTCGTCGTGTTCGCCCTGCTTTACTGGGTCGGCATGTCCCGTTTGATCCGCGGTCAGATCCTCTCCCTGCGTGAGCAGGAATACGTGCTGTCCGCCAAGGCGACCGGCGCCAAGGGCAAGTGGATCATCACCAAGCACCTGATCCCCAACTGCATCAGCGTCGTCATTATTTCCGCCGCACTGCAGATCCCCTCCGCGATCTTTACGGAAAGCTATCTGTCCTTCCTCGGCCTCGGCGTCAACGCGCCCATGCCCAGTCTCGGCTCGCTGGCGTCCGACGCGCTGAACGGCATCACCAGCTATCCCTACAGACTGGTCATTCCCGCTGTGGTGATCTCGCTGATCGTGCTGAGCCTGAACCTGTTCGGCGACGGCCTGCGCGACGCGTTCGATCCGAAGCTCAACGGTTAAGGAGGCGGAAACAATGGCACTTCTGGAAGTCAGAAATCTTCAGACGTCTTTCTTTACCGACGCGGGTGAAGTCAAGGCTGTCAACGATATTTCCTTTAACCTCGAACGGGGAAAGGTCCTGGGCATCGTGGGCGAATCCGGCTCCGGCAAATCGGTCACGGCCTATTCCATCATGCAGATTCTGGCGGGCACCGGCAAAATCGTCGGCGGCTCCATCAAGCTGGACGGGCAGGAGCTGGTCGGGGCCGGGGAAAAGGTGATGAAAAACGTCCGGGGCAATCGGATATCCATCATCTTTCAGGACCCCATGACGTCGCTGAACCCCACCTACACCATCGGAAAGCAGCTGACGGAAGCGATCATGCTGCATACCGATAAGCGCGGCGCGGAGGCCAAGGTGCGGGCGGTGGAGCTGCTGAAGCTGGTCGGGATCAACGAGCCGGAAAAGCGGCTCAAGCAGTATCCCTTTGAGCACTCCGGCGGTATGCGCCAGCGGGTCATGATCGCCATGGCGCTGGCCTGCGAGCCGGACATTCTGATTGCGGACGAGCCCACCACGGCGCTGGACGTGACGATCCAGGCGCAGATCCTTGAACTCATGTCAAGCCTGCAGAAGGAACTGGGCATGGCCATCATCATGATCACCCACGACCTGGGCGTGGTGGCGCAGATGTGCGACGAGATCATCGTCATGTACGCGGGTTCCATCTGTGAGCAGGGCACCGCGGACGAGATCTTCTACAACCCCTGCCATGAATATACGAAGGGGCTGATGCGCTCCATCCCCACGGCGGATACCGCCGGTCAGAAGCTGCAGCCGATCACCGGCACGCCCATCGACCTGCTGAATATGCCGGAGGGCTGTCCCTTTGCCCCCCGCTGCGATAACGCCATGAAGATCTGTATCCGGCACAGGGCGGACCGGATGCTGATCAACGATTCCCACGCCGCCAACTGCTGGATGAACGTCAAAAAGGGCGTTGAAAAAGGCGAAATCATTTTAGACGAGGAAGGCGGTGCATATTGTGAGTGACAATCGGCCTTTGCTTGAAGTAAAACATCTCAAAGAGTATTTCAATATCAACATGGGGCTGTTCCGTTCAAAGCCCCTGAAAGCCGTGGACGACGTCTCCTTCTTTATCAATAAAGGCGAGACGCTGGGCCTGGTGGGAGAATCCGGCTGCGGAAAGACCACCGTGGGCAGAACGATCCTGCATCTCTATACGCCCACCTCCGGCGAGGTGATCTACGACGGAAAGCCCATCCGGACCCGCGCGGACATCAAAGAATTCCGCAAGAAGGCGACCATGGTCTTTCAGGATCCCTACTCTTCGCTGAACCCGAGAATGACGGTCTCCGATATTATCGGCGAGCCGCTGGACGTGCACGGTCTGTGCGCCAACAAAAAGGAACGGCAGGAGCGGATCCTGGAGCTGATGGATTACGTGGGGCTGAACAGCGAGCACGCCGCGCGGTATGCCCATGAATTTTCCGGCGGCCAGCGGCAGCGGATCGGCATTGCCCGCGCGCTGGCGGTCAATCCGGATTTCATCGTCTGCGACGAGCCCGTCTCCGCGCTGGACGTGTCCATTCAGGCGCAGGTCATCAACATGTTTGACGAGCTGCAGGAAAAGCTTGGTCTGACCTACCTCTTTATCGCCCACGATCTTCTGGTGGTACGCCATATCTCCGACCGCATCGCGGTGATGTATCTGGGCAAGATGGTGGAACTTGCGCCCGCCTCCGAGATTTACGATCATCCGATGCATCCCTACTCCAAAGCGCTGCTTTCCGCCGTTCCCGTGCCCGATCCCAAGGTCGCCCGGGCCAATCAGCGGATCGTGCTTTCGGGGGATATCCCCAGCCCGCTGAACGCGCCCTCCGGCTGTCCGTTCCGCACCCGCTGCCGTTACGCGACGGAGGCCTGCGCCGCCGAAATGCCGGAATTCCGCGAGGTGACAACCGGGCATTTCGTGGCCTGCCACAGAACGGCGGAGATCAACTGACCGGCTTCGGTCCATTACGTCAGGTTATACGCCGGAAACGGCGTGTATCAAATAAAATAAAGAAAGGAAGACCTGAAATGAAACTCAGAAAGATCCTTGCGTTTGTGCTTGCTGCGGCAATGCTTCTCTGCCTGGCCGCCTGCAAAGGCAAGGATACCACCACCGACAAGACCGCGACGGGCACCGATGTGACCACGCCTGCCGCCGACGGATCCTCTCTGGCAGTCTGCCTTGCCAGCGAGCCCGACACCATCGATCCCGCGCTGAACTCCGCCGTGGACGGCGCCACGCTGCTGGCGCACCTGTTCTCCGGTCTGGCCAAGTGGGATCAGGACGACTCCGGTAAGCTGGTTATCGTCCCCGACGCCGCCACCGAGCTGGTAGAGGGCGTTGCGAACGACGACGGCACCGTGACCTACACCTACACGCTGCGCGACGGTCTTGTGTGGTCCGACGGCCAGCCCGTCACCGCCAACGACTACGTGTTTGCCTGGCAGCGCGCCGCCGATCCCGATACGGCTGCCGACTACGGCTACATGTTTGAGGTCGTCGACGGCTATGCCGACGTCTGGGAGACCGACGCTGACGGCAACTTCGTCAACCCCGACGCTGAGCTGAACGTGAAGGCCATCGACGAGAAGACCATCGAAGTGACGCTGGCCAACGCCATCTCCTACTGGAACGAGCTGCTTGCCTTCCCGACCTACTTCCCGGTACGTGAAGACGTCGTCGCCAACGATTCCTGGGCGACCGATCCTTCCACCTACGTCTGCAACGGTATGTATAAGCTGACCGGTTGGGATCACAACTCCCTGATCACGCTGACCAAGAACGCCGACCATCCGGACGCCGACAAGGTGACCATGGAAACCATCGAGTTCTATCTGTCTGACGACGCCAACAACATGCTCACCAACTTCAAGAACGGCACCTGGGCGCTGATCGACGACGTTCCCACCGAGGAAATCGCCGCTCTCAAGACCGAGTATCCGGATGAGTTCTTCAACGTTGGCCAGATCGGCACCTACTACGTCTGCTGGAACGTGAACGAGAACATCCTTCCCGCCGATTCCACGCTGACGGGCGTTGAGGCGGAGGCTGCCAAGGCGGAGATCCGCAACGCCGTTTCCCTGCTGCTTGACAGAAACTACATCGTCAACGAGATCGCTCAGGGCGGCCAGGTTCCTGCTTCCTCCTTCGTGGCGATGGGTCTGACGGACGCCGACGGCTCCCAGTTCTATGAGAACTGCGGCAAGAGCGACGCGTTCAAGGGTTACTTCGACGCTTCCGCTGAGGCGCTTGAGGCCAACTACAACAGCGCCATTGAAACGCTGAAGAAGTACTACACCTTCGACGAGGCCACCGGCAAGTTCACCAACTTCCCGAGCATGACCTATCTCTACAACACCAGCGACGCTCACAAGGCGATCGGCGAGTACATCCAGAGCGCTCTGGACGGCGTCGGCATCACGCTGAACCTTGAAAATCAGGAGTGGGCTACCTTCCTGAACACCCGTAAGCAGGGCGACTATTCCATCGCTCGTAACGGCTGGGTCGCTGACTACAACGATCCCATCTGCTTCCTTGATATGTGGACCACCGCTTCCGGTAACAACGACGTTCAGTTCGGCAAGGGCGACCATGCCGCTGTGGCCGGCTACAGCCTTGACCTGACCGCTCTCGGTTATGACATCAAGGTCGAAAACGGCACCTGGGCTGAGACCTACGACGTGCTGATCTCCGAGATCAAGAAGTGCACTGATAACAACACCCGTTATCAGCTGATGCATATCGCCGAAGACATGCTGATGGAAACCGGCTGCATCTGCCCCATCTACTACTACACCGATCTGTATATGCTCAGCTCCAACGTGAAGGGCTTCTTCTCCAACCCGCTTGGTTATAAGTACTTCATGTACTGCACCGTGGAAGGCTGAGACGGTATACTGATCCCGTAAACGCCTGCGCCGGACTGATCGAATCGGTCCGGCGCTTTTTTGTGGTTTGTTACGGATAATTGCGGGATCAAGATAAGGAAAAGGCTTTTTAGAGGAATTTGAAAGCCAACCGTAGACGTCATTCTGTCGCCCGTAATGCGGTTCCGTAACGGAATCACGTCCCCCGAAAACTTCGGCGGTGCACTTTTCTATGGGCGACCGATAAAAAGATTGTTTACGCCGGAATGCGGGGCGTCAGGATGCCGCCCCCAACGGGCTGGTGCGTCTGTCGGGCAACCCGACAAACGATATTGCGGCATCCCACAAAAAAAACCGTGATGAACTGTTTTTGATTTATTTTGATTTATTCGTTAATTCCCAAAGTAAATTCCACAGTTGGATAGGTAGTGGAAAACACTTTGAGAAATAGCTGATTTTAGTTAGAGACAAGTACAGGAATCAACA